>CAUUCL010000001.1:0-107487 GCA_963543845.1 uncultured Acholeplasmataceae bacterium
CTAATGATAAAATTAAACAATCTGCTTTTGAGAACAACTATAACTTAACTAATGTTGATTTTAATGAGGTGACGCTTGCTAATAATTTTGCAAAAATACCTAAGAGAATGTTTAAAAATACTTACTCTATTAGAGATTTAACTTTACCTAAATACTTAGGTGATGGATCATTTAAAATTGATGAAGAAGCTTTTATGAATTCAACCCTTTTACAAACTGTTAAATATCATAGAAATTCTAATAAAAATAATTTATTTATACTTAATAAATCAGCTTTTAAAAATTGTGATAAGTTAACTGAAATTGATTTTATAGGCAATGTATATTCATTTGAGGAAAGTTCAATGGAAAATACTAAGTCATTTAAGAGTATTAAATCAGATAAAATTAGCAGTGTGCATATTAGATCAAAAGCCTTCGCTAATTCGGGTATTAAAGAAATTGTTTATCAAAAAACTAATTTTTTTATTTCTGTTTATGAATTAGCGTTTGCTAATTCAGGTCTTGAAAAACTAGTTTATGATGGTAGAATTCATTTACACAGCAAGGCTTTCTATGATGCTTATAACCTTGTTAATATTGGTAAAGGTAACGAAAACAATTTAGGATCAATTGCACTTTATCCTAATAACTATGATGGGTATTTTAGTAATACTAAGCTTAAAAAATTATCTATATTTGAATTCCAAAATGGTATGGATCCATTGTTTTTTGAAAACTTTAATTTACCAAATTCAAATTTAGAGGAAGTTAACTTTCTTACAAAAGAAGCTACTAAAGTAGATACAGATAGATTACACTTATTCAAAAAGAACCCTTTCCCATACAAAGCAAATCTTAATTTTAATGAAACTACTAAGGAATTTGGATATTTACATGTTATGGATAGACTTGACCATAGTCAATCATCTCCAGATGAAGGTGTTCAAGTAATTGGATTTTTATACAAGTTTCCTGTTGTTCGAAGTGCTGGAGACATCAGATATTTTGATTATTCAAAAATTTTATATGTTAAAAATAATGAAGATACTTTTTCTTTTAGCAGTTTAGATATTGTTAAAAAAATTGATAATCAATCTAACAAGTTATATAGTCGTATTGGTTCTGTTGTTTCAAATGCATTTAAAAATTCTAAAATTTTAAAAAACTTTACATTAGGTTCTAAAAGGACTGAAATACTTTCCACTCTTTCTGGTGAATATTATCCTGATGCGTTTGCTGGTATTGTTGCCGATGGGACAAAAATAAATATTATTTCTTCATTTCGTGGTAATAATGTTTTTGTGGATGATTATGATGAAATTATCAATCTTGATACATTAGGAAAAAATATTAGAGATACTAATTTTAAACTAAATGCAATAGTTTATAATAAATTAAAACATCCTGATGAAGAAGATTTTTATGTATTTGGTTGGAATTATAAGGGACAAATGTTAATATTTGACAAGGGACTAATTAAATCGAATGATAATTCATATCATAAATATGTAATCACATCGACTACATACAAAAAAGATGAAATTTTATCTGATGATCCTTCAAATCGAGAGATTACTTATAAGGATGTTGATTCATTAACATTTAATATAAAAAAGAAAAAAATATTAGCTAAAAACTTTTTAAAACCTGATTTTGATTCTGTGGTTGAAAACTCTGGTCATTTAAAATCATTTCTTGAAAATATTGGTGGTTATTTGGACAATGTTTTTCTTTCTCCTACACCGCTTAAAATTTCTAATGTAAATACGATAGATTATAAAGATTTAGGCCTTCAAGATGATTCAGATGTAGATAATCCATATAAGTGGTATAGGAATGCTTTTCCAATTGGGTTAACAAATAATTTTGGAGATGCTGGATATAACAAAATTTCTCATGCCTTGGTATCTAAAAATGGCGGAAGACTTCTTTATAATGAAAATCTATTCAATAGTAGTTCAGAATCATTATATCAATCAGAGTCTATGGTTGAAAAACTTATGAAAGTTGTTAATGATGATTTCGATAATACTGAATACTATCTTTATAAAAATAAATTTCAATTTTTGGAATTACTTAAAAAACTTCTACCTGGATATACTTATGATAAGGATAAAGTGCTATCATTTGCTAACTATTTATATGATTCAGGTACAGAATCTATTAAACAAAGAGGTAGTTTAGAAATTGATTATAAAATTACAAGTAGTGATGTTTATTATACAACTGTAGAGCATTTAAAATTTCAATATGTTCCTTCTAATATTTACCGCAATTATACTAGAATTTCACTTAATCATTTAGAAGATATAGGTAATACATTAAAGTTAAAAAATTTTATGTACAAATATTATGGTAAGCCTGAGTTAAAACCAGTTTCTTATAAGAAGTTAATATTTGAAAAACTTGCTAAAGATATTGATTTTGACTGGGATTTTAGAAATCTAGAAGAAGTTGAATTTAATGATTCAGTATCCCAAGTTAGATTTGATCGTCAATTTAACACTGATAATTTATGGAGAATTAAAACAAGTGTTCCACAAAACTTAAATGGTAATAATTTTTCAAGTCTTAGACTTGTTGAAAGTGATATTAAAGATTTTATAGGAAAAAATCAAAATATCGTTTCTTATTTAGATGCTTTAAAATTCTGGGCTCAAAAAGGTGTAACATACTTAATTAAAAATCCATCTATTAAAACTATACAAGATATCAAAAATTTATTTAACAGTCTTATTTCTAAATCAGACGAGGTTAGAAATCATTTTAATATTTTATATCCTACAGAAGATGATAAAAATGAATTATATTCTAGATATATACTAAATCCTGAGAGAGATGATGAATTTGATGATATAAGATATGTTGTCAAAAATGGAAATGCAATACCTATTGGCATTAAAAAAGATTATTCTTCATTTAATAGTTCAAAGAAAAAAGTTATTATTCCAGATAATATTATGCTTGAAGGGGTAAGATATCCTGTAACTCGCATATTATCAGGATTATTTAAGGGATATAAAGATCTTGAAGAAGTTTACTTTGGGGATAATATTATTGATTATTCCAATTACCCACTATTTAATGGAAATAAAGAATTAAAAGAAGTTGTCTTTGGTAAAGGATATAAAAAGTTAACTTTTAATGAGTTTGAGGATTGTGATGTTAGAGATGTAAGGTTTAAAAATCCTGATATTAATTTAGAAAATCTTGACTTGGTTAAGAAAAACTTAAAACTTAATGAAGTTAGATTTAAATTATCAGGAAAATACAATACCTATGTAAATGTTGACAATACTCTTGTTAATCTTAGAACAAGACAGTTAATACTTGGTTCGGCTAATTCACATGTTCCTATGAATGTTAAGGAAATAACAAGTAATGCATTTAACAGATCAAATATTGAAAAGCTAAATCTTCCTGACAGCGTTGAGACAATTTCTCAGTTTGCGTTTAATGGTTCCAAAATAAAGAAAATTTATCTTGGAACTGGTATTAAGGAAATTAGCTCATTTGCCTTTAAAGATTGTAAAGAGTTAAGAGAGATTTGGATACCAAAAGGTACTAAATATGTTGGTGCATACGCATTTGAAGGATGCAGCAATTTAACTGTTAACTATGAAGGAGATTCTATTCCTTCAACATGGGATAAAGACTGGCTTGTTGGAGTAACTAAATTTAATTTAAAGAAAGCAAACCCAGGACCTGTATCTTAAAAAAGCCCGAAAGGGCTTTTTTGATTGTGATAAGAATTAAAAAAGGTAAAAAAAGGTATAATATATATAGATAATATATAAATAGACAATAAAGCGAAAATATTAAATAAAAATGGAGTGATTTTATGAAATTATTACCAATCGGAACCGAAGATTTTAAAAAAATAATAGAAAAAGATTTATATTATGTTGATAAGACATCAGCCATTTCTTTAATTGAGAGAAATAATTTAGATGTCCTACTTTTCACACGTCCTCGAAGATTTGGGAAAACATTATTTATCTCTATGCTTGATTATTTTTATAATATAGAAAGCAAGGAAGAAAATAAAAATCTCTTCAAAAACCTTGACATATCAAAATCAGAGTATATGAAATTACAAGGAAGCTATCCTGTGATATCTCTTACTGTAAAAGATATTACAGCTCCTAATTTCGAAATTCTCTTAGCAAAAATAAGAGATAAGTTAATTCCTTTAATAAAGAAAGTTAAGACATTTAAAAATATTTCAAAAGAAGATTTAAATATATTAGATAGGATGGAAAATTGCGATTATTCATCACTTTCGTCTGCTTTTTATACGTTTACAAGATTATATTATGAAAACTACGATAAAAAAGTGATTTTTTTAATGGATGAATATGAAGCGCCAATTTTAAATGCTTACCAAAATGGCTATATTGATGAAGCAATTCAGTTTTTTTCAACACTATATTCATCAGTTTTAAAGACTAATCCCTATTTAGAAAGGGCAATTATTACAGGAATAACAAGAATCACTCAAAGCAATATTTTCTTAGGATTAAATAATATAAGAGTTTATGGAATAGATTCTAGTGAGTTTTCAGATTCATTTGGTTTTACTAGTAGAGAGGTTTTAGCCTCTTTAAAGGAGTATGGCCTTAATAATTATAAAGATGGTGTAAAAGAATACTACGATGGATATATATTTGGGAAAACAGAAATATATAATCCATGGTCTATTCTTAACTTTTTGAACAAGAAGGAACTAAAGCCATATTGGACAATGACGGCAAGCGTTAAGATAATAAGTAGTCTTTTAAAAAAGGCATCTAATCATATTAAAAAGACTTTTATAAGTTTACTTGACGGTGAGAGCGTAAATTTGAAAAACACCAATCCTAATAATTTAGTGATAAGTGATTTAGATGATTATAATAAATTATTTGCTTATATGATAACAACAGGCTATTTAACATATGATAAAAATGGGCTTGTTAGAGTTGTTAACAAGGAGATATTATCTTCAATATCTGATTTATCATCGGATGGACTTTATAATGTTCCAACGGACTTTATAGGATTTAAAGACTCATTAGATACTGGCGATTTAAAAGATGCTGAGATTTATTTAAATTCTATTTTTGATGATACATTTTCGTATATGGATATGCCAAGAACAGCTTTTGAGCAATCATACCATTTAGCATTAGGAACGCTTTTATATGCGATGGGACTTGGTAAAGTAAAATCTAATTTAGAAGCAGGTTCCGGAAGATATGATATTATTTTAAGAAACTTTAATAAGGATAGATACTCATACGTGTTTGAAGTTAAAGTAGCTAAAGATGAAAATGAAATAGGGGCAAAACTTGATGAAGGACTAGATCAAATCAAAAAAAATAACTACATAAAAGCAATTAGTGATTATTCTAAAAAAATGATAGTATGCTTTTGTTTTTACAAAAAAGAAATACATATGAAGTTTGAAAGCATTAAATAATGGAGTGATTTTATGAAATTATTACCAATAGGAATTGAAGATTTTAAAAAGATAATAGAGAAAAACTTATATTATGTAGATAAGACTTCTGCTATTTCTTTAATTGAGAAAGCTAATTCAGATGTCCTACTTTTTACTCGTCCTAGAAGATTTGGAAAGACCCTTTTTATTTCTATGCTAGATTATTTTTATAACATAGAAAATAAAGAAGAAAATAAAAAACTATTCAAGGATTTAGACATATCAAAATCTGAGTATATGAAAATGCAGGGAAGTTATCCTACTATCAGCATTACGATGAAGGACATAAGAGCAAATGACTTTAAAGGAATGCTTATAATTTTAAAAAATAAATTTAGACCATTCCTTGAAAAAATCGATTCATTTAAAAATACAAGTAATGATTTAAAAGAGGCTATCGAGGCTATAAGAAAGATGGATGTAAATACTATGTCAATCGCCTTGCAAATTTTTACTGAGGCATATTATAAACACTATAATAAAAAAGTTATTCTTCTAATAGATGAATATGAGGCACCAATTTTATATGCTCACCAAAATGGTTATGTGGATGAGACCATCAAGTTTTTTTCTAATTTGTATTCATCAGTCCTAAAGACAAATCCATATTTAGAAAAATCAGTTATTACTGGAATAACTAAAATTACTCAAAGCAATATTTTTTCTGGACTTAATAATATAATGTCATATGGGATTGATTCTATTGATTTTGCCAATTCATTTGGTTTTACAAATAGCGAAGTTTTTTCAGCTTTAAGCGAATATAAGCTAGAAAAATATAAGGATGGAGTAAAAGAATACTATGATGGGTATGTCTTTGGGAATACCGAAATATATAATCCGTGGTCAATTCTTAATTTTCTATATGAGAAAAAACTAAAACCATATTGGACAATGACATCATCAACTGAGATGATTAGAGAACTTTTAGCAGTAGCATCAAATGATATAAAACAGGATTTTGCAAAGCTTGCCGAAGGAAGAAAAATCAGCTTAAGATATAATGATTCAAATAATTTAATCATAAAGGATTTAGATGATCCTAATAAACTATTTGCTTATATGCTATCAACAGGATATCTTACTTATACTAAAGACGGACTGATTAAAATAGTTAACAAAGAAATATTATCTACTATTTCAGATATCTCAGCAGGAGGACTTTACAAAGTCCCAAGTAATTTTACATATCTTATGAAATCTCTTGATTTTGGTGATTTAGATGGAATATTAAAGTATATGAATTCGCTTTTTGATGATACATTCTCATATATGGATATGACAAGAAAAACAACAGAAAATGCATATCATATGACATTTTTAATTTTACTTAATACCATGGGACTTGGTAAAGTCACATCTAATTTAGAAGCAGGTTCTGGAAGATATGATATTATCTTAAGAAACTTTAATATGGATAGATACTCATATGTGTTTGAAGTTAAAGTAGCTCAAAATGAAAAAGAAATTGAAAGTAAACTTGATGAAGGACTAGAGCAAATTAAGAAAAATAACTATATAAAAGCAATTGATGATTATTCTAAAAAAATGATAGTGTGCTTTTGCTTTTATAAAAAGGAAATACATATGAAGTTTGAAAAAATCAGTGATTAGGTGATTGGATTTGAAATATTTACCAATTGGTACAGAAGATTTTAGTGAGATAATTAAAAATAATTTATACTATATAGATAAGACATCAGCAATTTCTTTGATTGAAAAAAATAATCTAAATGTCTTACTTTTTACTCGTCCTAGGAGATTTGGAAAGACCCTTTTTATTTCTATGCTAGATTATTTTTATAACATAGAAAATAAAGAAGAAAATAAAAAACTATTCAAAAATTTAGATATATCGAAATCTGAATATATTAAAATGCAAGGAAACTATCCTACTATTAGTATTACAATGAAAGATATTTATGGCAATAATTTTGAAGATATGTGTGAATCACTTCATCTAAAATTTAGAAATATTTTTAGTAAAATTGATGCCTTTGATGATTTAAGTGAAAATTTATTAATTGCTTATAATAAGGTTAAAAAAATAAATAAGAGCGCCTTTAAATTTGCATTTCAAATTTTTACAGAGGCATATTATCAGCAATATAATAAAAAAGTTATTCTCCTAATAGATGAGTATGAGGCACCTATTTTAAAAGCATATCAAAAAGGTTATGTTGATGAAGCTATTGATTTTTTTTCAACGTTATACTCTTCAGCCTTAAAGACTAATCCATATTTAGAAAAGGCAATTATTACAGGAATAACGAGAATCGATCAAAGTAATGTCTTTTCAGGACTAAATAATATAGTAGTATACGGGCTAGATTCTGATGAGTTTTCAGATTCATTTGGATACACTGATAAAGAAGTTTTAGCTGCTCTCAGAGAGTATGGTTTAGAAAATTATAAAGATGATGTGAAAGACTATTATAGCGGATATTTATTTGGAAAAAACAAGATATATAATCCCTGGTCTATTAATAATTTTCTGTATGAGAAAAAATTAAAGCCATACTGGGCAATGACTTCAAGTACTGAAATGCTAAGTGATATTTTAAAAAAAGCATCCAATCACATTAAAAGAACTTTCATCAGCTTACTTGATGGAGGTGCAGTGAATTTAAGAAACACTCATCCTAGTAAATTATTTATAAGTGATTTAGACGATTATAATAAAATTTTTGCTTATATGATAACGACAGGATATCTAACTTATGATGAAGATGGACTTGTAAAGGTAGTTAATAAGGAGATATTATCTACCATTTCAGACATCTCTGCAAAAGCACTTTATAATAATTCAGGCGATTTTATATTTGTTATGAAATCATTTATTTTAGGAGATTTAGATGGAATATTAAAACGTATGAGTTATCTTTTAGATGATACATTTTCATATATGGACATGGAAAGAAGCTCTGCGAAAAATTCATACCATATCGCACTTTTAGATTTTTTTAAGTCAATGGGAATCGGAAAAGTTATTTCTAATTTAGATGAAAAATTAGGAAGATACGATATCATCTTAAGAAGCTTTGATAAAAATGGATATTCATATGTATTTGATATTAAGGCTGCAAAATATAAAAAAGAAATAGAGACTATGCTTAATGAAGCAATAGATAAAAATAAGAAAAATAACTATACAAAGGCAATTGATGATTATTCTAAAAAAATGATAGTATGTTTTTGCTTTTATAAAAAGGAAATATATATGAAGTTTGAAAAAATAAATTAACTTATATTTACCAAATTTAATAATAATATTGATGTTTGGAATAAATTAAGTTATAATTTACTAGAATTTAATTAAATTATAAAATGAAGAAGGTAATAAAATGATTATAACTTTACCAGAAAATAATAAATTAGAAATTAGTGAGAATGTAACTTCTCCAATTGAGATTGCTAAAAAAATCTCAATTTCACTTTCAAAAAATGCTGTAGGAGCTATCTTTAATGATAAATTAGTAGAGCTTACATATCCAATTAAAGGTGATGGGAGTTTAAAGATATTAACTAAAAAAGATAGTGAAGCATTTCACATATTAAATCATAGCTGTGCACATTTGCTTGCACATGCTGTTAAAAATATTTACAAAGATGCCAAGCTTACAATTGGTCCTAGCATTGAAGAGGGATTTTTTTATGATATTGATTTTAATGATGAAATTATCCAGCTTGATGATTTAGCAAATATTGAAAAGGAAATGCTTAAAATAGCAAATATGGGACTTAGTATTAAAAGAGAGGAAGTCTCATATGAAAAAGCACTTGAAATTTTTAAAGATAATGAATATAAAATAGAGCTTATAAAAGAGCATTCTAAAAAAGGAGAAGTTCTTACAATCTATAAACAGGGTGATTTTTTTGATCTTTGTCAAGGTGGGCATGTTGAAAATTTAAATGTTTTAAAGAATTTTAAACTTACGAATATCTCAGGAGCTTATTGGAGAGGAGATAATAAAAACAAGCAACTTACCAGAATTTATGGAAGTTGTTTTTGGTCAAAGGATGATTTAAACTTATATTTAACAAATCTTGAAGAAAGAAAGAAAAGAGACCATAAGAAAATTGGTAAAGAGCTTGAACTATTTCACTTTTCAGAATTTGGACCAGGTTTTCCTATCTGGCTTAACAATGGTATGATAATTTTAAACGAGCTTGAAAATTATTGGTATGATATTCATAAAAAGGCTGGGTATGAGTTTATTAAAACTCCTACAATGCTAAACCAAGAGCTATGGGAGATATCAGGACACTGGAAAAATTATCGTGAGAATATGTATACATCTAAAATAGATGATAAATTATTTGCAGTAAAACCAATGAACTGTCCAGGAGGAATTTTAGTATATAAATCTAAACTTCACTCCTACAAAGACTTCCCGCTTAGAGTTGCTGAGCTTGGTCATGTTCACAGACATGAGGCAAGCGGAGCTTTAAATGGACTTTTTAGAGTTAGAGCATTTACGCAAGATGATGCTCATATTTATATGACTATCTCTCAAATAAAAGATGAGATAGGAAATCTTTTAAAATTATTTGATGAGATTTATAAAACATTTAATCTTACATATAAAATCGAGCTTTCAACAAGACCTGAGAAAAAATTTATAGGGGACATTAAAATATGGGATGAGGCAGAAAAGGCATTAGAGGATGCCCTTATTTCGTGTGGAAAAGAATTTAAAATAAATAAAGGCGATGGTGCCTTTTATGGTCCAAAGATTGATTTTCATATTAAAGATTCAATGAATAGAGTTTGGCAATGTGGAACAATCCAGCTTGATATGAATCTTCCTGAAAGATTTGAACTAACTTATATATCAGATGAAGGTGATAAAAAAAGACCTGTAATGCTTCACAGGGCAATTTTAGGTTCTCTTGAAAGATTTTTCGCAATTATCACAGAGCACTATGCAGGAAAATTTCCGCTTTGGCTATCTCCAAAGCAAGTTATTATAATTCCTGTTAATAATAAATACCATGAAAAATACGCACTTAAAGTACTTGATTATTTAAAGGAAAATAATATTAGATGCGAAATTGATTTAAGAGAGGAAAAACTAGGCTATAAGATAAGAGAGGCTCAGACTAAAAAAATACCTTATCAAATAATTATTGGTGATAAAGAAAAAGATGAGAAAATTATAACATTTAGAAAATACCAATCAAGCGAGTCAACTAGCTTAAAGTTAAAAGATTTTACAAAAGATTTACTTTCAGAAATTAAGGAAAAAAGATAAATGCTTGATGTTAAGAATATCTTTTTTAAATATGGTGAAAAAGATACAATTAAAGATATTTCATTTAATTTAAAAGAAGGAGAAATTCTTGGTTTTTTAGGTCCTAATGGCTGTGGTAAAACCACAACCTTTAGGCTTATTTGTGGGCTTTTAAAACCTTACAAAGGCGAGATTTATTTAAATAATAAAAGAATTAGTAGCAATTCATCTTTTGATATATCATATCTAATTGAAGAACGTGCGATGTTTCCAAAGTATAAGGTATTAGAAATGCTTTTATACTTTGGGAAAATTAAAGGAATTGAAACTAATATTTTAAAGAATAGAATTAACTACTACCTTGATTTATTTAATATGACAGAGTATAAAAATAATAAAATTGAAACTCTTTCAAAAGGTAATCAGCAAAAGATTCAATTTATATCATCTCTTTTAAATGATCCAAAACTTTTAGTTTTAGATGAGCCAATCTCAGGGCTTGATTTAGTAAATGCTAAAGAGATAATGGATATTATAATGTCTCTTAAAAAAAATAACAAGATGATAATATTTTCATCCCACCAAATAAACACTGTTGAAAAGTATTGCGATAAGGTAGTTTTAATAAATAAGGGCGAAGTTATTTTAAATGGTGAACTTAATAAAATTAAAGCAGACTATAAAAAACAAGACATTAAAATAAAAGCCGATGATTTAGATATAGAGAAAATAAAATCTATTCCTGGGGTAATTGATGCTGTTTTTTTAAATGGAACATTAAATGTTAAGATAGAAAATAAAGAAGTTGCGAAGGATGTTTTTAAAATCTGTAAAAATAGCCATAATTTAACCCTATTTTCGGTTTTTGATGCAGGACTTGAGGAAATATTCCTAGATAGAGTAAAAGGGGCTAGAAAATGAAAAAGTTTGGTTTTTTAATTGGTAACTTTTTAAAAAAGAGAATTCTATCAAAGGGCTTTATTATAACTAATGTTATCTTTTTAGTTTTAGCATTTTTAATTGCTTATATTCCAGGAGTTATTAAAGGTGGAAGCAGGATAAAGCCTGATTATGATGAAAACTTTAAATCTGAGATTGCCTTTTCATATGACGCAGAGTATGAAAATGATAAATTAGAAAAGTATTTTTTTAATGTATTTAATAAAAGCTACTTTCCTAATTTAAAACAAGATTCTAGCAATTTAACAATTAAAAAGAATTTAAATTTAGATAATAATCACGAAAAAATAAAAGAATACTTTAAAAAACAAAATATTTCTCTTGGAATATATTTAGTTAAAAATAGTGAAAATAAAATAAGCTCATATCTTTATCTAGGAACAGAATCTGAGAAAGTAAAAAATGCAGCTGCAAAATTTATAAATACATTCGATAGTGAAATTTCGGGTTTTAACTCAAATAAAAAAATTGATGTAATATCTGATATAAACTTTAATAGCATTATAAAAAGGCAAAGGATAACAGCAGCATTTTCAACAATTCTTGTTGGCCTTGTGATAACTTTAATTATTCAATCAGTTCAAACAAGCAGTGTAGATGTTGTTTTAGAAAAATCAAACAGAGTTATTGAGCAAATAATATTAAATGTCTCCGAGGAAAAACATCTACTTTCAAAGGTACTTGGCGGAGTTTTGGTTTCAATAATTCAGATTCTTTTAATTGTTAGCTTTTTATTTTTAGCAGGATTTATTGTAAATAAAGGAATAATTGATATTATTCCTTATGTTGTAAGTGATACAGAGCTTTTCCTTCCAATATTATTTGGAGTATTATTTTCAATTGCCGGAACATTTTTATTTATAATAATTTTTGTATATCTTGCAGCAATATCAAACGGTCAGGAAGAATTTACAACCATCTCAGGACCAGTCCTAGGACTTGTGATTGTGCTTTTTTATATTCCTATTGGGTTATTTTATTTTAAAAATATAAGAGTTGTTCACAATATTATAATGGTCTTTAACTATCTTCCGCCATTTTCAATTATTGTCTCACCAATTCTTTTAATTTCAAAAGAGATAATGTGGTATGATGCGCTTGTTTCACTTTTAATAATTGCTACATTATCTGCTAATGTTTTCTATATTTTAATACCATCATATAAAACAGCAATACTAAATTATAATAGCAATCTTAAATTATTCAGGCGGATTGGATTTTATATAAAAGAGGCTAAAAGAAGAAAAAAAGAGTTAAAGGAAAATAAAAAATGACACATTCAGATATTTTAAAAAAGTTAGAAACAATTAAATATAATAATAAGACTTTAAAGGATTTAAATATAATTAAATCTATCTTAATTGCTCCTGATGGAGTAGTTGATGTAAAGCTTGATTTTAATAGCCTTGATTTAAAAAGTGTAAAAGATATTAAACTTTTAGTTACTAAAACAATTAAGCTTGAGCTTGGTTTTAGTGGTCTTAGAATAAGCGAGGCTGGCAAGCTTGAAAATAAAATTGTATCAGATACTAAACAAGGTGATGATTTTAAAAAGTATAACTATCTTGCCATAATATCTGGAAAGGGCGGCGTTGGTAAGTCAACTGTTGCAATAAATATTGCAAGAGCCTTTAAAAAAATGGGATATAACATTGGCTTAATTGACTCCGATATTTATGGAGCTAGTGTACCTGATTATTTAGGGATTGAAAAGTTAAAGGTATATGGAAATGAGGAAAGCCTAAATCCGATTTTAACTTTAGATGGAATCGAGGTAATATCAGCAAGATTTTTGCTAGATGATAAAAAACCACTTATCTGGAGAGCACCGATGCTATCTAATATCCTTGATTATTTTTTTAAAAAGGTTAACTGGGATAGTGATAATGATTTAATAATAATTGATATGCCACCTGGAACAGGAGATGTTTTACTTGATGTTGCAGGATATGCTAAAGATAGCATTAAAGCAATTCTTGTTACAACTCCTGATATAAATGCATCTAAGATAGCATTAAAATCGGGAATGGCACTTGATGATCTTGGAATTAGCATTCTTGGTGTTGTTGAGAATATGACAAGTATTTATAATACTAACATTACTCCATTTGGAAGTGGTGGCGGGGAGTATGTTTCTAGTAATTTAGAAAAAGAGCTTTTATACAAAATGCCACTTTTTAACTTAAATGATAAGGCGATGCTTGAGGAGTTTTTAAAGCTTGCTAAAATAATAGATAAAAAAATGAAGGTGAAATAATATGGATTATAGTTTTTTAAACAGCCAAAGAAAAAAATTTGTTCCGCTTTATATTCTGACTATCCTGCTTGCACTTTTATATATTGGATATGCGATATTTTACATTTTGACAAATGAGTTTGGAATAAAAATTATTCAATATGTAATAATGACATCATCGGTTATTCTAGGAGTTTTATTTATATCATTTACTGTATCACTAACAGAAGATATTTACACTCTTGGAATTAGAAGTGTGACATTTGATGAGGTAGTGAAAAATAAAATTACTAAAGATTTAAATTTAAAAAATGATAGTTTTAACAAAAAAGATAAATCTTTAAAAGATTCTAATTTAATAAGCAAACACCACGGATATAAAATACTTGCTAAGTATAAACAAAATGATATTGAGATATTTGAAATATCAATGTTATCTGATATGAGATTTAGAGGCTATATTATAAGAAAAAAAGTAGAAAATACTGAACTTTTAGAATATGCTATTACAAATAGAAGATATTATTATCTTCACAGAGTAAAAGGACTTTTTAAAACTACAACAGATAATAAAACTTTTAATAATAAATTTAAAATCTGGACAAGCAGAAAATATATATTTAAAGATGATAGGTTAAATAATATATATAACCTAAGCCAAGGATATAGACACTTTGGACTATCACAGGATAAAGAATATAAATATATTTTAGTATCATACCCAATAAAAGATGGACAAAAATTATTTATTCCAAATGTCTTTGAGAAAATTGATGATAAGTTTTTTCAAAGAATCAATGATGAAATAGTTAAAATTGATAAAATCATAAATTTTAGTATAATATAAAATATAAAACGAGACGAGGATAATTACCTCACCGGCTGTAAAGTCAGCAAGCGAAAGCAGATTTGGTTAAATCCCAAAACCGACAGTAAAAGTCTGGAAGGAAGTTTAAATTGAAAAAATATATAACGTATGAGTTAATTTTATCAGCGATATTTATATCGCTATCTATAATAGTGGGACTTTTTGAAATTCCGATTCCACCGATGAAACTTGATTTAAGTGAAGTGATTATTTTAATATCACTTTACTTTCTAGGAATTTTAAAAACTATCCCAATAATAATACTAAGATCTGCGATAAGATATCTTCTTTTAGGTGGAACTGATATACCATTTGTATTTTTTGGAGAGTTAATTGCAATTACAGCATCCCTTATTTTAGTGTTTACTACTTGGATATTTTTAAAAGTTATTAAAAAATATATAAATTTAAATAAATCTACTACAACTGACTTTTTAATATACTACATTTTATCTGCGGTTATTATGACATTAGTTGTATCAACTGTTTTAACTATTTTAAATGTATTTATAATATATCCAGCATTCCTATCTTTTGGAAAGCATTATTTTCTAAGTAAAAGCTTTATTGAAAATATTCTTCCTAAATCATTTTTAAAAGTAGATAATATTAAAAAATACCTTGGGGCAGTTATTGGAGTTGTAATGCCATTTAATATTATTAAGTTCTCTTTAACATATTACTTTTTTGGATATATCCTAAGGAAAGTTGACACCGATAAAATAAGTAAGAAGTTTGTAAAATAATAAGTATGATTTTATTATAATTATTAGCTCACAATAATTATGTGAGCTTTTTTTATTGCATAAAAAAGAACCAAAGTTCTCACCAAACTTTGGTTCTTTAAAACATTTACTAGGATATAGGTCCTGGGTTTGCTTTCTTTAAATTAAAGTTAGTTACTCCAACAAGCCAGTCTTTATCCCATGTTTGTGGAATAGAATCTCCTTCATAGTTAACAGTTAAATTGCTGCAACCTTCAAATGCGTATGCACCAACATATTTAGTACCTTTTGGTATCCAGATCTCTCTTAACTCTTTACAATCCTTAAAGGCAAATGATCTAATTTCTTTAATGCCTGTTCCAAGATAAATTTTCTTTATTTTGGAACCATTAAATGCAAATTGTGAAATTCTTTCAACGCTATCAGGAAGATTTAACTTTTCAATAGACGATTTATTAAATGCATAACTTGTTATTTCTTTTATATTCTTAGGAACATTTGAATTAGGTGAACCAAGTATTAACTGTCTTGTTCTAAGATTAACAAGCGTATTGTCAACATTTACATAGGTATTATATTTTCCTGATAATTTAAAATTAGCATTTGTAAGTGAAAGGTTCTTCTTAACTGAATCAAGACTTGCTAAATTGATATCTGGATTTCTAAAATATAGTGTTTTAATATCACAATTTTCAAATTCATTTTCAGTTAATTTAGTATACCCTTTTCCAAAAATAACTTCTTCTAGATATTTATTATTTTTAAAAAGTGGCTGAGCTGAATAATCAATAATATTATCACCAAATTGTACTTTATGAATATGTTCAAAGTTTTTAAATATTCCAGAAGCAACCTTAGTAACAGGATATCTTACACCATCAACTAAAATATTATCAGGAATATTTACTTGATATTTTTCATTTACTAAGCTAAGTGCTGTTGCTACTCCATTTTTGATAACATATCTTATTCCATCTATAATTGTATCTTTTTCAGGATTTAATATATAACGTGAGTAAAGTTCGTTTTTATCATCTTCTGTAGGATATAAACTATTAAAATGATTTCTAACTTCATTTGACTTAGAAATGAGATTATTAAATAAATTTTTAATATCTTGAATTGTTCTAATAGATGGATTTTTAATTAGGTATGTTACACCTTTTTGAGCCCAGAAATTTAAGGCTTCCACATATGAAACTGTTTTTTGATCTGGTCCTGTAAAATCTTTAATGTCAGTTTCCACAAGTTTAAGATTAGGAAAATTATTCGAATTTAAACAATGTGGAACGCTAGTTTTAATTCTATGAATATTGCTTGTATCAAATTCTGAATAAGTTCTAAGCTGGTAAGTAGAGTTATTGAACTCTATTTCCTTTAAATTAAGAAATTGCCAACTTAGCGTTAAGCTTTTAGAAAGATTGTCAAATACTAATTTTTTATAAGATACAGGCTCTGCATAATACTTACCATCAAATTTATAAGCGAAGTTTTTTAGTGTTAATGTGCCACCATTGCCAGTATAATTAAAGTATTGTGAACGAATATTAGAAGGTATATATTGATATTTTAAGTATTTTTTAATCTCATCATATAAATCATCACTATTAAATTTATAATCAAATTCAATATTTCCATTTTCTCCATTAGAAAATGAAAGTGATTTATTCTCTTCGTATGTATATCCAGGTAAAAATCTAGATAATAATTCGTAGAATACATATCTGTTTTCATTTAAATAATAACCTTTATTATCTGAATTATAGTTAGCAACTCTAAGAAGATTTTTAACCATATTAGATGATTGATTCATTTGTAAATTCTTTTCACGGAATAAGTTGTCGTTATATTGAAGATAACCACCATTCTTTTGAACTAATGAGTGTAAAATTTTACCATATCCACCATATCCAGGAGCATTAATTCCACCAAGTTGAAATGCGTTTTTATACCACTTATATGGATCATCAACATTTTCACCTAAATTAAGTCCCAAATCTCTTTGATCAAATACATATTCATCTGATGGAATTTTTTTTGCATTAGGCGATAAATAAGCATTTTCTATAAAATTTCCAGATTTTAATAAATTTCCATCTAAAAAATAGTAATTATATACAACAGCTTCAAAATCATCAGGAATAAGATTTTTCTTAAGTACACCTTTTTTGCTGAAACTAAAATTATATCCATCTACATCTTTATAGATAAATGTTTTATTAGGAATTGGAGTAGATAAATAGCTAGTATTATATATAGTAGAAGTTACAGTATACTTTTGACTTTTTTTATCATCTGGGGTGCCAAGTTTACCTTTATTAAATATTATCATATATCCCTTGTAATTCCATGCACATACTACATTACTGAAAGCACCACTACCACCACCAGGAAAGTATATGCGTGCAACAGCATTTAATTTAAAGACAGTGTTTCCAAGATTTCTTCCAATTGTTTCAAAATTAAAAATATCCTCAAATGTATTTTTTAAAACACCTCCATCAGCATAAGACGAATTTAATCCAATTAAATCAACAATCGTTCCGCTCCCAATAGATCCTGTAAAAGCATTAGGATAGTATTCACCTGAAACCTCAGAAAAATTGTCTTGCTCTAATTCTAATTTACTTAATCTAGAAGTTCTATTGAAAGCATTTGAAACAACAGAACCAATTGCATAACCAGGATCAAATTGATGAAGTCCTTTTAAAATACTAATCTTGCTAAATGAAAAGGTAGATTTATTTGACTCGACAGATAAAATTTTAACATAACTCGTAATTAAAATTTTACCATCATCCTGAATTATTTTAAACGCATATTTAAACCCAATTATTTGAACACCATTATCAGGTGAACTTTGATTTGAATCAAGTCTATCAGCTATATTTAAATAGCCATTAGAATTAGTTGTTTCACTAAAATGAAGCTTTACACCCTTTGGAAAAATATTTTTTGTAAAGTATTTTGCCAAAGAACCTACTTTAGTTGCTTCTTTTGTAAGAAAATAAATATTTTTTAGTTTTGAGTCACTATCATCAAAGTTTTTAAAGAATCCTGGAGTTATTCCTTTTCCCAAACCGAATTTTTCAATAGATAAACTCTCAAGTTTAGTTTTTCTAAAATATCCTTCATAATTGTCAGAAACACTTACTTCTCCAAGATTGTTATTAATACCACTACCTAAATGAACTAGGTTTGGTACATCATAAAATGCAAAAGCTTCCATAGCAATTTGGCCAGTGTATGAAAATTTTTCTAGTTTAGAATTTGCAAAAGCAAAAGCACCAACATAAGAATAACTAGTTTTTTTAAAAACTATTTCCTTGATACCCGATCCAAAAAAAGATTTTCTGCCAAAGGAAATTCCATAATCTTTATTAATGCTTTTGAATGATTTAGTATTTTCCATTGAACTATCACCAAAATTAGTTACTTGGTTTATAAATCCAATCTCAATCAATTTTTCACAATTTTTAAAAGCCGAATCCATGACATTATAAGGATTAAACTTATTAGAGTCTGGATGTGACATAACTCTTTCTAGTGATAACGCATTTAAGAATGCTTCCTCCTCAACATCGAAGGGACTTACTGAATATTTTGGAAGAGTAATATTTTTTATAGAATATGCATTCTTAAAAATTTTTTTAGGAATTTTGTCGCTCACAGGCTCCACTTCATTAAAATCTACATTAGTTAAGTTATAGTTGTTCTCAAAAGCAGATTGTTTAATTTTATCATTAGCAAAGCTAGAGAATTCAATTTCTTCTAATTTAAATAAGTTTTTAAAAAATACTAGGTCTAATCTTCTAGAAAATGGAATTTTCTTAAGGATAGTGTTGTTAAAAAATACAGCAGATCTTTCCCCATAAATACCTAAATCATCCCCATTAGGAACTTCCCAAGAAGTAAGTTTTGTTTTACCCTCATCACCAAGTTCAAGTAAATAAATATTTTTAAGATTTCTTAAATTATTAAAACTTCTGTATAAATACTTATAAGTAGGAGAAGCGAAAACATATTCGATTTTATCACGTTTATCATCATTAAAAGGCCAGATAGTATTAAGGATAAAGTCTTTTTCGCTATCTTGGAATTTACCATCATAGGAAGTATTATCAAATATATCAAAACCAAGATTAGATAAATTAGGATAATAAACTCTTCCATAATCAACGCCCCAAAGAGAAGGGTTTGCTAGGTATAAATCTCTAGTAGTAGGACCATTTATAGCCTGATTACCATTTTGAGAGTAGTAATCAAGAATGCTTGATCCAATATAATTTTCAACAAAGTCTTTAGCTGATACCCATTTAGCATAAAGGTTAGCATTATATTTAAACTCATCATAAGGATTTGCTAATTTAGTAAATGATTTATCAAGATACCATCCCATAAAAATATATCCAGTTTTCTTAGGAATTCTAAGGCCATTAGGAGTATCTACTGCTGAGTAGAAAAGCTCTTTAGCGCCTTCTAGGGTAGGTTGATTTTCTTTTAGGGTAACCTTTTTATATAAAGTATCATCAGAAAAAAATGATATATCAACAGTATTAACTTTAACTGTTTTAATAAACATATATTTAGTGTTAGTAAAAAGTAGGCCCTTATCATTTTCCCAGAACTCTTTACTAAATAAATACTCTTTAGTAAATAGTGTATCAATTAAATTATCATCAGATACAGGAGAGCCTGTTAGAGCGAATTTATATCCAACAATTTTTTCATAAGTTAATTGATCTTCTGATGGAATTAAATCCTTCATATCTAAATCATTGTATCCAAACCATTTCTTTAAAACTTTAACACTAGGAAGAAAATCAGTTGCATCTAAGCGTTTAAAGTGAAGGTTTACTTCTTTTCTTTTTAGATAGTAAACTATATTTTTAACATCATTTTTTCTTCCAGCAACAACGCCGCCATCAGCCTCGTTGTTTTTAATAATATAATCATTAGAAAGTCCCTCAAATGTAAATCCTTGATATACATCCATTATCTCTTTTAATAATGCGTTTTCATATTGACCCATTTGATAATTATACTTTAATCCAGTCTTAATTTGTTTTTCCTCAACTAGATACATTTGATCTTTATATTTTTGATAAAGAGTGTTAAAGTCAAGTCCTAATACATCTGATTGGAATGTATTAGTCTTTGGATTAGTTGTGAAAAACCATGTTTTAATAGTTCCTTTTTCTTCACCTTTAATTGGAATAATTTCTACTAATTCTTTATAAAAGTCAAGTACATATCCAGGAATTATTCTCTTGTTGTTTTCTTTAAAAGCCCAGCCAAGGAAAACTGATCCTAGGATATCTGGTAAATCTTCAATAGTAGATATTTTCTTACCATAAAAGGCATTAACTTCTCTAAATTGAGTAGTATTGTCCCAATTTAAGAATTTAAGTGTCATTTTCTTTCTCTTTAAGTTAAATTGAAGAACGTATTTTTCATCTTCTTTTAATACATTTAACTCTTTAGAAGGACTGTCAAGCTCAAAACCTTCTGGAATAAGCTCAGCAGGGAATGTATATTCTAATTTACCAAGTTTTTGAAGATATTCATCTTTAATAAGTTTTAATCCTTCAACGCCTTTAATTGCATCATCGTATGCATAAGTTGGCTTAATTTGGTTATTTTCACTTGATGTTTCAACTGCAATAATTTTTACTCTTGCTTTCTTTTCTCTAAAAATTACATCAAAAGTAGTATTTTTGCTTACAACAAATTCAGATATATTTTTATTAGGAGCAACTGTTCCTTTAAAATCATAGTGTTGTGATACACCTTGATTTAAATACATAAAGTAATCAAATTCTAAATGATCAGCACCAGATTTAATAACATTTTCAAGTTTTGCTTTTGTTAAAGCCTCTTCAAAGTAAAAATTCTTAGTTATAACTTCATTAGCATCATTTTTCTTATTAAATGTAAGCAAGTAAGTCTCTCTTTTAAATCTTGGTTTTAAAGTAAGCTTAGAATTAGCATTATCAAACTTACCTTTTAAATCATTTATATTAACAGGATCAAGAATAAATCCCTCTCTTAAAACTTCTTTTAAAAGTGGATTTTCTTTAATATCATCCCAAGATAGATTTCCCTTTTCGCTAAATTTAACATCGATTTCTTTTTTTAGTGATGCATCTTTTACGAAAGTTCTATTATCCTCTTTTTTAGTATACTCAGGCTCAACTGTAACCTTACCATATCCAGCTGAGTATTTTACATATATTTTATATGTTCTATCATTAGAGTTAAAGTTTTTATCGTGCTGCTCATCTGGTGTAAAGTCAGTATCTTCTAAAAGTTTAGTTGAATCTTGAAGTGATGAGTCATAATTTAGCTCAGCAAATTGTGACCAGTTATTTATCGGTGCAAGCGTTTTAGCTTTATTTATTATTTGTTTTATAGTATCTTTTTCTAATTTTTGTCCAAGTTTAATACCTGTAATATTACTTGCAATAATATTCTCACTACCTGTTTGGTCATGTTTTTGAACAAAGACAATACTTACTCTATATGATTCATATTTAACATCAAGTGTAATTGCACCTGAGTATGGAATAACTTTATTTCTTAGCTCAGCAATTGATTGAGGCGTAATAAAGGTATTAGGTCTTTTAATTAAAGATGTCTCAAGCCCTGTTTGCTGATTTGCTAATACTAGATAATGTCTTGGCTCAGAAAGAGTTGTTCCATCAACAGTTTCTTTAAGTAAAACACCAACTTTTGGAAATCTTAGGTAGTACTCATCTCTTACACTTGGATCTCCTGCTTTTACTCTATCGTCTGTAAAGTAGTTAGTTCTATCAACATTTGTTGCAATTAACTTACCAAAATCTTCTTCATTAAGTGGGTTTTCAGCCTCAGTAAATTGTTCTAAATTTCTAATTTTTTGTTGAAAGTGATTGATTATATTATTGTATACTGGTTGATCTTTTCTAAGACGAATAACTTGATTTATCTCCCAGTCAGGATTAACTGTGCTATCAAATGGATATTTAGAAGATGGAAGAGCAAGTCTTATAACTTTATAATTTTCAAGCTCAGCTCTTAATGTGATATCTTTTTCAATTTTATAAGGTGAACCGATATTTAAAGATGTATCTTTATAAATTTTAGAGCCATTTTCTTTAACAGTCCAATAGTCAAGATATTTATCTCTTGGAATAAGTTCATAGTTTTTATTGTTTTTCTCATCTTCTGGATCAAATGGAACACCCACTAAATCTCCTGTTTGAACTCTTGTAGGAGCAGGTTGCTCTGACGCATTTGGAATTTCATATGACATGTAAGCATATATTTGTTTTACATATTGTTCAAGAACAACCTCACGGTATGTAAAATCTGTTCCTTCAGCTTTTTTAATTTTCTTTTCAACTCCAATATTATTTTGAGCGAAATTAGAAAGCGAGATATCATATAAATCAACCTGATGACCAGATGGATTATCTAAATCTTTTCCAGATTCTATTTTAGAATACCAAATAGATGGATTTATCTCATATAATCCATCACGTGTGATAGGTTTTCCATCAGAGTCAAACTTTTTACCATTTATACTATACTCAGATGTAGGAAGAGTAAATTCATTTTGAAGTCTTTGAATAATCTCAGTAGTAATGGAATCTTTTTCTCCATCTGTAACCCATTTTTCAATAGTCTTTAAAACAGCACCTAATCTACCATCATTTGTGATAGTTCTTATTTGAAATTTCAATAAAACGTTTCTATTTTTAGATGTAATATCAGGCAGATACACATTAGATGCGCGAGAAATCTCAGAAAATGAGTATGTATCTGATGATAATCTATCAATGCTCTTATAAGCTGTTTTAAACTCATCCTTTGGAATAAGTTTATCGCTATCAAGATATGGATCTATACCCTTTTGGTATAAAAACTCATAATAAGATCCTTCAGCATTTCCTTTTTTTCTATTATCTTCACCTTTTGTTACAAAGTCTTGATATTTTTTTCTGTTTACTCCATCAAGATATGTATTATTTCCAGTGTAGAAAAATATTACATTTTTATAATTTAACTTTAACTTAAAATCAAACTTATAATATCTATAAGTTTCCTTATTAGTTTTATTATCTTTTTCTTTTAGTCTATAAACAACTTTTAATCTGTATTCTCTATTAGTATCTAATAAATCCTCTTTTGATATTCTTTGCCTTCTAACATAATACTCATTACCATTTATATTTTCGTAAAGGTATGTTGATAGCTTATCAACATCAGCTTTTTTATCAGACCTTACTCTTAAAAGTCTCGCTAGATCAGAGCCATTTAAAACCTCATGCTCATCTGGGATATATTCAAAAGTAGTATCAGATAGCTTGGCATGGTTTGGATCTGATACCTCTAGGTATTTAAAACTATCCTTATTATCAGATGGTTTATTAGCTTTATTTTTAATTATTCCAAGAGTTGTTCCAGCTGCAATAATTAAAAGAGCAATAACCGCAAAGGTAATTCCAAGCCAAATAAGCAATCTCCTACGATTGTTTCTTTTTATGTTTAAGTATTCAAACTCCTCATCTTGAACAACTAGATCATTGCTGATTTCATCATCATATAAATCATCAAGATTATCAAATTGAATATCTTCTACATATGGATCATCATAATCATCATATTGATTACTTCTCATTTTATTCCTCCTTATTTGATATAATCTTTATTTTTTTGCATAATACATAAATATATTATACCACTATTAGATAATATATCTAATTATAAACAACTTTAAACTGCCAAAATAATATCTAAAAGCACTTTTAAAACGATATAAAGATAAAAAATATGGAGAATTTTTAGATTTATTATCTAAACATTCTCCATATTATCTGTTATTTTTTTAAAATAATCTGGCACATTTACTTCAAAGTGCATTACCTTATTTTCCTTATAATCTAAAAACTCAATCATATAAGAGTGCAAAAAAAATCCTTGGCTTTTGTATTTTTTCATATTTTGATAAAGCATATCTCCTAAAAGAGGATATCCTAAATTAGACATTTGAACTCTTATTTGATGAGTTCTTCCTGTTATTAAATTTATTCTTGCAAGTGATGACTCGATACCTCTTTTAACTATTTCATAGTCAAGTATTGCCTCCTTGCCAAGAGGTGATACTTCTTTTTTTATCGGGTTTTTACTTGATTTTTTAATATTATCACAAAGCCTTTGTGATAATATTTTAGGAGTTCCGCTTAATATTGCATAATAGCCTTTTTTAACAAGTCTTTTTTTAAAGGCTTCCTTTAAAAAATTATAATACTCATCGTTTTTACATATTATAATAAGTCCTGATGTATCCTTATCAAGCCTGTGGACAATTCCAGGCCTATCTGATAATCCATTTGAAAGGTTATTCTTTCCATATCTTGCAAGGAGCCTTTCAACAAGACTATCTTTTTCATTTCCAACTCCTGGATAAACAACCAAACCTTTCTCTTTGTTTATAATTGCAAAATCATCATTTTCAAATATGACATCTAAATTTTTGTTTATTGCTGCTAGTTCTTTTTTAAATGATGTTATAAAATTATTTAAATTTATTACATCATCTAATTTTAATATTGAATTATTTTTACATTTTCTTCCATTTAGTAAAACATTTCCAAGAGAGATGTTTTTTTGAACTATCGCTCTTTTTAAATTTAAATAATCCTTTAAATATAAATCTAATCTTATATTATTATTTTCTTTAAATACTATTTTCTTTGTTATTTTCTCCATTTTCATTATCCTTTAAAATGGTATTAGGATCTTTTTTGCCTTTTTTTCTTTTTACAAGATCCATTATCATATCAATAATAAATAAAATAATTCCTACCGTAAGATAAATATCAGCGATATTACAATTAAATGGCGGAATCCTAAAGGCTGATAGCATTTTATTTACAAATGGAAAAACAATAAAATCAATCACAAAGCCATAAGATATTCTATCTATTGCATTTCCGATTGTTCCTGCAAGTAAAAAGATAAATGTTATAGTATATAATTTTTTATCTTTAAAGTTTCCAAGCGTTAAAAGATAAGAAAATGCTCCTACTGCAATTAGCGTTAAAAATAAAAATAATACTCTTTTACCTGAAAGTATTCCAAAGGCTGCACCATCGTTTTCTATATATGAATACTCTAGGATATATTTAATTAAAACCCTGCTTTTTCCGTAGTGGTGAATATAAGATATATTTTTCAAAACTAAATCAAATAAAATAAGAGCTGCAATAATAGATATTGCAATTAGCATATCTAATGTTTTAAATTTTTTCATCATATATCACCTAGCTTACTTATTGCATCTTCTAAACTATTTACCACTAAAACTTTAACGTTAACTTTTCTTTTTACACTTTCTATCTCATCGCGAGAAGCATTATAGTTTTCAAGGGGTATTAAAAAATAATCCATTTTATATTTATTAGTTGTATATATTTTTTGAATTATTCCGCCGATTGCTCCAACATCACCTTTTAAATTGATAGTGCCTGTTCCAGCAATTTTATGATTTATTTTTTTATTTATTAAATTATAGTAAATATTTACGGCATTTATCATTCCAGCCGAAGGTCCATAGCCTGTATCTCCGCTTATTTTAATTTTAGGTGTTGTTTTAGTAATTTTTATATTAGGTCTTAAATATAGTTTAGATGATGAAAGTTCCTCTTTTGAAATTGTAACTTTACCTTTTTCATTTTCTAAAACAATATCCTTTTTAAGCTCATTTTTTAAATCATTTAAATAAAAATCTTTAGTTATATCTTTTCCATTTATTTTATTAAAAATCGTTCCGATTTTTAATTTAGATCTTAAATTAGGTGATGTGTAGTATATGTAAAATGATGTAATATCATACTCAAGTTTTACATCATAGCCTTTTTTAATTGCTAGATTATAAGCTGCAACAATTGCTGATTTAGCCGATACTACTCCGTCAATTGCTGCCATTTTCAAATCTTCACTATTTGAAAGATTGCTAACATCAACTCTTCTAGTTTTATTTTTACTAGATAGCTCTAGAAAACTTCTCATAATAAAATTAGGTCTTCTAAATGCATATACGGCTGTTTGATAAAATTCATTGTCATTTTCATTTTCCATCTCATATAAATTATTTACCTTATTAAGAGCTCCTGGCGTAATTATTTCAACATCTGTTGGAAAAAGACATAAGAAAAAAAGTGAGAATACCATCAAAAAGACAAAAATAATTCTTTTTGTCTTATCGGTTAGTTTTGCTTTAAATTGTTTCATCATATTTGATAATTTCAATCCCGCTTGCCTCCGCCATCATCTTTGATGCTTTAACTGAATCTGTATCTTTGTATTTATCACTTAGGTAAACAACTTTCTTAATTCCTGATTGAATTAAAAGCTTCATACACTCATTACATGGAAAAAGTGTTACATAAATAGTTGCACCTTTTACCTTTAAACTAGCATTTAAAATTGCATTTGCCTCAGCATGCACAACATAAGGGTATTTTGTAAGAAGAATATTCTCATTATTATTTCCCCACGGAAATAAATCATCAGAACATCCTCTTGGAAGACCATTGTATCCAATTCCGACAATTTTATTGTCATCATTTACAATACAAGCTCCAACTTGTGTGTTTGGGTCTTTGCTTCTTCTTGCTGATAGTTTTGCAATTTCCATAAAATAAAAGTTCCAAGAAATATAATCAGACCTTTTAAGACTACTCATCTTTTACCTCTAAAAATAACTCACTTAACTGATCTTTTGAAACCTCACTTGGTGAGTCATTCATTAAATCTCTTGCTGATTGAGTTTTAGGAAATGCTACAACATCTTTAATATTATCGGTTTTTGTTATTAGCATTACAATTCTTTCAACACCAAATGCTATTCCGCCATGAGGAGGAACTCCGTATTTAAAAGCCTCTGTAAAAAATCCAAAACGATTTTTTATCTCATCTGGACTTAATCTTAGTATTTTGAAAATCTCTTCTTGCATTTTAGAATCATATATTCTCATCGAACCACTGCTTAGCTCATATCCATTTAATACTAAATCATATGCATATGATGTAAGTTTTAGTGGGTCCTCAGTGTATAAATCGCCCTTTGGCAGAGTAAATGGATGGTGGGTTGAGGTGATTTTTCCATCATCTGATAGTTCAAATAGTGGAAAGTTATTTATCCATAAAAATGAAAACTCATCATTATTTATTAAGTTAAAATCTCTTCCAAGTTTATTTCTTAAAGCGCCAAGACTTGCTTTAACAATCTTATAATCTCCTGCAATTAAAAAAAGACACTCATTATTTTTTAAATTAAGCTCTTTTAATAAATTCTCATCAACTAGCTTTGAAATAGAGCCTGTAAGTTCTGGTTTTGTATTTTTAATCCAAGCAATTCCGCTTGCTTTATATTTTTTAACAAGCTCTGTGTACTCATCAACTTTTTTTCTAGTAATTAAATTATCTTTATCTTTTACAATAATACCATTAACTAGCTCTTTATCTTTTAAAAAGTTAATGTTGCTGTTTTTAAAAATATTAGTAAAGTCTTTTATTTTTAAATCAAATCTTAAATCAGGTCTATCAATTCCATAATTGTCAATCGCATCTTTATAATCCATTATTTTA
Source organism: uncultured Acholeplasmataceae bacterium (assembly GCA_963543845.1). Classification (GTDB taxonomy): domain Bacteria; phylum Bacillota_I; class Bacilli_A; order Acholeplasmatales; family Acholeplasmataceae; genus CAUTNH01. The sequence continues at coordinate 28,124 of CAUUCL010000001.1, forward strand.
AATGGAGTTTTTAAATCGATGTTTAATATCTTTTTAAAAACATATTTAAAAATTCTTTCAGAAAGAGAAAAGATATCTTTTTCAGATGTGTATGATTTTTCAAGATCAATCTGGCTAAACTCAGGCTGCCTGTCTGCTCTTAAGTCCTCATCACGAAGACATTTAGCAATTTGAAAATAATTATCAAATCCTGCAATCATATAAAGCTGTTTATATATTTGAGGTGATTGCGGAAGAGCATAAAATGAACCCCTATAAAGTCTTGAAGGCACAAGATAATCTCTTGCTCCTTCAGGAGTTGATTTAGATAAAATCGGTGTGTCAAGCTCTAAAAAATTTTCTAATAAAAGTGCCTCACGAAATGCTTGCACAATCTTAGAGCGCATAATAATATAGTTTTTCATCTTTGGCTTTCTTAAGTCAAGATAGCGATATTTTAATCTAATTTCTTCTTGGGCATCATCTTTATCGCTTATTATAATAGGAGGTGTCATTGCTTTTGAAAATACTTTTAAATCACCTACTAAAACCTCAATATCACCAGTTTTCATATCTTTGTTAATGCTTTCTCTTTTTATAACTTTACCAGATACTTCAATTGTATCTTCATTAGATAATTTTAAAGCAGTTTCATAATCTTTAAAATTAGGCTTAAAAACAACTTGCGTAATTCCGTGCATATCACGAAGGTCAACAAAAATAAGCCCTCCTAATTTTCTAACTTTTGAAACAAAGCCATGAAGAGTAACTTTTTCTCCTACATTTTCTAATCTTAACTCACCATTTGTTTTAAACATATTTTCTCTCCTTTAAAAATTCTAAAAGATTTTCCTTTTTTAAATCTACCTGAACTTGAGTTTTAACATTTTTTATTTTTATAGTATTTTTATTTTTTTCACCATCACTTATAAAAATAATATAACTTGGATTTTTAGAAAGTGCCTCTTTTAATTTTTTAGAAAAGTTCCTATCTAAAAAATCATACTCACATTTAATATTATTTTTCCTTAGATTACTTAAAATATTAAAAGCATAATCCTTTGTATTAAAATCTGAGATTATATAAAAATCTAAGCTATCATCATATTCTAAATTAAGGGCTGAAATAATTCTTTCACATCCTGCGCCAAAACCAATTCCGCCAATATCAGGTCCTGATAATTCTTTTAAAAGATTATCATATCTTCCGCCACCTAAAATAGCCTGACCACTTTCAAGTTTTAACTCAAATACAACACCAGTGTAGTAATCAAGTCCTCTTACTAAAAACGGATCAATAACATAATCTCTACCATTATCTTTTAACGTTTTTAATATATCATCAAAGTATTTTTTCTCATCACTATCTAAATAATCTAAAAGCTTAGGAGCATCATCGTATAATTTTTTTAAATTGCACACCTTACAATCAAGGGCACGAAGAAGATTATTATTTATTCTTTCCTTGCAATCATCACAAATTAGATTTTCTTTATTTTTAATAAATTTATATAAATCTTTTTCATAATCTTCTCTGATTTTTTTATTTCCTAGATAGTTAATATTTAAAGTATATTTAATATTTAATCTTTCAATAATCTCACATGCCATTAAAATTATCTCGCTATCAAGAAGATAATTTTTATCACCGATTGCCTCAACTCCAAATTGGTAAAATTCTCTAAACACTCCCTTTTGAGGTCTTTCGTATCTAAAAAAAGGACCATAGTAGTAAAACCTAGGTTTTTTTAAAAGATATAACTTATTTTCAACAATAGATCTAATAGCACCAGCAGTGCCTTCTGGTCTTAGTGTTAGGTTTCTTCCACCTTTATCGGTAAAATCATAAGTTTGCTTTTTTACCATTTCAGAAAATTCATTTTCTCTTTTAAATAATTTACTATCTTCAAAAATTGGGGTTCTTAAATACTCAAAGTTATATATTTTAAATACATCCTTTATAACTTTTTCAAGATATTCCCATTTTCTATTTTCAGGATAGAATAAATCATTCGTTCCTTTTGGTTTTATTATCATATATTCTCCATTTCAATTATTATTGTAACAGGTCCATCATTTACAGATTCAACTTCCATATCAGAAGCAAATATTCCTGGCTTTGTGGTTATTTTTTTATTTAGTCTATCTAATAAATCTAAATAAAGCTTAGATGCTAAGTCTTTATCAAGCGATTTTACAAATGATGGTCTGTTTGATTTAATTGCATCTCCTGCAAGGGTAAATTGTGATATAAGTAAAATTTCAGAATCTTTAACAGATAAGATGTTATTGTTCATCTTATCAAGGCTATCTTTCATTATTCTTAAATTCAGTATTTTATCAACAGCTCTATCTAAGCATTTACCAGTATCACCATTTAAAAAACACACATAAATTAAATAGCCATAATTTATTTTATTAAATATCTTACCATCTATTTTAACAGATGCACTTTTAACTCTTTGAACAACTAATCTCATTAAATAATTTCCCTTTTAATCTCATATATACCAGATATCTTTTTTAAATTAGCAATCGTCTGGTTTAACTCATTTAAATCTTTAACTAATAATTTTAAATTGATTAACCCACCAAGACTTTTATTATTTCTTGCTTTTATCTCAGCAAGCGATACTTTTGAAATAGATAAAAGGTTTATAATTAAAGGAAGTACCTTATTAGTATTTTCAACACTAACTGATAGTCTTGACTGATATTTTTTGCTAGCGTTTTTACTCTCATTCCAAAAAACTTCAGTCTCTCTTTCTTTTTCTAAGTCTTTATAGTTATTACAATTATCCCTGTGAACAACAATCCCACCTGTTTTTGAAACATAGCCTTTAATATTATCTCCATAAACAGGAAGGCAGCAATTAGCAATTTTTAGTTTAGGTTTGTTTAATCCAGGAACTATAATTGTACAATCTGATGGCTTTTTTAAATTATCAATTTTTCTTGCTTTTTCAATTTGTTTTTCAAGCCACTCATCTTTAGAAATTCCTTTTGCTTGAATTATTTTAGATATTACCGTCTTTTCTGAAATATTACCCTTTCCAATTTCAAGGTATAGTGTATCAAGATTAGTTGCGCCTTGCTTTTGAAAATTATCCAAAACAAATTTATCATCAAGTGCTTGAGTAATTTGATTTTTAACAAGTTCTTTTTCAAGGGTTGTTTTTCCAGATTCAAATAAAATATCATGGTTTTGCTTGTTTAAAAAGTTTTTAATTTTATTTTTAGAATAACTTGATTTACATATTTTAAGCCAATCAGCACTTGGACCTGATTTATTTCCTGTCTTAATTGAGACAATATCACCAGTTTTTAAAACAGTATCAATTGTTGCAATTTTATTATTTATATTACATCCAATCATTTTATTTCCAACATCAGTATGAATTTTATAGGCAAAGTCAATCGGAGTTGAGCCTTGGGGAAGCTCAATTACTTTTCCATCTGGTGTGAAAACATAGACATTTGCAAGTAAGATATCACTTTTAATATCTTCAACAAAGCTTATTGGATCTTTTTGAGCCTCATTTTCATCTTTTGACATTTTTAATAAATCTGAATACCACTTCATCTTATTAGCCATCTCAAATTGTTCTTTTTCTTTTGAGTAAATTTTAGACTCTTTATAAGCCCAATGGGCAGCAATTCCCATCTCAGCTACCTCATCCATTTCTTCAGTTCTAATTTGAACTTCAAAAAGCTGGGAATCTTTTGAAATTACCGTTGTATGAAGTGATTGGTATAAATTAGGTTTTGGCATTGCGATATAATCTTTAAAGCGCTTTGGTATTGGTGTATAGTTAGCATGAACTATTCCTAATACCTTATAACATGTTTCGATATCTTTAACAATAACTCTAATTGCTAAAAGGTCATAAATATCTTCAAAGTCTTGTTTTTTTATAACCATCTTTTTATAAATTGAGTTAATATTTTTAATTCTTCCTTTAATGCTATAAGCAAGAACATTATATTTTTTTAATAGCTCTTTTATCTCATCAATTATTTTAGTAATTCCCTTTTCTCTTTCAGATTTTTGGGTTTGAATTAAACCTGATACATGATAGTACATATCAGGATCATTATACTTAAGCGATGTATCTTCAAGCTCAGCCTTAATTTGGAAAAGTCCAAGTCTGTGAGCAAGAGGTGCATATATTTCTAAGGTTTCATTAGAAATATATTTTTGCCTGTCTAGCGGAAGCTCAAAAAGGGTTCTAATATTGTGAAGCCTATCTGCTATTTTAATTAGTATAACTCTAATATCAGTTGCAGTTGCTAAAAGCATTTTTCTATGATACTCAGCTTGCGATAAATCAGTTTTAAATTTTAATCTTCCAATTTTTGTAACACCATCTACTAAATCTGCAATATCTTGTCCAAAGTCTTTTATCATTTCATCTTTAGTATAACTTGTATCTTCAATTGTATCGTGTAAAAGGGCCGCAGCAAGTGTTTGGGGGCCTGCGTTAAGACCTGCCAAAATTATTGCAACAGCAACAGGATGAGTAATATATGGAATCATATTCCCGCCTTTTCTGTATTGCCCATTATGAAGCTCATAAGCCTTATAATAGGCTTTTTTAATTAAGGCGATATTCTCATCATTTTGCATGTAATCTTTAATTTTAGATAATAATTCATCTAAAAGTGCGTCCATACTAATACTTTTCTACAACTAAAATTGGATATTTATCAATTTTTTCCTTTCCTTTTAAATCAGTTAGTTCAACTAAAAAAGCGCATCCGCAAACAGTTCCTCCTAACTTTTCAATTAAATTAGCAGCAGCATAGGCAGTTCCTCCTGTTGCTAAAAGATCATCAACAATTAAAACTCTTTGTCCTTTTTTAATTGCATCTTTATGAATTGCAAGAGTATTGCTACCATATTCTAAATCATAATCAAAAGAGATAGTATCTCTTGGAAGTTTATTAGGTTTTCTAATTGGAGCAAATCCAATTTTAAGTAAATTTGCAACAGGACACCCAAAGATAAATCCCCTTGCCTCAGGACCAACTACTAAATCAGCTTTTTGCTCTTTTGCAAATTTTGCAATATCACTAACCGCACTTGCAAATACCTCACCATTTAGCATAAGCGGTGTGATATCTCTAAATAAAATTCCCTCCTTTGGGAAATCTTTAACATTTGCAATATAATCTTTGTAATTTATTTTTTTCATATTATCTCCTATATCTCATTTATTGAAATTATAAAAACAGGGTTTCTGTGTGTTTTTCCATCAATAAACATTATCATTTTAGACCTTATTTGTCTTTTTAAATCATTCCACAATCTTCTTGGTTTTTTTAACATATCATTAAATAAATCCTTAAAATATCTTGTAAGCTCACTTATAAACTCATCATGATTTGGCGGATTATAAAATCCTTGAGTTTTTATAATTATATCTCCAAGAAGTTTATTTTCTTTAGAGATATTAGCTGAAATAATTATTATTCCATCTTGAGCTAAAAGCTCTCTATCTTTCATTACCACATCATTTTTATCATATATCGGAGTTCCATCAATTAGTATCTCACCAACTGGAACCTCACCTTTAAATACCTTAGATACACCATCTGATAAGTCTAGTAAATCACCATTTTCAAATAAATAACAATTCTCATCAGAATAACCAAGCTCTTTGGCAATTTTTATTGCCATTGCTTGGTGCTGAAACTCGCCAATAACCGGAATAATAAATTTGGGTCTTGTTAGATTTATCATCATTTTAATCTCATTAGCAGTTGCATTTGATGTTTCAAGAAGCTCCTTTTTAATTTCTATAATGTTAGTATCAGCTCTTGATAGATAATCAAATGTCTTATTAGATATTCCTTCAATTCCCGATAAAATCGGAGTTAAAATAACTACAGTATCTTCTTTTTCAATATGAATTAGTTTATCTTGTTTTTTAATCATTCTTTGAAGCATATGGAAAGGCTCATGCCTTTGACCTGTTACAAGAACTACTAAATCCTTATCCATATTTTTATTTTTCTCATCAATAAACAAAAGCTTTTTAAAATTTTTCTCAGGTATTTCAAGATACTTATTATATATTGCAAGATCAACTAGCCTTTGGGCTTTTCTTCCTAAAATAGCAATTTTTTTATCGTATTTAATTGCTTTATCAATAATATTTTGGATTTTCAAAAGATCATCTGAGTAAAGGGTAAAAATTATTCTGGATTTACTATCTTTAAAAATATTATCAATCTCATATGAAAACATGATATTAGACCCACTTTGAACAAGCCTACGAGAGCCATAAGATTCTATTAAAAGAGCTAATATTCCCTTATTTGCAAGCTCTGATAATTTTTTATAATTTGTCTTATATAAAGGATTGGCCCCTTCATCAAATGAAAACTCAGATGTATATAAAATTGAGCCATCTGGTGTATTTATAGATATTGCAAGTGCCTCTGGAATTGAGTTAGTTGTTTTTAAAAAAGATACATTGCAAACACCAAAATCAATAATACTATCTTCTGTGATTGTATGCATTAAATCAGCAGGATAGTTTAAGTTGTTATCTGAAAATTCATCCTTTATAACTTCCATTGTAAGCTTTGCTGCGTAAATATCAAGCTTTACCTCTTTTAAAATGTGAACTAAGGCTCCAATATTTGCTTCATGCGCATTAGATAAAAAAATTCCGCAAATATCATTTTTAACTCTCTTTAAAACAGTAAAGTCTGGAATTATCTCATCAACCCCATAAAGCTCATTACTTGGATATTTTATACCAGAGTCTAAAATAAAGTATTTTCCATCTACAGTAATAACATACATATTCTTTCCATACTCGCCAAATCCACCAAGCCCAAAAACTTTAATTTTAGCCATTTTTCTCACCTTCTTTTAAGAATAATATATATATTTATTATACCAAAACAAATAAATTTAAGTAAAAATAAGGCTAGTTCGTCATCGCACTAGCCTTAAGTCTTTTTATTTTCTATTACTATAAATTATAATATTTAATTTTGATAATTATATTAAATAGTCAACTATTACTCATCTATATTATTAAGACTATTTAAAAAAGTTTAATACCAAACGTTAGTTAAAAAACATCTTTTAGTCTATTTTTCAATTCTTTCTTTAATAATTTTATCGATGTCAATGTATGCGTTTTCTATTTTTTCAGTGTGGTAAATTTCATATAACCCATATATAAATTTTAATATATCTAGCTCTTCAAAAATTTTTATAAATTCATCTACTGAAGTATTTTTATAGTCAGCATAACCTTCTAGTAAATAAATAAAAAAAGTACTTTCTTTACTCATATTAAAAACTTCTTATATATTCTGAATTTCTAGGATTACCTGTATTTTTTTCATTTTCCCACATGTCAAAAACAACTAAATGACTCATTTTGTATATCTCTAATGATACATCATTTAGCATTTTATATGTTTTAGAAAAATAATACTCCCTAATAGCATCTAATTCATTAAGACCATATTTTTCCATGATAAGATTTATAACAAAATTCGAAAAATAACGTTTAATTTCTAGAGGGATTTTTTTCATAATAATTTCTCCTTTAAAAATATATAAAAAGCTAATTATGATTTTGCATGATTAGCTCAAAATAAATCTATTAAATATTTATTTGTTATATATTTTAGTAATTTCTTTTACAAAATCTAAATATCTATCTTCCATTATTGCTTTTTGGCACTCACTTGTAAGCCATTTCATATAAGCTAGATTTTGAATTGTCGCAATTCTTTGACCTAAGGCTTCATCGGATTTAAAAAGGTGTCTTAGGTATGAATATGTAAAATTAGATGCATATGAGCCAAGCATAGGATCTATTTTTTCAATATTTTCTTTAAACTTTTCATTTTTAATATTTACTTTTCCACTAGTTGTAAAGATTTGCCCATGTCTTGCATTTCTTGTAGGAAGAACACAGTCCATCATATCAACACCTTCTAAAACAGACATAACAAAATCATATGGTGTTCCAACTCCCATAAGATAATGAGGCTTATCATTTGGAAGATTAGGCTTTAAAAAAGTTAGCATATCATGCATTTCATGGCTTGTCTCACCAACAGAAAGACCCCCAATTGCAATCCCATCAAATTCCATCGAACTAATTTCTTTAAGACTTTCTAATCTTAAATCTTTATTTAAACCACCTTGAAAAATTCCAAAAATTGCTTGGTTAGAATTTAGTCTTTTATGCTCATCAAGGCATCTTCTAGCCCATTTGCTAGTTCTTTTAATACTACTTTTTAAATACTTATCTTCTGCTGGAAGTGATACACACTCATCAAATGCCATAATAATGTCAGCACCTATTTCATTTTGTATTTTGATTGATTTTTCAGGCGTTAAAAAATACTTATCGCCATTTTTAAAATTTGTAATTTTAACCCCAGCATCTGTGATATCATTTTTTTTAGCAAGCGAGAAAACCTGAAAACCTCCACTATCTGTTAAAAGGGAGTTTTCCCAGTTCATCATTTTTTTACATCCCCCATGAAGTTTTATAATATCAGCTCCTGGGCTAATCATTAAATGATAAGTATTTGCTAAAATTATCCCACTTGAAACATCCAATGCTTCCTCAGGAGATAATCCCTTAACGGTTGCATTTGTTCCAACTGGCATAAAAACTGGCGTTAAAAAAGAGTTTGTATTAGTAGTTATTCTACAAACCCTTGCTCCGCTTTGCTTACATGTATGTAATATTTCAAATTTAAACAAAATATCATTCCTTAAAATAAAAAAGCTACCCCCCCAGGGATTCGAACCCTGGACCCTTCGATTAAGAGTCGAATGCTCTAACCAGCTGAGCTAGGGAGGCAACTAGATAAATATTAACACAATCTTTAAAAAAATGCAACTTATTATTTTAGATTTTGATAAATCAGGTCAAAATCCTTTGAAAATTCATTAAATTTATTAAGCATACTAAGGTTAAATAATAGTTTTAAATCATTATTTAAAACATTCATTGCATCAATATGCCTTAGCGGTGCTTTATAATCTTGGGGACTTCTAAGGCGATAGTATATCTCAGATATTAAAATACAATCAGATATTAAATTTCTTTGGATTTGATTTTGATTTTTAATAAATTCTTGTGTTAGTCTTTTTTCATTATAAAATCTTAAAATCATCTCAGATTTATTAAAAAGCTGAATTCTTTTTATAACTTGTAAAAATACTCTCATCTTATCTTTTAAACTTTCATATTCAAAGTTATAATTAGATAAATTATTTATCTCAAAATGAACTATGGAATATCTTTTTAAATATTCATGATCATATTTATCAAAGCCAATAATAGATGCTAAATGATTTGATATTTTTAAAATATTTTCAGTATCTTCTCTTATAAAAAAATGTTTAGGGGATGTTTTAATTAAGTCAATAATTATTCCTGATACTTCTTTGTAATCTTCTTCTTTTTCCATTCTCTTTACAACTTCTTTTTTTCTTTCAAGCTGCATATAATTTGAAATTGTAGTTGTAGCATAGATGATAATTGAAAATATAAAATAAACAAATGTCCTTAAAAATATATCAGTTATAACAATTTTTTTTATCTCAACTTTCTCATTTTGAAAGATTGAGATTGTGTTATATGTTATAAAAAAGTGAAGTAGCGTAAGTGCTGAAAAGATAACTAAAATCATATTAAAAAGAAATCTTTTATCCTGATATAAAGCACATATAATAACTACAACATAAAAAAGTAAATATGAAAAAAGTTCAGCAAATCTTTTATAATTTTCAGGAAGATTAGTATACTTTGATGGAAAGTTTATCTTTATATAAAAAAGGCTTACTAAAAGAAGAAGATAGCCAATTGCAAAATACATCGCAATATGCTGTTTTGCAAGATTATACTTTTGGTCACTTTCTCTGCTTTTTTTAATTAACTTTTTCAAAAAAAAGTTAATTATAAAAGTAAGCGGAAATGTTGCAGCAGTTATTACCCAGTTAACAATTTTTAAAGCCTTAGTTTGAAATTGGTTAGTTGCAGCTGAGTATAAGCTCATCATTAAAAATATTAAAATGTTTATAACAAAGATAATATTTTTAATTACTTCATTTTTTCTTTTTAAAACCTGCTCATCGCATGTTATATCAATATTATTCTCAAATGCAAAAAACTTGGCAAATAGTCCTTTGCCAAGTATTTTGTTTTTTTTATCTTTTTCTCTTTTATCCTCGCTATTATTTTTTAGCATCATCAAATAAGGTTTTGCCACAAGACTTACACTCGCCTGCAATTCCCTCGTTCATAACTTGAGCTACTCTAGTTGATGCTGCAGCAGCGATTGCTCCTACAATATCATCTAAGAAAGTATGACAAATTCCCTCTTCTTTACCTGCTTCATTTAAATTTTTAACAACACCGATTTTGTTAACGTCGATATCTCCAAAATTAGTTTGTCCAATTGTTCCAAACATTCCCGCAATATCAAGACCCATAACCTCATCAACTCCAAAAAGTCCAAGGTCATATTCAATAATATCTTGAATTGGCTGAGACAGTTTTCTCTCTTCTGCTAATCTATCTATTTCTACAGATAATTGTACATAATGGAAAACGTCTCTGTATGAAAGCACCTTTTCAACAGATTCAACACAAACATCATAAGGTACACCTGAGATGTACTTTGATTGCTGAGCATAAGTAATATCTGCTATTTGATTAACAGATACCCCTCTTTTTTCAAGGGCCTTAACATTTAACTTTAGCATTTCCTCTCTTGTATAAAGTATTTTTGCATTTTTAGGATTTCTTTTCATTTTATCACTCCTTAACATACTCATCATTTCGAAAAAGTTTTTGACCATTTAAATATGATTTTACATCCATTTCTTTTTTTCCTGATTCTTGGATTTTTAAAATCTCAATAAAATAATCACTACATCCTATTAAAAGCTTATGATTAGTAATTTTAATAATTCCTGGTTTTTCCTTATTTATTATATCACATTTTTTAGCCTGTTTTATTTTAATAAGCACGCCATTTTGATAAAATATTGCCCCTGGTGTATCATTTAATGCTAGAATTTTAGCATTTACTAAATCCGCAGATTTACTAAAATCTATAATTTGATCAGAAAAAGTTATATTATAAGCATAACTTACAAGGCTTTCATCTTGTTCAACTTCCTTATATTTTTTAATATTTAATAAATACTCTTTTAATAAATCATACCCAAGGTCAGAAAGCCTACTTGTTAAAACTGTCTTATTCTCGCTATAGTCTATTTTAATTTTAGAAGAAAGGTAAATAGGACCTGCATCCATTTTTTTAACAAGCCTCATAATTGTAACACCAGTATACTCATCTAAACTCATCATCGCATGCTCAATCGGAGCACCACCACGATATTTAGGTAAAATAGATGCATGTACGTTTATTACATGATATTTATTTAAAAGATAATCGGGTATCATCTTTCCAAAAGCAGCAGTTATTATAATATCGGGATTTATTTTATCAATCTCTGAAAATACATCTTTCATTTTTTCAGGCGTAAGACATGAAATATTATTAGATACTGCAAATTCTTTAACACAAGATGGTGTTAAAACTTGCTTTCTTCCTACTTTTTGATCTGGCTTTGTGATTATTAAAGATACATTAAAGTTATCCTTAATTAACTTTTCAAGAATCACTCTTGAAAAGTTAGGGGTTCCCATAAATACAATTTTCATATTGCCTCCTTAGATAAGTTTAGGATATTTAAATATTTTATAAGAAATATTTTTTTCTTTTAAATTAGACATAATATCAGATACTTCATTTAAATCTATTTTTTCTTTTTTAATTGTGATTTTAAAAATATAAGAATTATTTTTATCCCTAAAATATCTTGCATCTAAAGGCCCTAATGTTATATATCCAAGCTTTTCAAAAGTGCATTTTAAATCAAATGCCCTTTGAAAGGTCTTTAAATATCCAATATTAGATAAAACTAATATCTCATACATATTTATAACTGGTGGATTATTTAGTATTTTTCTTTCATCTAGTAAATACTTATATATATCATCATATTCTAAATTTATATTATTTAAAATAAAGTTATCATCAAGTGATGTTTGAACAATAACATTATTTCCTACTTTATTGGCAACATTTTTTAAATACCTATAAACAACTTCATAAGAATTATACAAAGGCATTTTTAAATCAAGGTCAGTATTTAAAAATAAAATTAAGGTGTCATCTTTTATATTTTGTGTTTTTAAAATTGATCTTGTAGATATTAAAATATCTGCCTTACCTTGGTTTAAATCATTTATTCCATCTTTTATCCTTTTATAATCAGGACTTGGAATATATGATATTTTATAATCTTTAAAATATTTTTTAATATCTTTTAAAGTCTTCTCAATTCCATATCCCATATAAGATATCATATTTTTCTGGCAATTAGGACAAGTTTTAATTTTATTTTCTTCATTAAAACAATAAGGACAAATTAGTTTATCAGAAATTGAATAATACTTCATAGCATGCGAGCATTTAGGGCAGATGATTGTTTTAAAACAATTCTTGCAAAAAAGATACAAACTATCAGATTTTCTAGCATTTATAATAATTACTTTCTTATTGTTTTCTAAGTTTTCTAAAATTAAGTCTTTACTTAATCTTGTAAGATAGCTAAAATTCTCACTTAATAAATCTTCTTTTAAACTTGATAGAATAATATTACTAAAATTATTTTCATCTAACTTTAAAATATTTTCTTTATTTAATTCATATTTAATACTAACAGAAGGAAGAGCACCAAGATATAGTATTGATGCATTATTTAAATTAGATTTTAACTTAGCAATATCAAATATATCAAAGTAGAACTTATCAAATATAATCGGAGTTTCTTCATTGTCGATATCTAAAATAATAACCTCAGGTTTTGAGATTGTAAATAAAAAGATATCTTTGGTTCCGATTAAAAGTTTAATACTTTTTTTAACCTCTTTATTTAATATTTTTACTTTTTCACTTTCTTTAATATAAGGATGATATATAAAAGTATCATCTAAAAACTTTAAATTTTCATAATAAAAATCCGCAAGATTAGCATTTTCACAAACTAAATAAATACACTTTCCAAAAGATAATTTGCTGTATAACTGTTTAATAACTTCTATTTTTTTAAATATATCAGATAAAGATACTTGGTATAAATTCTTTTTGGATATAATATTTTTTGTAAAATCATCTGGAAGATACTTTTTGAAATTATAATCTTTTAGTTTATTTTCTAAATCTTTATATCCTTTTTTAATTAAACCAAGTTTTACCATTTTATTAAGATTAGATATGCTTATATTATATTTTTTTATCTCATCTAAAAATATAACTTTTTCTTTATAAAATAAATTAAAAATCTCATTTAATTTATCTGTTAATACCACTGTTTCGTTTATATCATTTAATAAGTAGCAGTTACTTTTTGGCTTTGCTTTATTTTTATAAATACTACCAAAAGATACTACGCCTTTACTTTTTAAATATTTTAATCTTTTGAAAATATCACTATCGAAATCTTTTATTTTATACTTATTATTTTTAAACTTACAAGCTAAATCAAAAGGAAGTAGCGCTTTGTCTAAAAGCTCTACTTCTTTATAATAGTCTAAAAATAGGACTGATGGAATTAAATTAAGATAAACTATATTAGGGTTTATAAGAGTATTTTTAGAGATATAATTGCAAATTTTTATAAACTCACCACTTATAAAAGGCTCATCGTCGATAATTTCTTTTATATCTAATAAATTAGAGTTTTCTTCATTTTTAATCTCTATTACAAACCCAAGTCTAAGGGTATTATTAAATGGGACTAATACTCTTTGGCCGATTTTAATAATTTCTTTAAAATCATTTCCAACATTGTATGAATAATTAAAATTCAGAGCTGATGTTTTTAAATCAATTAAAATATTAGCAATCATTTATAATTATCTTTAATGCTTTCTAAAATACTTTCTATCTTATTTCCATACTCTAATGATTCATCATATAAAAAAGTAATATCAGGAAATTTTCTAATATCTTTCATTTTAGCGGCTAGCTCTTTTTTTATTTGACCTTTATAGCCTGCTAAAAGTTTTGTAGTTTCCTCTTTTATATTTTTATCATCTTTTAAAATGGTATAGTAAATTGTTGCAATCGATAAATCTTTTGTTAATCTTACCTCAGATACTGTTATATATCCAACTTCTTTAGTTTTAAAAATATCATCTAAAATTTTTGTAAGATATCTATGAATTCTGCTTTCTAATCTTTCAAGTGATACGCTCATAAATCTATCTCCTTAAGCTCATATATCTCAAGTCTATCATCAATTTTAAAATCGTTATATCCTTCAATTGTAAGACCTCCTTCAAGACCTGCTTGAAGTTCTTTTTTATCGTCTTTTAAATGCTTTAAAGATGCGATTTTATTTTCGTAGATTATCTTATCATCTCTTATGACTTTAGCAAATGCTTTTCTTTTTACAACTCCATCAGATACATAAATACCTGCAATCATAATTCCTTTTGGAAGTTTAAAAGTATCTCTTACAATTGCCTCACCAATAACAACCTTATCATATTCCGGTTCAAGCATTCCTTTAAGAGCGTTTTTAATATCATCTTCTATTTGATAAATAACATTATATAATCTTAGCTCAACATTTTTTTCTTTCGCCATTTTTTTAATTCCAGCCGATGGCGATACGTTAAAGTTAATAACTAAAGACCCTGATGCAATCGCAAGATTAAGGTCACTTTCAGTCGGAGCACCAACACCAGTTGATACTATATTTATTTTTAAGTTTTCAATATTTAATTTAGATAATAAATTATTGATTGCTTCAATTGAGCCTTTAACATCCGCTTTAATTATTAAATTTAAAATACCATCTTGACTTTCTAAGTCATTTAATGTATTTATTTTTTTATTATCTTTAGCTTTTTCTTTTTCTGATAGTTTAACAGATTCTAACTTAGCCTCTTTCTCGCAGTCAAAAACTCTTAGTCTATCACCTGTGTTTGGAACCTCACTTAAACCTGTAATTTCAACGGCTTGGCTTGGTGTAGCCTTTTTTAGAATTTCTGATTCATCATTTGAGATAGTTCTAACTTTTCCAATAGTCTTTCCAACTAAAACATAATCTCCTTGATTTAAAGTACCGCTTTTAATAATTACAGTTGCAACAGGACCTCTCCCTTTATCAAGTTTTGCCTCAATAACAGTTCCAACTGCCTTTTTATTAGGGTTTGCTTTTAGCTCTTTTAGCTCAGCTAAAATTAAAATTGTATCAAGCAGTTCGTCAATATTTTTACCAGCTTTTGCGCTTATTTCAACAAAAGGATAATCTCCGCCCCAAGTATCAGGAACAACTCCAAGCTCTGATAATTTAGTCATTACTTGATCTGGTTTTGCACTAGGTTTATCGATTTTATTTATAGCAACAATAATTGGAACCTTCGCTGCTTTTGCATGGTCAATTGATTCGATTGTTTGTGGCATTATGCCATCATCGGCTGCAACAACTAAAACAACAATATCAGTCACCTCAGCTCCTCTCGCTCTCATTTCAGTAAAAGCGGCATGACCTGGAGTATCTATAAATGTAATATATTCATTATTTCTTTTTATTTGGTATGCACCAATATGCTGAGTTATTCCGCCAAACTCACCAGAGACAACATTAGTTTTTCTAATTGTATCAAGTAAAGTTGTCTTACCATGGTCAACATGACCCATAATAGTTATTATCGCAGGGCGCTTTACTAAATCCTTAGGATCGTCTGTCTCATCGATTCCAAGCATTTCATTTTTTCTAATTTCTTCTTCACAGCAAAACTTATAATCAGTATCAAGAACAATTAACTCGGCACTATCTTTGTCAATTACTGAATTTATATTAGCCATTTGACCAAGTGCTAAAAGCTTTTGAATAATTTCAAAAGGTTGCATCTCTAAAGATGATGCAACTTCTTTTAGCGTCATATTTTCTTTATAAATAAATTTTTTGTTTTCTTTTTTAGAGGAATTGGTTTTATTATTTTGTTTTTGATTTTTCATACTATCACATTCCTTTAAATTTTAAAATTTGCTCTTTAAATCCATCGTTTAAAATAGCAATTACTTTAACATCTAAACTACTAAAAACATCCTTTATAATTAAATTATCTATTTCAATAATTGGGATATTATAATATTTTGTCTTATCATAAAATCTTTTTTTAGTGTTTAAACTTGCACCACTTGATAAAATAACAAGCCTTGCTTTTTTTGATTTTATTAAATCAAGAACAATCTCGCTTCCATATCTTAAATTGTTAGATAATCTACAAAGTCCTAGATAATCTTTTAATTTATCTTGCAAAATTATTCCTCGTTATCAGGAGTTATATCAATTCCCTCGCCTTTGGCTTCTTGAACTGATTTAATATTTATCTTCCAACCTGTTGCTCTTACTGCAAGTTGGACATTTTGTCCTTTATTTCCAATTGCAAGTGATAACTGATCATCTGGGACTATCGCAAGAGCTTTTTTCTCAGTTGGGTTTATATCTAAAATTTTAACAACATCAGATGGTTGTAAAGCATTTCTTATTAAAGATGCAGGGTCATCAGACCATTTAAAAAGATCGATTTTTTCTCCTCTTAAAAGTCCTTGAATACTGTTTATTCTCATTTTACCCTCACCAATACAAGCCCCAATTGGATCAACATTTGGATCATATGACATAACTCCAACTTTTGATCTATCACCTGGATCTCTTGCAACTGCTTTTACCTCAACAATTCCCTCTTGAATTTCAGGAATATTTTCCTTTAAAATTGCTGAAACAAGCTCTGGTTTAATCTTAGATACAAAAACATTTAGATGTTTTTCTTTTTCCTTATCAACACCTGTTATTATAACTGGGATATTTAAACCAGCATGAAGTCTTTCTCCTGGAAGCATTTCTTTTTCTGAAAGAATAGTTGATATATCATTTCCGATATCCAAAATGCATTGTCCATTTTCAATTGAAATAATTCTAGCCTTAATAACATCTCCCTCTTTTTCTTTGAAGTAGTTATATAATCTATCTTTAACAAGTTTATTTAAATTATCTCTAAAACTATTTTTTACAATTCTTGCTGATGAGTGCGAAAACTCAGTTAAGTCAACCTCTTCTTCTAAAATATCACCAATTTTAGTTCCTCTTGGCTTAATTTTTTTAGCATCGCTTAAAAGAATTTGGGTCATTTTTTGAGCTGGTTGCTGAGTTAAGTCCTTTGATATTTGATAATCACCTACAACAATTCTTTGTTTAAAGATACGAATTGTGCATTTTTCCTCATTTATATCAACACGGCAGCTTCTAACTCCCGCTTCTTTTTTACATCCTGATATTAGTGCTTGTTCAAAAGCATTTTTAACAAGATCTCTTTCAATTCCACGCTCTTTAGATATTTCATCAAAATATAGTGGTAAGTTTTTTCTTTTCATTTTAAATCCTCACTGCTTTCCTTATTTTTATTGTTTTTATATATTTTATTTCTAACTCTTTAGATCTATTTTTATCTTTATACTCAATTTTTAATATATCATCTTTAAAATCTAATAATACGCAATAGCCTTTATAATAATCAGATACAATATAGATATAACTTCCGATATTATTTTTAATATCACAAATGCCATCGAATTTATACTCAGCTCCTCTTGCTGATAATTCAAGATAATAATCATCTGGCATTAAATGATCTATTTCATCAAGTATTTTTAAATGAATTTCTTCTTGCATTTTATTATCTAGCATATCCTTGTTTATTATAATCTCAATAATATTATTAATTCCATAATCATTTTTTATCTTTACAGAATATAGATTAAGATTGTAACCTTGCAATATTTTTTCAGTTATTTTTTTTATCTCTTCAATCAAAAAATCACCTATATATTTTTAATAAAACGAGCGGAACACTTGTTCCACTCGTATATTTATATTATATATTATTGTTTTTTAAAATGCAACTTAAATAATTATATTTACTATTAAGCAGCCTTTTTAGCTGGTGCATTCTTAGGAGCAGCAGGCTTTTTAGGTGTTGTAGCTTTAGGTGCTGCAGGTTTTTTTGCAGGTTCTTTTTTTACAGCAGGATCAGCTTTTTCACTAGCTTTTTTAGGTTCAGCCTTTTTTACTGGCGCCTTTTTAACTTCTTCTTGCTTTTTAGCTTTTTTCTCAGGTTTATCTGCAACAACTAATTTAGGAAGCTCTTTTTCGGCTTCTTGGAATTTTTCAGGAAGCTCTTTCTTTAAACCTTTTTTAGCTTGAAGAACTATTTCTGTAAATGTTTTAGGATCATTTATAGCAATTTCTGCTAGCATTTTACGGTTTATCTCAATTTTCTCACGACGAAGTCCTGTAATAAATCTTGAATAAGAAATTTCATTTTGTGAACAAGCAGCGTTTATTCTTGTAATCCATAATTTTCTAAATTGTCTCTTTTTTTGTTTACGATCACGGAATTGGTATCTTAGTGATTTCATCACTTGCTCATGCGCTGTTCTTACAAGTGCATGACGAGATCCGAAATATCCTTTAGCTTGTTTTAATATTTTATTATGACGATGTTTTTTTACAACAGCGGATTTTGCTCTTGGCATATTATCACCCTAGTAAAGGTTGCTTATCAAAGGTCTGATTCTTTTTTCATCACTCTTTGATACACCTTGTTCCTTTCTTAATCTTCTAATTTGACATTGCCTTTTTGAGGCAGATAGATGGCTTGTATAAGCAGAGCCACGTCTTATTTTTCCACTTTTTGTAATCTTAATTCTTTTTTTAAGACCACTATGTGTTTTTTGTTTTGGCATATTACCCGTCCTTTTCTATATTATTTTTTCTTTTTAGATGGTCCTACAATCGCAAATATTATATTTCTTTCTTGTGTTAATTTTTGCTCAATAGTTCCAAATTCTTCCAAAGATGATAAAAACTTTTTAAATATATTAAGACCAACTTCAATGTTATTTATCATTCTACCTTTAAAAAACATTGAAATTCTAACCTTATCTCCTTTTTCTAAAAACTTTTTAGCATTAACAAGTTTTGTATTAAAGTCATTATCTTGAATGGTAGGTCCTAATCTTACCTCTTTAACTTGGATTACTTGTTGATTTTTCTTCATTTCCTTTAATCTTTTTTGTTGATCAAAGCGATATTTTGCATAATCCATAACTTTTGCAGTATATGGCTTAGTATCGTTAACTACAACAACATCTAAATCAACACTTTCGGCATAAGCAATTGCTTTTTCTTTTGAAAGAATACCGCGATTGTTACCATTTTCATCAATCAGTCTAATATCCCCATCAGGAATATTCTCGTTAACTAAATCTAATGATTGATTTTCTTTTTTTACTTGTTTAATAAATTTTCCTCCTTTAAAATAAAAAAATGATGCTCAAAGCATCAAAAACCATAAATTTATAAACACAAATAAAATAAGTAATACTACTTACTATATATAATTTAAAATTCGTGAGTTTTTACCCAAAGATATGTCAATCAGGTGAGATGCTTTCTCTTTTCACGATTCATATGATATCATATTCTGTATTTTTCACCAAAAAAAGTGCTCAAAAATAAATACCGTTCCATTTTTATATTTGCAAAACCGAATATAATATAGTTTAAAAAAAGTAGATATTAGTCTGCTTATTCATTACATTACTTTATCTAAAAATATTGCAAGTTCATTATAAAAAATTCCATAATTTAAACTTTGACTATTTTCATGATTTTTTGTATATAAAATTATTCTATCCTTACAAAAAATTAAATTAAATTCAAATTTTGTATCTAACATACTAAATTCAAATTTATAAGAATCCAATCCCAAAAATTTCGATAATTCAACTTCTTGTGTTTCTATATCATTATTTTCTAGTTTAACACTTATTTTAAATTTAAAACTTTTATGATCAAAGTCTTTTTGCCTAGAGCCATTAGGTAAAATAGTAAACTTTAATTCCTTTATTTTTACCTGATTTTTATTTTTAAAAATTATTTCTTGTTTTGAAATAAATGTTCCAGACTCAATTTCATTTAAATATTTTCTTGTTTCATCCATTATGGATTTCCGGTTATAGTTATTACTACAACTACTTATTATAAATAATAAAATAACTATAAAAATTAAAAATATATATTTACTTATTTTATTCATAATATATACCTCATGAACCTAGTCTAATAACAGGTTTTGTTAAACCATAATTATAAATAAATAATGCATTTTCATATACTTGGCCATCAATTTCAATGTCAAAGCTATACCTTTGACGATAAAACTGTTTAATGTTTCTACTATGAACACAAAATGTTTTAGCATTATAAACTTTGTTATCTTTTTCTAAAGTAATATCAACTTTATAATAAACATCATATGCATAATCATAAAAGACATTAATTAGTGATGAATTATTATATTCATCTTTAGTTATCTTTTTAATTACAAGTTTAGCTTTATCAAACCTATCGACTTTATTATCGCTTGTACGCAATTCGATACTATTATATGAATACGTTTTATTATTTAATGGAGGTAAATTTCTATACGATGACAAAATAATAAAGTATATGCTAATACCTAATATTATTAAAATAAATGGAATAAAAATGCTAAGCCACAAAGCAATTCTTTTTTTCTTATTCATGCGCGATAACATAATTTCCCTGAGTATTATTTTTCCTTACAAACACAAACAAAATAAAAGTTGTAAAAGAAAAAGAGAAAATAATTAATAATTTTTTTAAAATATTTTTCACGTTTACTACCCCTTTTAATTGTTATTTATATATGGTGGAGATGGAGGGATTTGAACCCTCGTATGAAATAAATAGGATATTAAAATCTACATGCTTATTTTATCTTTTAATTTAAGATACCAAAGAAAAATAAACAAAACTCTAAATACCCGATCCTATAAAATTCACTAAAACATCTAGGCATATTTTAGCATAACCTACAAATATCTTTTAACTAGCAAGTAGGTATACTAATTAAAAGGATTCACAAATTATTATGCGAATGCTAATTGTTGTGCATTAGATGCACGATAAATTGGTTTTGCATTTAATCAAACCTCGAGTGTTTAACGTGACTACTCACGGCATGCATTTAATATATTCTTTATCCCGGCGACTCCTAAATCATCCCCATATACCTTCATTTTATCATATTTTATTTTTAAATATAAAAAGTTGGTATAATAATTATAAAAGAAAGGAAGAATAATATGAATGAAGATTTAAATTTAAACGAGAGCACTAATCAAGAAAACATTCAAGAAAATAATTCAAGCAATCAAAATAATCAATTTTCAAATGATGAAAACAATACATCAAGCAATAATCAAAGAATTAGATCTATAAAACTTGCTTGTTCAATTTATACAATTATAATTGCATCATTATCAATACTAGGTGGCTTTACTAGTCTTAAAAATCAAATGGCTGGTGGTATTATTAATATTTTGATGAACGGTGGAATTTTAGCAACTGCTGCTGTAATGCTAGATTTTAGTATAAAAAATAAACCTGTTAGAGGATTTGCAATAGCACTTTTAATTATTTATAGCATTCTCTCATTTGCTGCACTTATGATAGGTTTTTATATTATTTTAGTAGGTGGCATACTTGATGTGATTGCCATTGCAACATCATTTTTAGCAATTATATTCTTTTTCTTAATTGCCTTATATATTCCGATAATTGTGCTTTCTTCACTTATTTTAAAAAATAAAAGAGGTTAAAATATGGAAAATTTAGAAATAAAAGAAGAATTAAATGATATTAGCAATAATATAGAAAATAATGATTTAGGTTCAAAGCAAAATAAAAGAATTGTTCAAAAAGTATCTGCTATTTTCACCCTTGTTGTGTCAGTTATATATTTTGCAATTAGTTCTGTGAATATATACTTTTCTAGTAACAATATATTTATTATATTTAATACCCTAATTGCCATTTCACTAATTCCAGTATCAGCAATACTTACTGCTTTTACTTTTAAAAATAAAAAGATTATGCCATTTTTAATTGCCACTCTTTCAATTTGCTTAGTCTTATTTTTAAGTATTTTTATAAGATATATGTTCCTTGTCTCAGTTGGAACACCAATTGGTTTTTCAGTAATTTCATGGCTATATAATACAAATAGTT
Organism: uncultured Acholeplasmataceae bacterium; assembly: GCA_963543845.1. GTDB lineage: Bacteria > Bacillota_I > Bacilli_A > Acholeplasmatales > Acholeplasmataceae > CAUTNH01. Next base: position 50,346 of record CAUUCL010000001.1, read on the forward strand.
TTGGAATAGGTGTTCTTGCACTTTATTTAGTTTGGGCGCAGCCTCTTGCATTTTCTTTATTTATTACTCCTATAACTCTTGGAATTATTGCAATTTGTAAAGAATGTAAAATAGCAAAACAATAATCTAAAATAAAAATGGGCTAACGCCCATTTTTATTTTTTCTTTGTTTTATTTGCTTCCATCTCTCTCATTACTGCTCTTACTTGTTTTTCTGATGGAGTTCTTCCCATTTGTTGCATCATTGCTCTTATCATATTTTCATTGATTGGTGGATTTTTATCAAGGTATTTTTTAATAACTGTTCTTGCTACAAAAAATCCTGCAATAAAACTTGCTAAAATAAGTAAAATCGGAATAAAAATTAAAACATATAAATTAACTTCTACTAATGCATTTATTTTTAAAATCATATTATCTCCTTTTTAAATATATTATTTTATTTTCACTGTATTCTTTTTCCTTAATAATATCGTATATTAAAGGAATTTCAAACTCTATTTTTTTTAATGTCTCAATAACAATTATTGAGCTATTTTTTATAATACCTTCTAATTTTACTAAAACATCACTGTATAAATTATCATGATAAGGTGGATCTATAAATACTATATCAAATTTAATACCATCTAATTTTAAACTTTCTAAAAGGTCTTTATAATCTTGCTTAAATAATTTAAAATTTTTAAACTCAAGATTATCTAAGTTCTCCTTTATTATCTTATAACATTTAAAATCCTTATCATTTATATAGGATAACTTAGCCATTCGGCTTAAAGCCTCAAGTGAGTATCCACCAGAGCCTGCAAATATATCAAGAGTTGTTAAATTTGTAACATCTCCCAATGTATTAAATACAGCCTCTCTTATCTTATCCATCGTAGGTCTTGTTGTGCTTGATTTAATAAATTTAATTTCTCTTGATTTTTTTAATCCCGATATTATTCTCATTAAAATTTTAAAATATTAGAAACTACCCTCTCGTCAAGTTTTAAAACTAGTTTTTCTAAAAGGTTAACAGTTTCCACAAAGTCGCTGTAAGATATAACTGATGTATGTGAGTGGATATATCTTGCAGGAATTAAAACTGAAATTACTGCAGCACCACTTTTTGCATATTGCATTCTTGCAGCATCTGTTTGCCCACCTGCAAGATATGATAGCTGGTATTTAATGTTATTTTCTTTTGCAACTTTAATAACTTCTTCTTTTAATTTTTGATTTGGAATTAAACCACCATCATAAAAAATTATTTGTGGCCCCTTTCCAAGCTCTTCACCATTTGAATTATCATTACCTGGTAAATCAGTTGCAAGACCTGAATCAACAGCAATTGCAATATCAGGGTTTACCATATAAGATGCAGTCTGTGCCCCACGAAGTCCAACTTCCTCTTGAACTGTGAAAGTAAAATCAAGTTCTTTATCTTTAGTATTTTTTAATCTTTTAGCAAGAGCTAATATAGCAGCTGTTCCAATTCTATTATCCCATGCTTTTCCAAGAAGAAAATCTCCATTTGCAAGTTTGGCAAAACTTTGCTTTGGAGTAGCAAAAGATCCAACATTTATCCCTAGATTTAAAACTTCATCTCTTGATGATACTCCTAAATCAAGATACATATCATTTATGCTAACTGGTTTTTCTTTTTTCTCTTTTGATAAAATATGCGGAGGAGTTGAGCCTGTAACTGCAATAAACTCCTCGCCATTTTTACCTTCAACAAGCCATTCATGAGATAGCATAACTTGTGAGTACCATCCGCCAATTGGCTGAACTTTTAAAAATCCTTTATCGGTTATCTCTCTTACCATTAAGCCAACCTCATCCATATGAGCTGCTAGCATAATCTTAGGACCTACTCCTTTATTTTTTGTGTAGATTTGTGAACCTAGATTACAAGTACTTTTTTCTAAATTCTCATCCTTTAAATAATTTTCAATGTATCTTGCAACTTTTTTCTCATTTCCAGATACACCAGATATTTCAGATACTTCTTTTAATAAATTTAAATATTCCATATTATCACCTTTTCTATTATATAATAATTTTTTTATTTGGATACTTTACTACAATTCTTAGATACTCACCATTTTTTTGCTCAGCTGAAAGAAGTAACTTTCTAATTAAAACTTCTATTTTATAATTATCGTTTCTTGATACAAACTGAGTTTCAACGATTTTTTCCATATTAGATAATAAATATATATAAGATAGATTTTCCTCTTGAAATTTTAAAAGGTCAATATTATTTTCAAAGTGGAAAAAAAGTGAGATAATGACTGACTTTCTAAGTTCAATCTCTTTTAAATAGTTGGCACTTTTTATAGCTCTTTGAATAATATAGTTTTTATCTTTTGAAAACTCTCTTGGATAAACAATGTTTTCCTCATCTACGATAGTATTTATTAAAATATCACTAGTTGATAGATTATTAGATAAATACTTTGCAAATTTTTTAGGTTTTCTATAATCTCTTGTTTTAAAGCAGGTAAAAAGTTTAATCTCATTTTTAAATATTTTATAGCCTGTAATTATAAATTTATGATAGTTTGAATAAATTAAGAATTTTTTAAAATGCATTTTAAAGTAGTCATAATCACATCTTATCTGATATATTCCAATTAACTTATAGCCACTAAGATATATATATGGCTCATAAAGAGCATTAGCAACAGTCTTTTCGCCTTTTTCTGAGATATACTCATACTCATGAAAGGTAACTCTTCTAAAGTAAAATATTACATGCGCAATAATTAAAACTAAAAGCGCTAAGGATAAAATTGAAAAAAGTATTATTTTAACTTTAAATGAAAGTGACTCAGGGCTTGCACTATATACAACAAATAATAAAAAGGGAATAGAGAATAAATTTAAAAATCTAAAGCATGAGTTAAATGATTTTTCTTTAACTAAATACCCTGATATTAAAAGTACTAATATTATATAACTTACCATTATAAGATTTATATAAGGAAGTTTTAAAAAATCCCTGTAAGGAACACCATAGTAAAATGAGACAAAAATTGCAAATGAGATCATAATTGATGATGTTATATTTCTTAAAAAATGATAAAAATGATTTTTATTATAAAGAGAAAGTGATACTGAGTGAAATATTTTTTTCATCTCATTAGTGTATGAATAGAAAATATACTCATCATCTTTTACTATATTTCTAAATTCTGTTTTAGTATTTTCTTTAAACTTTTCCTTTAAAAATCTTTCAAAAAATCTAAGTGGATTTAAAACAAACAAAATAGCCCCGAGTGCCATTATGATAAGCTCATACTTATATAAAGCATATATTAAAATGGAAATTAAAAGCGCATAAAATAGGCTTATTATAAGTTTAGAAAATCCTCCAAGAAAAAATGTTGTCATAATTAAAAGACATATTATATATGAGTATATATATGCTCTTATAGAATAGTTTTTAACATAAATAATTAAAAGCGGCAATGCAATTGTCGCTAGTAAAATTATTGTTAAAGATACAATAAGTCTTCTTTTTAAATTCATTAGTTTATATAACTATTATCCTTTTGGATTTGCTCTTCCATAACTTTAAGTGGAATTTTAACTCTATTTTTTATTGCAACATATAAATTTATAAAAATTGTAATAACTGATAAAAGAGCCATTACTCCACCTAATAGGTAGTATGTTAAAGACATATAAAAATTATTTAGTTTAAGATTGCTATTTCTTTCAAGAAATATAAAAATTAAGTATACCAAAAATAATACTAAATAAATATATGTTATAACCATATTTACATAATCATATTTACTATCATATTTTACCGATTCATCTTTTTTGTAAAATGTACTAAATGAAAATATCACAACTAAAATCAAAGCAATCACGCTACCGTATAATATTTTATATAAAAGATTATTTTCTCCCATTTTAGTAAAGATTGAAAAAATTGCAATCGTTAAAAAAAGAAAGTTATACATAAGTACTACTATCATTGTTTTTAAACTAATATATTCTTTTATTTCTTTTTTTCCTAACATATACTTATTATAGCATTTTTGTAAGTTTATTAAAAAAATCCAAGTTTTAAAACTTGGATTAATCACTTACAAACAAAATTTACCAATTTATGAGGAACATAAATTACCTTGATAATTTCTTTTCCTTCAAGGTTTAGTTTAGTATTAGAATCTAATTTAGCAATACTAATAACTTCATCTTTAGATAAATTTAAGCTAACCATTTTCTTCCCGCGAAGTTTTCCGTTAACCTGAAAAACAACTAATGCTTCATCTTTTTCTAATATTTTACTATTTTCTAAAGGAAACTTCTCATCTAAAAGTTCAGTCTTATTTTTTAATACTTCTTTGTTTAACTCCTCAGTTAAATGAGGGCAAATTGGATTAAGTAAAATTAAAAATAATCTTGCTTGCTCAGGTGATATTTTTTTAATTTTATATACCTCATTAACAAATATCATCATCTGACTTATTGCAGTGTTAAATTGCAATTCCTCATAATCAGTTCTAACTTTTTTAATTGTTTCATTTAAAGCAACATCAAGCTCCAAAACTTTGCTAGATGTTAAAAAATCAAACATATTAACTACTCTATCAATAAATTTTCTGCTTGCACTAATTCCTTGATCAGTCCATGATTTATCTTGGCTTATTGGTCCCATAAACATCTCATATAATCTTAGAGAATCTGCTCCATAAGTGTCAATTATCTCATCAGGATTTATAACTCTTCCCTTTGATTTAGACATTTTTTGACCCTCTATTAAAATCATTCCCTGGTTGTATAACTTATTAAATGGCTCATCGGATTTAAAATATCCTAGCTCATTCATAAACTTATGCCAAAATCTTGAATAAAGCAAGTGTCCTACAGCATGCTCAGCTCCGCCGATATATAAATCAACTGGCAGCCATTTTGAAAGAATTTCATTAGCTTTTTTACTATTTAAAGAAATAAAACCATCTTTTTCTTTTAAAAGATGACCGATATAATACCAAGAACTTCCTGCAAGTTGTGGCATTGTATTTGTATCATAGTGATAATTTTTACCATCTAATTTAAAGTTAAGCCATGATTTAATATTAGCAAGCGGGCTTTTACCATCTCCACTTGGCTTTATATTTTTAGTCTTTGGTAGAACTAGTGGTAACATTTTATCATCTAACTTATAAATTTTACCTTCTTCATCAAAGTAAATCGGAAATGGCTCTCCCCAATATCTTTGGCGAGAAAAGACCCAATCACGAAGCTTATAGGTAAATGTTCTTTCTCCCATTTTTAAACTAGATAATTTATCAATAACTAACTTTGTAGCATCTTTTATATCTAGACCATTTAAAAAATCAGAATTTATATGTTTTCCATCTAATGCATAAGGAAGTTTAGAATCATCTACATCAATTATTTTAGTAATTTCAAGATTAAACTTTTTAGCAAATTCAAAGTCTCTTTCATCATGCGCTGGAACTGCCATTAAGGCACCTTTAGCATAATCTGCTAAAACGTAATCTGATATCCAAATTGGAATTTTTTTTCCACTTAAAGGATTTATTGCATATGAGCCTGTGAAAACACCAGTTTTAACTTTATTTATTTGTCTTTCAACTGATGATATTTGAGATGCTTTTTTTATATACTCATCGCACTTTTTTTTATGTTCAGCTTTAACTAATTCATTTATAATTAAACTTTCAGGCGCAACAACTAAATAAGTTACTCCAAAAATAGTGTCTGCTCTTGTTGTAAAAACCTCAACTTTTAACTTTGAGTTTTCAACATTAAATAAAATGTTAGTCCCCTCTTTTTTACCAATCCAGTTTTTTTGAATATCTTTTATTTTTTCAGGCCATTTTAAATTATCAAGACCTGTAAGAAGTTTATCAGCATAATTAGTAATTTTTAAAACCCATTGTTTCATTGGCTTTTTATATACTGGGTGATCACCACGTTCTGAAAACATTTCATTATCTTTTGTGTATATTTCATCATTTGCTAAAACTGTTCCAAGCTTTGGACAAAAATTAACATCAACTTCTTTTAACTCAGCTAAACCATTTTCGTATAATCTCAAAAATATTTCTTGTGTTATTTTATAATAGTCTTTATCACAAGTTGCAAATGATTTCTCCCAGTCAACCATCTTACCGATTCTTTTTAATTGCTTTTTAAAATTAGCAATATTTTTATAAGTAAAATCCTCAGGATCATTTCCTGTTTCAAGCGCATACTGCTCAGCAGGAAGCCCAAAGGCATCAAATCCCATCGGAACAAATACATTATATCCTTGCATTCTTTTAAATCTTGCATAAATATCAGTTGCTGTATATCCTTCAACATGACCTACATGAAGACCTGATCCACTAGCATATGGAAACATATCAAGAATATACATTTTTTTCTTTTTATCAGAAAATAAATCTACATTAAAAAGACCATCATTATACCAATGGTCTTGCCAAAACTTCTCATATTCTAGATGATTTTTTATTTTCATTTTTTAAGTAGTTTATTTATATAATCAACAACGTTTCCAACAGTTTTTAAAGTTGGGATAACATCATCTTCAAAACGGATATTTAACTTTTTCTCAATTGCAGTAATTAAGCTTATTGCATCAATTGAGTCAAGCCCTAAATCATTAGTTAAATTAGTATCTAATGACACATCTTTTTTAATTCCTAGCTCATCAAGTAAAACTTTTTTTAACTCATCTAAATTCATAAATTCTCCTTAAGATAGTCTTGTAATTCTTTAAATATTTCATCAACATCGCCTTTAATAAATTTAGCTCCTGCAAATTTTATATCATCTTTATTTATTAAATACATCTTATCTCCAAGATAATATCTAACAAGCGCACAAGCAGGAAAAACTGAAAGTGATGTTCCAGCGATTATTAAAACATCAGCCTTTTCAATTCTATCAACAGCCTCATTAACGACATTAACATCACTTGGCTCTCCATATAAAACTACACTAGGTCTTATCATAAAGCCTTCCTCATCAACAGGGTAAGGTTTATCTTTTTGATCTAGCAAATATTCAATAGGATATTCTTTTTTTGATTCAACTGAATAATTTTTATAAATTGTCCCATGTAATTCATAAACATTTTTAGAACCTGCTTTTTGGTGAAGGCCGTCAATGTTTTGAGTAACAATCGCATCAAGTATATTTTTATCCTCCATATACTTTAAAGCCTTGTGGCAGTTATTTGGTTTGGCGTCTAAATATACTAAATTATCAAAATAAAACTTGAAAAACTTTTCTGGATTTGAGTAAAGAAAATCTTTTGAAAGAATTTCTTCAACTGGTATTTCGTTGTTCTCTCTTATAAGTCCATTTGCGGACCTAAAATCAGGAATTCCACTTTTTGTGGAAACTCCAGCTCCTCCGAAAAATACTATTTTTTTAGAATTTAGACAATCTTTAAAAAATTCAGTTTTTATATTTTTTTCATTCATATATTTATTATACTATCTTTTAAAATTTTATATTAAATATAACTTTAATTTTTAACTTTTTAGTTAAATATCTTACTATATCTTATTTATTGGGTATTATTTATAGTGCTATTTCATTTTTACAAAATTAGTTTTAAACTTTATAATAAAAAAATCAGCCAATTTTTCTGGCTGATTTTTTTTATAAATTACTTATGTGGTTTTAATAAGAATATATCATCAACGGGAACTGAGAACATAAATCCAATTGCTGGTTTTTTAGATGGATTAACTATTTCTCTAATCGCCTTTACAACACTTTCTACTTTTTCCTTTTTTAAAACTGTAAATATAGTTTTATTATTTCGTCCTTGATCAGCTAAGTTTCTTTGAAAAGGGCCATTGAAAAATAGTTTTGAGCCACTTTCAGATCCAAGTATTGCCTGTGCAAGTCCTTGTGAGTCAAGAACGGTTGCACCTTTAATATCAAGTGAGACAAACTCTTCAAGTATATCTTCAAGATAGTCTAAATCATTTAAAATTATAAATAATGCTTTCATTAGGTTACCTCTCCTTTTTCTTTTTCTCCTATATCGTGCATTTTTGTAAACTTATCAAGTGCATACATCTCACCAGATTTAGAAATTGCCATTTTCGCAAAAAGCGGTCCTGATGTTTCATAAATTAAAATAGAAAGTAAGATTATTGTAGATATAATTTCAACACTTTTACCAAATGCTGGATTATCTCCTAATTCTCTTTTAATAATTGTTAAAAGTCCAATTGATACCCCACCTTGGGGAAAGAGCGAAAATCCAATATAGTTTCTAACCTTTTTACTATCTTTTACAACTGCGCATCCCGTAAATGCACCAAGATATTTTCCAGAACCTCTTGCAATAGCATATGCTAAGGTTAAAAGTAAAATTAAAAAGCTTTGTCTAAGCATTCCTAAATCAAGACTTGCTCCTGCAAGGGTAAAAAATAATATAAAAAATGGAGTTGAAAAATCATTAACTGTATCAAATGTTTTTTGAGGGTTTTTGGAAATATTTGAAACCATTGCTCCAAGGAATATATTAGATAAAAGAGGAGAAAAACTAATCCACTTACCAGAGAATGTATTAAATAAATGACAAAGTCCAAGTGTTAAAATAATAAATCCAATTGATAGTCCTTGAAGTTCATCTTTATTATTTAGAATTTTCTTTGAGATAACAGAAAGTAAAAATCCCATAAAAAGTCCAAATCCGACCGATACAAATATTTCAATAAACGGTTTAAAAATACTGTAGTATAAAGGAAGAGTTGCTCCACCTTTGTGAGGAAATAATACTCCAACAACTGAAAGTGAAATACCAAATATAATAATTCCGAAAATATCATCAAGGGCAGTTATCGGAAGAACAGTTTTAGTCATTTTACCATAGGCTCTGTATTGTCTTATAACAAGTACAGTTGCTGCAGGTGCGGTTGATGCTGCAAGACTTGCAAGAAGTATTGAAAATGAGATATTATTTTTTCCTGCTAGATTAAAATCTGGACTTATTCTTCCTTTTGGAAATAAAAACATCAAAATAAAAACAAAACTAACTGCAAAAAGTGTCTCAAAGCTTGTTATTATTCCAACCCTTTTTCCCATTTTTTTAATTGCCTTTAATCTAAATTCGCTTCCAATACTAAAAGCAATAAATGAAAGGGCAATATCATTTAAAAATGATAAACTCTTACTATCTTCTTTTGATATTATTCCAGGAAATCCTTCAAATATTAAAGCCATTGAAGGACCAAGCAATATTCCAAATAAAATATAACCTGATACATTAGGTAGTTTTAAAATTTTAGCGTATAAACCTCCGCAAAATCCAACAATTAAAAGAATTCCTACTTGAAATACTTTGTAAAGTATTGGATCCATCGCAGGTATTAGTTGTGAAAAAATTATAATAAGACCTTCTTTTTATGCTAATCAAAAGGGCAATTATAAATTGCCCCTTTTAATTATAAAATTATAATAAATTATTTAATAATTTTAGTTACTGTACCAGCACCAACTGTTTTTCCACCTTCACGGATAGAAAATTTAGTACCGTTTTCAATAGCGATTGGGTGAATTAGTTCAACTGTCATTGCAGTGTTTTCACCTGGCATAACCATTGCATCTTTACCGCCTTTTAACTCAACAACACCTGTAATATCAGTTGTTCTAAAATAAAATTGTGGACGATAGTTTGTGAAAAATGGAGTATGTCTTCCACCTTCTTCTTTTGAAAGTACATAAACTTGTGCTTCAAATTTTGTGTGAGGTGAAACTGAACCTGGTTTTGCTAGTACTTGACCACGCTCGATATTTTCTCTTTCAACACCACGAAGTAGTGCACCAATGTTATCTCCTGCTTGAGCTTCATCTAGTAATTTTCTAAACATCTCAATACCAGTAACAACAGTTTTTTGAGTTTCTTTAATACCAACGATTTCAACAGTATCTCCAACTTTTAGTGTACCTCTTTCAACACGACCTGTTGCAACAGTTCCACGACCTGTAATTGTAAATACGTCCTCAACTGGTAGTAGGAATGGTTGGTCAGTTGCTCTTTTTGGAGTATCGATGTAAGAGTCAACAGCAGCCATTAGTTCCATAATTTTAGCTTGTGCATTTGCATCTCCTTCGATTGCTTTTAATGCAGAACCTTTAATTACAGGAACATCATCACCTGGGAAATCATAAGATGATAGTAATTCTCTAACTTCCATTTCAACAAGGTCAAGAATTTCGTTATCATCAACTAAATCAGCTTTGTTTAAAAATACAACAATTTTTGGAACACCAACTTGACGAGCAAGTAGAATATGCTCTCTTGTTTGAGGCATAACTGAATCTGCAGCTGATACAACTAAAATTGCACCATCCATTTGGGCAGCACCAGTAATCATGTTTTTAACATAATCGGCGTGGCCTGGGCAGTCTACGTGAGCGTAATGTCTGTTTTCTGTTTCATACTCAATGTGAGATGAGTTGATAGTGATTCCTCTTTCTTTTTCTTCAGGAGCACCATCGATTTGATCATATGCTTTTTTTTCTGCTAATCCTTTTGTTGCAAGAACAGTTGTAATTGCAGCAGTTAGAGTAGTTTTACCATGGTCAACGTGACCAATTGTACCAATGTTAACATGTGGTTTTGTTCTTTCAAATTTTTTCTTTGACATAAATTCCTCCTATAAAATTTATATTTTATTTTTAATTTTAAACTAGTAAATATTTTAACTTAAATTACTATTTTTTGCAAATATTAAGAGTTTTTACTTCTTTTTTTAACAATTTCATCATAAACGGCTTTAGGTGTTTGTTGATAATGATCAAATTGCATTACGAAGTTTGCTCTTCCTTGTGAGTTAGATCTTAAATTTGTTGCATATCCAAACATTTGAGCAAGTGGTACAAATGCTTTAATTGCAACCGCATTAGATCTTACACCTTGGGATTCAATTCTTCCACGACGTTGTGATAAATCACCAATAATATTACCTACATAATCATTAGGTGTAACAACTTCAACATTCATAATTGGTTCTAAAATTGCTGGTGCACCTTTTTCAGCAAGTGATTTAATTGCCATTGACGCAGCAATTTTATATGCCATTTCAGATGAGTCAACCTCATGGTATGAACCATCATATAATGTTGCTTTAATATCCATTAGTGGATATCCTGCAATAATACCAGAGTCAAGTGATTCTAGAAAACCTTTTTCAACAGCTGGAATATATTCTTTTGGAATTCTTCCACCAACTACTTTATCAACAAACTCAAATCCCTTTCCAGGGTTTGGCTCAAATTTAACCATAATATGCGCATATTGTCCACGACCACCAGATTGACGAATGAATTTTTCCTCAACTTCGCATGCTTTAGTAATTGTTTCTCTAAATGAAACTTGTGGCTCAGCTACATTAGCCTCAACATGAAATTCTCTTTTTAGTCTATCAACAATAATATCAAGGTGAAGTTCACCCATACCAGCAATAATTGTTTGACCTGTTTCTTTATCCATGTATGTTTTAAATGTTGGATCTTCTTCAGCAAGTTTTTGAAGGGCAATTGACATTTTTTCTTGGTCTTGTTTAGTTTTAGGTTCAATTGCAATATCAATAACTGGTTCTGGGAAAATCATTGACTCAAGTGTAATATCATCATTTGCAAGTGCTAGTGTATCTCCTGTAGTTGTTCCTTTTAATCCTACAACTGCTGCAATATCACCTGTGCAAACTTCATCAATTTCAGAACGGTTATTTGCGTGCATTAACAAAATACGTCCAAATCTTTCTTTTACATCTTTTGTAACATTATTTACATATGAACCTGTTTTTAAAGTACCCGAATATACTCTAAAGTATGTTAATCTACCAACATATGGATCTGTCATAACTTTAAAAGCAAGAGCTGTGAAAGGTTCTTTATCATCTGCTTTTCTAATTATTTCTTTTCCATCTTGGCTATGTCCTACAACTGGTGGAATATCAAGCGGTGATGGTAAAAAGTCAATAACTGCATCAAGAACGAATTTAACACCTTTATTTTTAAAAGCAGAACCGCAAAATACTGGGAAAAACTCAACTGCTAATGTACCTTTTCTAATTGCACTTTTAATAAGATCAACTGGGATTTCTTCACCTTCAAGGTATTTAACCATTAAATCTTCATCAAAATCAGCAGCAGCTTCAATTAGTTCATTTCTTTTTTCTTCAATAAGATTTTTTAAATTTGATGGAATTTCAATCTCTTTTGTATTTTCATCAATTGACTCATCATATTTATAAGCTTTACGATTTAATATATCAATAATACCAGTAAAGTTATTCTCAGAACCAATTGGCCAGTTAAGTGCGTGTGCTTTTACACCTAGTCTATCTTTGATTGTTTCAATAGCGTTTGCATAATCAGCACCAATTTTATCCATTTTATTAACAAATACTATTCTTGGAACTTTATACTCTGTTGCTTGTCTCCAAACAGTTTCAGTTTGTGGTTCAACACCAGCTTGAGCATCTAAAACAGTAACTGCACCATCAAGAACTCTAAGTGATCTTGATACTTCAACTGTAAAATCAACGTGACCTGGAGTGTCTATAATATTTACCTTATAGCCCTTCCAAAATGCTGTTGTTGCAGCTGATGTGATAGTAATTCCACGTTCTTGTTCTTGCTCCATCCAGTCCATTTGAGCGGCACCTTCGTGAGTTTCTCCAAGTTTATGAATTTTACCTGTATGGTATAAAACTCTTTCTGTAGTTGTTGTTTTACCAGCATCGATATGAGCCATGATACCAATATTTCTTACTTTTTCTAATTCAATATTTCTTGCCATATAATCTCCTACCAGCGGTAATGTGCAAATGCTTTATTAGCCTCTGCCATTCTATGAGTATCATCACGTTTTTTACAAGATGCTCCGATACCATTTGATGCATCTATAATTTCTTTAGCTAATCTTTCAGCCATTGTTTTTTCATTTCTTAATCTAGCATATTGAACAAGCCAGCGTAGTCCAAGAGTTTGTTTTCTTCTTGGTTTAACTTCAACTGGAACTTGATAGTTTTGTCCACCTACACGACGAGATCTTGTCTCAATTACTGGCATTATATTAGATAATGCTAGGTTAAATACATCTAGCGGATTTTTACCACTTTTCTTTTCAACAAGCTCAAATGCATTATATAAAATTGATTGAGCTGTTCCTCTTTTTCCATCTAACATGATTGCGTTAATTGCCTTTGTTACAAGTTTTGAATTATAAATTGGATCAGGCAAAACATCACGCTTAGGAACATATCCTTTTCTTGGCATATTATCTCTCCTTTTCCTTATTTATTTACTAGCAGCTTTAGGTCTTTTAGCACCATATTTAGATCTTGCTTGCATTCTCTTATCAACACCAGCAGCATCTAGTGTTCCACGAATTATATGATATCTAACACCTGGTAAATCTTTTACTCTACCACCACGAATTAAAACTACACCGTGTTCTTGTAGATTATGTCCAACTCCTGGAATATAAGCTGTTACCTCTGTTCCATTACTTAGTCTAACTCTTGCGTATTTTCTCATAGCTGAGTTAGGTTTTTTAGGAGTCATTGTTGTAACTTTTGTACAAACTCCTCTTTTTTGTGGTGAATTATTTTTACTTTCTTTCTTTTTAAGACTGTTAAATCCATATCCTAAAGCAGGCGCTTTAGACTTGAAAGTTTTTTTACTTCTACCATTTGTTACAAGTTGTTGTATTGTAGGCATATTTTCTCCTTCCTCAATAACACATATCCGAGTGTTTCTTTTTTATTTTAATTTTTAAAATGGCCTTTTTAAGACCATTTTTTTAATAACCTTGATAATTTTAGCACATTTTAAAAAAATAATATGAAAATATGCTCTTAAAGGCACGAATTTATAACAGGTTTTACTAATTCATCAATTTCTCCAGTTGATAAATTTTCGATTTTCTCATATGGAATAATTTCGTGATATGTAATATAAATTGTCTTTTTATAATACTTTTTAAATCCAAGAGAGTTTTTTATTGAAAATGGCATAATATCAGCCTTTGCCATTAGGGCGATTTTATATGCAGCAGGCTTTGTATCACCGATTTTTTCAGAATCGTTATTCATCGTTCCACCTTCTGGAAAAACTACATATTTAATATTTCTTGAAATCATATTATCTTTAGCAACTTTTAAAGATTCAATTGCTTTTCTAACATCGTCTCTGTCTATTTTAATTGCATTTAATCTTTTAAATATAAATCTTAATATTTGGCTTTTATATAAATCTGATTTAGGGGTAAAACTAATAGGCTTGGGAGAGGCAACAATTAAAAAAATAGGATCAAGTTTTGCTTTATGATTTCCAACAAGAAGCAATCTATCGCTTTTAAGTTCTAATTTATTTTTATTTTTAACTTTAAAAAAGTAAATCGCCTTTGCAAAAAATACCAAAAGAGACCTTATAATTTTATAATTAAATTTAAAATGCTTTTCATTTGTAAATAAAAGGATAAATAAAAATACCCCAAAAACGATAAGTCCTATAAGATAAAAAGCAAGTGGCGTAAGAAGGAGTTGCGGTATTATGTAGTAATAGTTTTTAGAAAGAATAAGAAATACTGTAGGTACAATCATGTAGGCTATTGTTAAAAATATCGTAATTGCTAGCATGATTTTCTCCTTAAATCGACAAATAAAAGATCATCTTTTAATTCTTTTTTCATAATCTCAAAATCTTTTAAATTAAAATTATCTAAATATATATCGCCATCAAAAATATCTAAAATATAAGTTAGGTAAATAAAATTAGTTTTAGGGAGCAATTTTTCATAAATACTTTTCCCACCAACTATGTAAATATCCTCAGTTAAATTATCTATAAATAAATCTACATCTTTAATAGTTACTACTCTATCATCATCAATTTTATCGTTTGATGCAACATAAACTTTATTATAGTTAAACTTTTTTATTTTATACTCTTTTACAAGTGAAAGATATGTGTTATATCCCATTAAAACATTTTTATTACTTGTTATTTCGTTGTATCTTTTTAAATCTAACGGACAATGCCAAGGCAGTTTATTTTTACTTCCGATTAAATTATTTAAATCCATTGCTAAAACCATATAAATCATACTGCAACATCTCCTTTAATTAACGGATGATGGTTATAATTTACAAGTTTAAAATCATCAAAATTTAAATCATCAATTGAGTTTACATTCCTTGTAAATTTTATTTCAGGCAATTTTTTAGGTCTTCTTTTAAGCTGTTTTTTTATTTGCGATATGTGATTTTGATAAATGTGCGCATCTCCTATAGTATGAACAAAAACCCCTGGTTTTAAACCTGTAATTTTGGATATTATTAAAAGAAGCAAAGAATAAGATGCAATGTTAAAAGGAAGTCCTAAGAATATATCTGCTGACCTTTGATAAAGCTGCAGATTAAGTTTATCATTTTCGACAACAAAATGCATTAAAACATGGCATGGCGGAAGCGCCATTTTACTAATTTCAGGCGGATTCCAAGCCGATACTATCATTCTTCTTGATTCTTTATTTGTTTTAATCTCTTCAATAATATATTTTATTTGGTCAAATCCATTAAAATCACGCCATTGCTTTCCGTATATTGGTCCGAGTTCACCATATTTTTTAGCAAAATCTAAATCATCTTTTATTTTTCTTGCAAACTCTAAAAGATCTTCACCTTTAAAATCACTTGATTTTTTATAATTTAAATATGCCCACTCATTCCAAATTCTGACATTATTATCTACTAAATATTTAATATTTGTGCTGCCTTTTAAAAACCATAAAAGCTCATGCACAATAGATTTAAAGTGAACCTTTTTAGTTGTAACAAGCGGAAAACCTTTTTCAAGGTCAAAGCGCATTTGGTAGCCAAAATAGCTAATCGTATCAATTCCTGTACGATTAGTCTTTTTAATTCCTTTTTTTAGTACTAATTTACAAAGTTTTAAATACTCTTTCATTTTGCTAGCTCTAAAAATGTTTCAAGATATATTGCGCCAGCTTTTAATAAATCAGATTTTAAAATATATTCATTTGGCGCATGCATTAGTGATTCTCTATTAGGAAATTGAGGTCCAAATGCTACTAAGTTTTCAAACTCTCTTGCATAAGTACCGCCACCTGTTGCAATTATTTTTGACTTTTTATCTCCTGTTTGGCTTACATAAATTTTTTGAAGTGTTTTAATTAGTTTCGATTTAGGAGATACAAAAAGATGTTCATTATCTGCTACAATCTCAGAATCCTGTGAAATATATTTTTTTATATTTTCAAGTATTTTCACACTTTTTATATTCTTAGGATATCTTATATCAAATCCAAGTAAAAACTTATCATCAACTTTTTTTAACTTTCCAATATTTAAAGATAAATTTCCCATAAGTTTATTCTTAGTATTTATTTTTAAAAGTTTTCCTTCTGTATCAAAACTTCCATCTTTAAAGATAAAATTATCGTTTAAAATATTTGTTAGATTTGATGAAAATCCTTTATCTTTTAAGTTTTTAAATAATTTTAAAATAGCCGAAACACCTTTTTCAGGAGTTGAGCCGTGAGCAGATTTTCCGATTTCCTTATATTCTAATTTAGAGTTAAACTCGCTATTTAATAAAAGTTTGCACTCTT
Source organism: uncultured Acholeplasmataceae bacterium (assembly GCA_963543845.1). Lineage (GTDB taxonomy): Bacteria > Bacillota_I > Bacilli_A > Acholeplasmatales > Acholeplasmataceae > CAUTNH01. Next base: position 66,991 of record CAUUCL010000001.1, read on the forward strand.
CAGAAACCATATTGTAAGTATCCCCACCAAACACATCTTTAATAAGATTATCCTTAACATATGAATTTATTCTTAAAATTCCTTTTTCAGAAAAAATTAAAGGAAAATCAGCATCTGGAATAAATCCCATAACTGGTCTTTCTGATACTAATTCATTATATCTTTTAACGCATCTAGAACCTGATTCCTCATCAGTTCCAAAGATTAGTTTTATTCTTTTAGGAAGAATTATATTTTTATCTTTGATTATTTTTAAAGCATAATAAGATGCAACTGATGCTCCCTTATCATCTAATGTCCCGCGACCTATAATTCTATCTGTTTTTTCATCGTATATCATCTTAAATGGATCACTATCCCAGCCATCACCTGCTGGAACAACATCAAGATGACCAGCTGCAAGAATAAATTCTTTTTCACTTCCATAAGTTATCTCAAGAACCATATTATCATAAATTTTATAATCAAATCCATCTCTTTTGCACATATTCTCAACAAAAGAAAGGGCAGCTTTTGGGCCTTTCCCAAAAGGAGCTTCTAGATTAGCCAGATCATATTTATCAATTGATGAATCAATTTTAATTAGTCCTTCTAAATCCTTTAAAAATGCCTCTTCATATTTTTTAAATTCTTCCATAAAATTCATAATATCACCTAACTTTAATTTTATCATATATTATAATTTTGAAATGTTTGTGTTAAAAATACTAAATAAAAAAGCAACTTTTCAAAAAGTTGCTCTTTCAAGTTCACCGCTTAAATAACTTATTAAAATTCCATAATTGGTTATCGGAATATTTTTATCTAATGCCTTTTTTATTCTTTTTTCCATATTAAGCTTATTTAGCATACATCCACCGCATTGAATAATTAAAGAAAATTTTGAAATATCATCAGGCATTTCACCATTTGAAAATGTATAATCAAAACTAATTCCAGTTTTATTTTTAATAAGTCTTGGAATTAAAACATTTCCGATATCCTCATGATTTTTTGTATGAGTACAAGATTCTGCAATTAAAATTTTATCTCCTTTTTTTAAGGTATCAATTTTTTTTGCACCTTCATAAAAAAGATTGATATCACCTTTTTGCCTTGCAAATAAAATTGAAAAACTAGTTAATCTCATATCCTTTGGAACAACACTTGCTACCTTTTTGAAAATCTTACTATCTGTTATTACTAAATCGGGATTATATTTTTTTAAGTTGGATTCTAAATTTTCAAAAGAGGAAATTATGCTAGTTATATTTTTATCACAAAGTGCTCTTAGCATTTGAACTTGCGGTAAAATTAGTCTTCCTTTTGGTGCTTCTGAGTCAATCGGAATAACCAAAAGACATAAGCTATTACTTTCTAAAAGTCCTTCTACTAAGTTTATCTCATCTTCTTTTTCTAAATTTTCAGATATTTTTAAAAAAATATTATCTAAGTAAATACTAGCATTTATATTTGAAAATTGTAAGTACTTTTTATCAAGATTAAAATTTAAAAGGTCTATTTTTGAAATTATAAATATAATCTTTTTGTCCTTTAAATAATCTATACTTTTTATACTAGAAAAGTAATTATCAATTTCCAAAGTGCTCTTTAAGTTATTTTTTAAAAGTTCTTCTGCTGATACAACATATAAAACAAGACTACTATCCTCAATTTTTTTAAAAGTCTTTTTAACTCTTTCCTCTCCTAAATCGCTTAAATCATCAAGACCCGCTGTATCTAATAAGTTAACTCCCCCAATCCCAATTATTTCAATAATCTTTAAAACTGGATCGGTTGTAGTTCCTGCTTCTTTTGAGACGATTGATTTATCCTGATTTATAAGGTGGTTAAAAATAGTGGACTTACCACTGTTAGTATTTCCAATTATTACAATATTTTTTTTATTTACATCTTTTATCATATTAAATATATAAATCTCTTTTACCCTTTTTAAGGAGCTCTATATTTTTATTTACTTGCTTTTCTAATCTTTTATTATTAAAGTTTTTAACTGTATTTTTTATATATTCTTCCATTTTAATAATTAGGTCATTATCACCATAGTCAATTGCATATTCCATCAAAGTAATTAATGCATTGTGATTACACATATAATGAATCTTGCTAGCCTTAGCAATTTCCATAAAATGCTCACCTGTTCTTCCAGTACGATAGCATGCTGTGCAATAACTTGGGATATAATTATTATTTATTAAATCATTTATAACTTCCTTAGGGCTTCTTTCATCAAGCTTTTCAAACTGGTCTATTTTTTCCTCTTTTAAAGATTTTTCATATCCACCAACACCAGTACAAGATCCTGCTGATACTTGTGATACTCCATATTTAATAAGTTCACTTCTCATTATCGCAGATTCCCTAGTTGATAAAATAAGTCCTGTGTATGGGACTGCAACTCTTATAATTGCAACAAGTTTTTTAAATTCTAAATCAGATACTATATTAGGAAAATCTTTAATGTCCATCCCTTCAGCTGGACGAAGTCTTGGAACTGATATTGTATGAAAGCCAACTCCAAATTTTTTCTCAAGATGTTCATTGTGCATCATTAAAGCAAGAACTTCAAATTTATAATTACTAAGTCCAAATAAAACACCGCCACCAACATCATCAATTCCAGCCTCCATTGCTCTATCAAATGCTGTAAGGTGATAGTTATAATTCCCTTTTAAACAATTAGGATGCATTTTCTCATACTGATATTTATCGTATGTTTCTTGAAAAAGAATATAAGTTCCAATTTCTGCATCTTTTAATCTTTTATAATTTTCAAGAGTAGTTGCGGCAATATTTACATTTATCCTTCTTATAACGCCGCGCCTGTTATAAGTATCATAGATTGCTTTTATTGCATCAAGAACATATTCAATAGGACAATTTATGGGATCTTCACCTGCTTCAAGTGCAAGCCTTTTATGTCCCATATCTTCTAAAATCATTACCTCATTTTTAATCTCATCAATTGTAAGTTTTCTTCTTTCAAACTTATTTTTATGTTTATACCCACAGTAAAGACAATTATTAACACAATAATCACTTATATAAAGAGGAGCAAACAAAACCACTCTATTTCCGTATATATCCTCTTTTATTTTTCCTGCTATTTTAAAAAGTCTTTTTAGCTGTTCATCGGTTTTAATTTCTAAAAGTGTTGCAATTTCTTCATGACTTAGCCCCTTTTTTATTTCGGCTTTATCTAAGATTTTAGCAATTTCTTCATCAGTTACACCATTTGCATTTTTGATAAGATTATTTATATAATCATAATCAATATGCATATTCTCATCAATTCTTTTTTTGTTCATTTTCTCACCTTTCAAATTAGATACTCTTCTTTGTTAGATAATTTTTTTATAATCTCCTCGCACAAAACTTGGAATAAAATTATTACTTTTTAAAATCTTTATTAGATTTTCTAAATTTTTACCATCTTCAGTTTTATCAATTCTTTTATTATCATATAAATTATAACACTTAGCAGCAGCCTCAGGGGTAATATTTGGCATTATTACATTGCACCCTGCATTAAGAGCCTTAATGGTTCCATTTTCATCAAGGGTCGCAAATGCTGTTGTTGCAGGCAGTAAAGTATTAGGAAGTAAAAGCCTTATTAGAGCTAAAAGATCTAATGTAAGTAAAACTGGGCCATTTTTTTCATCTTTTAATTTTGTATTTTGACTTGCTATAAAAGGGCCAATTCCAATCATCTCAGGATTTAATTTTTTCAAAAAAATTAAATCATTTACATAATCTTTTAAATTTAAATTAGGAAGTCCGACGATAAAACCAGCACCCGTTTGATATTTTAGTTTTTTTAAATTATATAAAGATTTTATCCTATTTTTAATACTCTCACCATGAAGCAGTTTATATACTTTTTTATTTATTGTCTCATGGCGAAGTAAAAATCTATCAACACCAGCTTTTTTTAAATTCTCATAATATAAATAACTTTTCTCTCCAATTGAAAGTGTTATAGCAATATCCTTAAATTTATCTTTTATATTTTTTATAAATGATACTAAATCACTACTTTCACTGCTTTCCTCACCAGATTGCAAAACAAAAGATTTATATCCCATATCTACACCAAAGTTAATTAAGTTAGATATTTCATCAAATGATAACTTATATCTTTTTACGTTAGAAAATTTATTTATTCCGCAGTACATGCACCCTTTTGTGCAGTAGTTGCTAAATTCAATAAGACCTCTTAAATAAATTTCTCTGCCATATACAAAATCACAAATATCTCTTGCTTTTTTATGTAAAATAATTCTTAAATCATCATCTATATTTTCTAGGATATATAAAATTTTTCTTTTAGATAAATTATGTTTTTTTTCTAATTTACAAATTAAGTTTAATACTTTTTTTTTACTATTCATTGATAGTTTTTTTAGATATAGCAGTTGTTACAGTAATTCCACTAATTGATCCAAGTTTACCAGTTAATGCATTTATCTCATCCATTGTAGCAAGGCATGTAATGCTAATTACTGTCATATCATGATCCATTAGAGGTATTCCCATTCTACCACGCACGATTTTTTTATAATCAGATACAATTTTATTAAATTCACTTTGACTATTTTTAGGGTTTTCTAAAATAGCTCCTATAACTGCAATTTTTTTCTCCATTTTATCTCCTCATTATTTTTATTTTAAATTATGACTTATTAGCCTTTAATATTAACATCGTCTTAATATCAGATGGCATTGTAAGAAATTTGTCAAATTCATTTATGCTTTTTTCGGTTATCCAAAGTTGACCCTCTTCAATTTCCTTTATGCCCTTGCTGTGCTGATTTTTTGAATAATATTTATTATTTTTTATATCATCTGCTGATAAAACCCAATATATTATCTTATCTCTCCAAACTCCGATAAAAATAAAAATGTCACTACAAGATGGCTTTAGTTGCTGAAAATTCATATTAAATGGTTTTTTACTATCAGTTGCTAAAGCCTTTATTATAAGCTGTTCATCAGATTTTGAATCAACTGCTCGTGATGCCTTTACCTCAACTTTGATACCACTATTATCTGGTAAAGGTAAATAAAGGTCGTATTCTCCGTGATAACTAGAATCTAAAATTTTGTTAGGCCTTTCTAGTTCCTGAACTAATTCATTCAAATGCGTTTGTGCCCACATCTCACCAAATCCTCTAGGTGATGTTATCTCATAAAGATGTAGAAATTTATTTCTTGAGATATAATCATTCCTTATTTTTATATAATAATCGATATCAATAATTTTATCTGCTAATAAGTTACAAATTATATACTCGAATTTGTTAAAAGGATAAATACTAAATAAATTATCTAACTCACTATCAGTTAAATTTATATTTTTGGATTTTAATTTTAGATTATTTAGTATTTCTCTAAGCTTTTCCATTTTTTAAATCTCCTTCAATTATTTTAATCTCATCACTTGAAAAATCATAAAGTTTATAAATTATAGATTGTATCCTAGATTCATTGAATATCCTCTGGTCTAAAAAATCAGTAAATAATTCTTCAGTTTTTCTATCAATAATTGGTATAGGAATATTTTGTAAATCATATTTTAAAGTCTTAATTTGATTTATTTTATTTTTAAAGTAAAAGTTTAAAACATTAGAATTAAGCAAAACACAAAGTGCTTTTATGTTTACTGGAACTTTATGGGGAATTAAAATATTTGCTGAATTTAAGACTAATGTTTTTTTATTATCATATGAAAAAATTAGTTTTTTATTTGAAATAAATTTATAAATCAACTTTTCAGGCGCAAAGTAAAATTCATCACTTGCAACTTGTTGAAATTTTTTTCTATCATAAATAATAAATTTTTTAGGACTACTAGCAAAATATTTTTTAATATCCTTACCCGTATAAATTGGCATTGTATTTTCATTATTATTATCTAACAGCATTTTTTTATTATTTCCCGTAACAATTCCAAGTGCAAACTTGGAATCACACAAGCTAAAATGGGGTATTTTTTCTATTTTTTTTATTATTGAGTTTTTAAAATCATCGAACAAAGAAAATACATAATCTTTATCATTTTTATATCTATCATAATTTATTTTATACTTGCTACCACCATTAATAATACTAATTTTATCTGGATTAGATTTATCTAATTCTATCGAAATAGCATCAGTTAAAACACTAGTGAATGGTTTTTTAAATAATTCTATTTTTTTAATTGCAGTTCTTTCAATAATATATTTTCTTATATCTTTGTGAGTTCTAACATTTAAAAATGATGTTGGAAGAAGAAATATTATTTTTCCACTGTCACTAATTTTTATAATAGATTTATAAATAAAATAAGAAAAGGACTCTTTTGATTTTATCTCTTTAAATTCCTTATACTCATCCTTAATATATGCTCCCCACGGTGGGTTTGTAATTATCAAATCGAATTTTTCATCATTTTCAACCTTTAAAAAATCCTCACAAAATATATTAGGACTAAATACAAAATCTTTAAATATCGCAAAAAGATTACTCTTCATAATCTTTACAGCAATTTTATCTGTATCATATCCAAATATATTCTCAGGTTTAATATTAGGCGTTTTTGCAATTACATTTAAAAACCCCCCACTACCACAACAAGGATCGCATACTTTCTTATTTTTAAAATCTAAATTTTCTATCATCTTATAAACAATATTAGACGGTGTATAATATGAGCCTGAGATATTTTTATCTCCTTCTAATTTTAATAATTGATAAATATACCCTATTAAATCAATATTAAAGAATTTATCAAAATTAAACTTAATCTCATAAAAATCATTATTAAAGCTAGTTATGAAATCACTTATGTGTTTATTTTTTGATGAAAATTCACCATTTAGTTTAAAAATAAGTTTTAAATCAAAAAGATATTTTAAAATAAGTGAATTTATAGTTGTCTCTATCGGTTTTTCAAAGCAAATTTCATCAAGCAATAAATCAATCTCATTTTCAAATTTTATATATTCTTTAGGTATTATTTTTTTTCTTGATTGAGTTTTGTTTGCTCTTGTAAAAAAACTAGAGTTATCTAGATTTTTATTTAATCGCTTCCAATTTTGAATTGTAGCATCTGAAATTTTTAAATTTTGGACATTTTTATTCATATTACTAAAATTATTATACCACTTTATAAACGCCTTTCAAAATAAAGAAAAGATATTTTCCTTCATATATATAATAGTGAAAAATAATTTTTTTACTTAAAAATAAAAATATCACTTAATTTTAATTTTTAATTAAGTGATATTTAAAATTTACTATTTAGTTTTTGCTTTATTTTCTTTTTTAGGATCTTTTTTAGCGTTATTTAATACATCTTTTCTTGATAAATCAATTCTGCCTTGATTATCAATGTCGATACATTTAACTAATACTTGATCTCCAACTTTTAAAACACTTTCAACTTTTTCAATTCTTTCATTAGCTATTTTTGAAATGTGTAAAAGTCCCTCACATCCTGGCCAAAGTTCAACAAAAGCGCCATAGTTTTCAATTCTTTTAACTAAACCCTCGTAAACTTCTCCAACTTTAGCCTCTCTTACTAAATCAGAAATTTGTTTTAAAGTATTATCAACAACATCTAAACACTCATGCATAATGTAAATTTTTCCATCTTGCTCGATATCAATTTTAACATTATCATTATCTTCAATAAGTTTATTTATAACCTTACCACCCGCACCGATAACATCTTTTATCTTATCTGGATTTATTAAAAGCATTTTAACTTTTGGAGCATATTTAGATACATTATCTCTTGGTGATTTGATTGTGCTTGTTATGACTTTTAAAATTTGCATTCTAGCCTCTTTTGCTTGAGCTAGTGCTTCTTTTAAAATCTTTTCATTAATACCTTTTATTTTAATATCCATTTGAAGAGCGGTAATTCCATTTTCAGTTCCTGCAACTTTAAAATCCATATCTCCAAGATGATCTTCAAGACCTTGAATATCAGTTAGTATTGTGTAGTTTTTATCTTTTGCTATAAGACCCATTGCAATTCCTGCAACTGGGGCTTTAATAGGAACACCTGCTGCCATTAGTGATAATGTAGCAGAGCATACAGTTGCCATTGAACTTGAACCATTTGATTCTAAAATTTCTGATACAACTCTAATTGTATAAGGGAAACTATCCTCACTTGGAAGAATTGGAAGAATTGCTCTTCTTGCAAGATTACCATGCCCTATTTCTCTTCTTCCAGGAGAACCATACTTACCAGTTTCTCCAACTGAAAAAGGTGGAAAGTTATAATGAAGAAGGAATCTTTTTTTCTCCTCATAAGATAAATCATCAATAATTTGGCTATCAGCAAGTCCACCTAGTGTAACAACACCTAGTGATTGTGTTTGTCCACGAGTGAAAAGTGCACTTCCATGAGGTCTTGGAAGTAAATCAACTTTTGCTGATAATGGTCTTATTTGGTCAATTTTTCTGCCATCTGGTCTAATTTTATCTTTAGTAATTAATTCTCTAAATACAGTCTCAATTACATCTTCAATCGCTTGGTCATTTAAAAATTTATAATATATTTCATCTTTTTCATCTTTTATAAATTCTTTTGATTCAGCCATAAGCTTTTCCATATATTTTTCCTTTAAAGCAAAAACTGCCTCATCACGAGCCTGTTTATCAAATACAAGTAAAGCTTTTTTGAATTCATCCCTAGTTTCTTTTAAAAGTTTTTCAACCTTTGAATCATCTGCAAGAATTAGTTTTGGCTCAGGTTTATTAGGTTTTAATTCTTTAATTATTTTTTCTTGGAATTCAACAATTTTCTTAATTTCTTCATGAGCAAACATAATTGCCTCAAGCATAGTTTTCTCAGATACTTCAAACGCACCTGATTCAACCATATTAATAGCATCTTTTGTTCCTGCAACTGATAGCTCAATTAAATTATTTTCAAGTTTTTCAAAATTAGGGTTTACTAAAAACTTGCCATCTTTATACCCAATATTAACTCCTGCAATAGGTCCTTCAAAAGGAACTTCCGAAATCATTAAGGCAATACTTGAACCAATTAAAGCTGCCATTTCAGTTGATGCTTCAGGATCACTTGATATAACAGTATTTACAACCTGAACCTCATCTTGATATCCCTTTGGAAAAAGAGGTCTTATTGGTCTATCGATTACTCTTGATGCAAGTGTCTCTTTTTCAGTAGGTCTTCCCTCACGACGCAAAAAACCTCCTGGTATTTTACCACCAGCATATAATCTTTCTTGATAAATAACCATCAGAGGAAAAAAATCTCTAATTTCTTCTGATTCTTTATGGCAAACAGTTGATAATACTGCACTTTCGCCATATCTTACAAGACATGCACCAGATGCTTGTTTTGCAAGTTCTCCAAACTCTACAACAAGCACTCGTCCGCCTATTGTTGTTTCAAATTTTTTCATTTTCTATCTCCTTTTTTTAAAAAAAATAAGGTATAAAACCTTATCTTCTTAGTCCTAATTTATCGATTAACGCTTGGTATTTAGTAAGGCTTTTATTTTTTAAATATGCAAGTAATTTTTTCCTATGTCCTACTAAAACAAAAAGACCACGTTTACTATGAAAATCTTTTGGATGCTCTTTTAAATGTTTATTAAGTGCATTTATTTGTTCAGTTAAAAGTGCAACTTGAACCTCTGTTGAACCAGTGTCTTTTTTGCCTTGCGCAAACTCCTTAATTATCTTTTCTTTTTCATCTTTTGTAAGTGCCATATTATATCTCCTTTTCATCGTATATCCTAGTAATAGGGTGCACAAATCCTAAAACAAAGATACCTTTTTTATACTTTTAAAGTATAACATAAAATGCTAATTTATCAAAATTAAAACTTTTTATATTTTTCTACATCTATAATAAAACAAACCGCTCCTCCAACTTCAACTTCAATTGGAAGTGAGGAAAAAGCCCCAAATTCATTTACAATTGTATTTGGAACAGTTGCCTTTCTTTTTTTAGTATACTGCTCAATTAAACTTAAAGTTAAATTAACTTTACTCTCATCTACCCCAATTAAAAAAGTAGCATTTCTTGCTCTTAAAAATCCACTAGTTGCAGCAAGCCTTGTTGCAATTATACCATTTTCAACAAAGATTTTTTGAATCCTGTTAGCATCATCGTTTGAAATTATCGCAATAATCATTTTCATATTATAATTCCTCATTTTTTATTATTTTTAAAGCATTTTCATAATCTTTATTTAATTGATTGATTAAATCATTTTTATCTTTAAATTTAACCTCATCTCTTAATCTTTTAAGATATACAAGTTTTACTTTTTTATTATATATGTTTTTATTAAAATTTAAAATATGTGCCTCGCACCTAATCCTGCTTTGCCTATTTAAACTAGGATTATATCCAATATTTAAAATCGTATAGTATTTATTATTCTTTAAATATAAATATCCCAGATACACTCCATTTGGTGGGAGTATTTTATTATTATATTTTATATTAGCTGTTCTATAACCTAATTTTCTACCTATTTTATTTCCTCTTACAATCTTTCCAGTTGTATAAAATAAATATCCTAGATACTTATTGGCTAAGTCTAAATTTCCAGCTTTAATTAACTCTTTAATTTTGGTTGATGATACTTTAAAATTATCTATAAAAACATCTTCGATAATATCTAATTCAAAATATTTTTTTAATAAATTAGTATCCCCATTATTATCAAGCCCAAATTTAAAATCACTTCCCGCAATTATTTTTTTAACTCCTAATTTTTTTAGGTACTTACAAAAACTATCAGCAGTTATATTTTTAATAAAATTATTAAACTTAATAACTATCAAATAATCAATTAAATTGCTTTTTAGATAAGTTATCTTATCATCTAATGATATTATCTCATTTTCATCTTTTAAATTATTTAAAAATGTAATAACAACTTTTTTGTTAGTACACTTTTTTAAATTTTCTACTATTTTTAAATGTCCTAAGTGAAAACCATCAAAATTTCCGATTGCACAAGATGAATCATTTATTTTTATATTTTTTAGTTTTTCTAAATATACTATCTTAATACTAACACCTACATTATTAAAAGTGGTTTATAATCGCCATCTGTTGTTTTTTTATAAACAGCAACTAATTTATTATTGTTTACTATTTTAACAAAATCATCATCTAAATTAAGTTGCAGATGCACTCCATTTTTTACTTTAAAGACCATCTCATCTTTAATTGTTTGCACTTTAATATTTAAAATATCTAAAACCTCATCTATGCTGTATTCTAAATTTTTGCTATCTAGCTTAAAAGGCCCGATTTCCTCTCTTTTTAATTTTTTACAAGTTGCAATAGCATTATTGTTTAACATTGCAAAATCTTCAATAAGTGCTCTTATATAAGTTCCTTTTGATACTCTTGATATAAATTTAAAATTAGTATCATTTATTTTAGATACACTAAAATCATAAATAGTAACTTTATTAGGTAAAAGTGAAAAATCCTTGTTTTCTCTTTTTAACTTATATGCTGAAATTCCATTTACCTTCTTAGCTGAATAACTTGGCGGAACTTGCATATAGGTGTAATTTTTCAGTGATGACATTTTATCTAAATTTATATTTATATTATTTTCTAATACTACCGATCCTGTAATATCGGCTGTATCAGTTTTTATTTTGGTTATAAATTCACCCGTGTATGTTTTATCTAAATTTAAAAATAAATCTGATAATTTAGTGGCTTTTCCTAAAAGAATAATAACAAGTCCGCTAGCAAATGGATCAAGCGTTCCACAATGTCCTATTTTAACTTTTTTATCATTTATCTTTTTTTTAATATCTCTTATTAAATCATAAGTGGTTATCCCACTTTTTTTATTTATTAAAATTACTTTATCCATTATTCAATACACTGCTTTATATAAGATATTGCTGACAAGGCTGCGCACTCAGCTTTTAAAATATTTTTCCCAAGAGAGACAATTTTTAAATTTTTCTCTTTTAAAAAAAACTCAATTTCACTTTCACTAAATCCACCCTCAGGACCGATTATAATTAAAATTTTATCTTTTTTATCTATACTATTAACATAATCTCTTAAAGTTTTATTTTTTTCATTTTCATAGCAAACAAAGATTTTATCAAATCTTTTAAAATCATATTCTTTAATATTGTCAAAATAACTAATATTAGGATAATAAAATAAATTAGCAACCTCTGCCGCCTCTTTTGATATTTTTAAAAATCTATCGGATTTTTTCATAAAATAAAAATCTTTTTTAATGGTTCTATTAAATGATACAAAATCTATTTTGCATGCTCCAAACATTGTTGCATACTTTATAACAAACTCATTGTTATCTTTTTTCAATAATCCTTGTAAGAGAGTTATATCTAAATGAAAACTATCTTTTAGTTTTTCAATTTTACTATAATATACTTCATTATTTTTAATTAAAATATCCGAAATATAACACTCATCATTAAAACAAACGACTACCTTCTCGCCGCTTTTTAGTCTTATAACATCTTTTATATGATGTGTTATTTCTTTTTCAAATTTTCCTGTATCAGAATCTATAAAGTATCGGTGCATAGCTTAAAATAAAGATAATTAAATTATCTCCTCATACTTCATTTTAATTTCTTTTTTATAAAAACTAAAACATACAATAATTTTTTTAGAGTAATCTTTTATCTCATCAATATAATTTTTCTCTTTTATTTGCTTTAGTCCTTCATCTAATTTTTTATCCATATCAGATAAGCTGCTTGCTTTTTTAAATTCAAAGATGTAAGAGTATTTATTTTTATCAAAGTTTCTAAATGCAATATCATATCTTCCTTCTCCTAATTCAGTATTTGATTTATAACTTCCAATTCCAAGAGAGTATAAAATTGTTGCAAAAGCAATATGATATGTTCTTTCATCAGTATTTTTAGGTAAATCCATAAATGAGTAGGCATCATTAAAAATTGACTTTAAAAACTTCTCAACACCCTTTAAATATCCCTCGTTTAATGAATCTCTTAAGTTTATTAAATCATTAGGAACTTTATAAAGTCCACTTGCAGATATATCAGATATTGAATGAAGAACTTCCTTATTTACAATCCTTGAACTTCCGTCGATATTATTTGTAATGTATCCTATTGAAATCATATAAGCAAATAATTTATTAGGATCATTTAAATCCTCAATTATAAGTTTACCTGGATCTGAATTTCTAAGTCTAACTGATTTTCCTTTTGCAAGTTCGATAAATTCTTGTTTTATATTATTAGGTGCTTTAATAAGCATTTTACTTATTAGCTCGGCAGATGATGTCATTGTCCAGTATGGCTTTAGTTTTTTCTCGTATAAAAAGTTAAGAATTGACCATGGGTTATACATCTCACTTTTTCCAAAAAGATATCCATCATAGTAATCTTTTACATCGGCTTTATATTCGGTAAGATTATATTCTTTTAGTGCGGCTAAAACCTCATTATTCGTAAAACCGAAAGAATCAGAAAAAGGATCAACATCAAGACCATATACTTTCAAATTATTTAGTCCTGAAAAAATATTACTGTGAGTTATTCTAGTTATTCCTGTAATAACTGCTTTTTCTAAATAGGGATTAGTCTTTAAAGCAGATGAGTACAAGTTAGAAAAAAATTGAATAGCCTTATCAATGTATCCATTTTGAAAGGCATTTAAAATAGGTGCTTCATATTCATCAATTAGGAGAATAACTTTTTCATTATGGTGTTTATGAAATATTTTTGAAAACTGATAAAGGGCTGTACTAAGAGACATTTCATCGACATTTTTAATGTCATCGATTATTTTCTTATCTTCACTACTTAAGTCATTAAATTCATCGATTTTTTCAAGCAGTATAGAAAATTTATTTCTTAGCATTTTAAGCATATCACTAAAATTATTTGATTGTAAGTCCTTCATTGTAATATTTATAATAGGATACTTCCCTTGATTTTCCATATATTTTGATTTAGAAATTATAAGATCATCAAATAGTTTTTTATTCTCATGATTATTTTCTATATTATAAAAATAATCAAGCATAGAGATAAATAAGGTCTTACCAAATCTACGAGGCCTTGGAAAAAGATAAACTTTCACACTAGATTTTAAACTTTCAATTAAATCTATTGAGCCAGTTTTATCAACATAATATAAATCATCTTCAATTATCTCTTTAAAATCCTCTGTTCCAATTGGTAAATTTTTCATTTATAAGCTCCTTTTTATATACTTATTATACCTGTTTTAGAATTATTTTCAAAATAAATAAAATAATTGAATTTATCTTTATAGTTCTTTAAGTGATAGTCTAATCTGAATAAATTTTATCAAAAAGAGGCCTTACGGCCCCTTTTAGATAGTAAATTTATTTTACCAAATATTATTTAGCAATGAAAGATATATCCGCAAGATATACAGACCATGTTGCCTTTTTTTGCTCTTTCTTATCGATAACAACTTTCACAAATCTAACAGTTTTTTTATTTGTAGTTTCCATCTCATATTTAAACTTATGTTCATTATTTTCCGCAACCCCAATTAAATCAGATTCTGTAAATTCCTCAATTGTTGAGCCATAAAAATGAAGTTTAGTCATGTTATTAGAATTAGGAGCTGATCCCAAGAAATGCATAACGATTTTGTCAATTTCAACATTATGTTTAAATTCAAATAAAAGTTCAACTTTTCCAGTAGTCCAATCATATTGCACCAATGCTCTCGTATTTAAATTTGCCTCTCCTGTATCTAAACTATCATAACATTTTCCTATTGCAAATTCATCTTTCCAAGACGGTCTACCTTGTAAAATTTTTAAATCTTTTATTAGTCCATTCATTCTTGAACCTGATGCTGGTTTTGGTGCCCAATTAGCAGTAAATTTAGTATTTCCCTTAACTAGATATCCAACAGGATCTACTTTTTGACCATCAATTAACCATCCATCAAATACAAAGTTATCCTTTTTAAGATAAAATTCATCAAGTACAATATCCTCTGTAAGCTTAGTTCCTTTTTCATGTTGCATTACAACATCATCGGCACTACCATTATATGTTCCACCATTAAGATCAAATCTTACCTCGGATTTTTCATCAGTTTTTTTCTTAATTACTTCAATTTCTTTTGAAACTTCAAAACCATCAACATACAGAATTGAAATCGTTACTCTGTATTTATCACCTGCAATTTGTTGAACTAAAGTTTTAACTTTTGATTCATCAAAATTATATTCAGCCTCAATATAATCTTTAATTTCATCAGTTGTAAGCATTTCTTCAGAATCCTTTATTACAAATTCAACTGGTTTAACCATATCAAGATAATCTTGAATCATTTTCATAGACGCAGGATCTTTTTCCCAAACTGCTTCCAATTCTTCATCTTGTGTAAGAATTGTAGCTCCCCATGCGATTTCTTGATTTGTTGATTTAATAAGCCATGTTTTTAATCTATAATGATCTTTTGTAGGTGTTGGGAACATATTCTTAAGAAGTGGAACTCCTTTAGGAATATCTTTAACTACATCATCATGACTACCATTTATTAGTCCACCATTTAATTTTAAAGTTCCTCTAACAGTTTCAGTTTGTGCATATGCTTCAATTTCATATATTCTTGCAGCCGAGTTTGAAGCTTGTTCTGCTTGAGCTATTTTTACTCTAATTCTCTTAACTGGTGCACCTGCAAATGAGTGTTTAGAATAGCTTGAGCGGTTATCATCAACAACTTGCCAATCTTTCCAAACTCCATCACTTCCAGCATATTGGATAGTGAATTTTTTAGTATTCATAGATGCAGACTCACCGCCCATTTCAGCATGAACAATATTTATTTGAGCAATAAACATCTCAGATGATAAGATACCTTCAATCCATTTTTCAGCAGAACTATTATCACACCATTTAGTGTTATTTCTTCCATCAAATGCTTTTTCTGGTGATTCGTTGTAGTTTACGTATGCTGATGCATCGCTTCCTGTAAATGCGCCTGCACCAACTTTAGATACTCTAACTATTTCAACATTTTCTTTTGTCTTTGAGTATGTTGGAACCTTCTTAGATTTTAATGTTACATCGTATTTATCAGCTTTTCTTTCAACAGATACTTCTACGATTTCGCCATTTGTGAAATTAGATATGTGAGCTGTGATATCATTTATTTCATTGTCCTCATGAACATAACCCATCTTATCTTGAAGTTTATTAAACTCATTCATGAACTCATCTTTAATTTCGCCTTCAAGATCATATTCAAGTTCAAATGTAACATCGCTTGTAACATTTATTGTTAATTTATAATTACCTGCTTTTAAATCATCTAATCTATTAACACCATTTACTGTAAACTTACTTACTGCATGGTATTGTTTTTGTGCTACCGCAATTTCTACATTGCTTCCAGATACAATTGAATCAGGGAATAATGTTGGATCTGTTAATGTTATACCATCAATTAGGTTTATCTTATAAGTTGTTACTTGTTTCCATTTAAATACAAGTGTTGCTCCATCACCATTATCATAGCCATCTTCCCATGTTTTTGGTTTTTGGTGTGATACTAATTTTGCATCTATTTCGACATTTCCTGCTCTTCCCATCGCAAAGGCATCTTTTCTTGCTAGCATCATTGTGCTTGGTAGAGTTATTTTTTCTATTTGAGTATTTCCTTTAAAGGCATTTCCTTCAATTTCTACTACTCCCTCTTTAATTATTAAAATCTTAGTAGTAGTGTTTTCTGCAAATGCATACTTAGATATTTTTTCAATGTCTGCTGGAAGTTCAGCGTTTTCCTCTAAATTCTTAGCATCTACTAATACCTTATTTATTACAACTGCTTTATCAGATGTTTGTTTTTGGCTAAGCCATTTAGTTCCTTTAATAAAGTCTTTTCCAAATTCTTTAACGCCAGTTCCAAATGTAATATCACCAAGATTTGTATCACCATTAAATGCATCATCCTCGATTGCTTTTACGCTATCTGGAATTACTACTTTCTCAATTGTAATATTATCTTTGAAGGCATCCTTTTTAATTCTCTTAATTTGGGCACCTTCAACATTTTCTGGAATTGCGAATTCTTTTAATGTGTTATTTTTTAATCTTACAAATACTAACTCATTATTTTCATATGCTAAATCATAATCAGGATTTACATCAGCATATTTTGCTTTTAGGGTGATTGATTTTACTACTGGTTTTGTAAAATCATATACGCTATCATCTAAGAACCAGCCTACAAATACTTTTCCAGGTTTTGTTGGAACAACGCTTGGCTCACTAGCCATCTCGCCTTTATTTAATACTTGCGCTTTTATCTCATCTGAAACATTTCCGCCATCAAGGTCAAATGTTACTTTATTCTTATATGCCCAGTGGAAAGTATATAATCCAGCTTTTCTTGATTCATGTTCTCTAATTTGATTCCAATCATTATTCCATGTAGTTGGGGCACTCTCAACTTCTGATACCATCACATCTAAATGGATTGGATCTTTATTTCCTCCTGTATAGTATGTCTCAAAGATAAATCCTCTTTTTTCTATTTTCTTAATTGTTCCTGGGATTTTTACCTTCTTTAAATCACCATTAAGATAAAATGCATATGAATCAATATATTCAACACTTTCAGGTATTTCAAGCTCCTCAATGTTTTTTAAATTGATAAATGCTCCTTTAGCAATTCTTTTTACATTAGGAATTTTATCAGCTGCAGTCATCTTTGATGCATCAAGTAGTGTATCGTTTGCTACGATAAAATGACCCTCATTAAGTCTATCATTATACCATGCAGTATCATCAAATGCACCAAAACCAAATCTTGTAAGAGATGTAGGAATAGTTATTTTTTTAAGACTAGTTGAAAAGCTAAATACTTTATCACCGATTTCTTTTAATCCTTCAGGTAAAACTATTTCCTTAATTCCAGTATTATAAAATGCCTCTGCTCTTATATATTCAAGCTTACTTCCTTCCTCAAAAGAGAATTTAGTAATTTTTGAAAATAATGTTCCCGCAAATGCTCTAAATCCAATATACTTAACAGATTTTGGAAGAGTTAACTCTCTATTTCCAAGTTTTGATTTAAAGAATGCATAACTTGAAATTTCCTCTATATCTTTTCCAAATGTAATATTTGAACAATCATATTCAGAAAATGCCCATTCACCAATTTTTTTAACATTATTTGGTATAATCATATCCTTTGTGAATGCACCATCAGCTGCAAGTAAAACACCATTTACCACAAGAACATGGTCATCATTTTCAACACCTTTTTTAAGCCATTCAGAATTAGCAAATTGATTTTTATTAATATTTGTAAAGTCAGAATCTTCAAATACAACTTTTCTTAGTGTCTTTGCTGCAAATGCATTATGACCAATTGATTTAAGAGATGCAGGAATTACAATTTCTTCAATACTTGTCTCAGCAAAAGCAAAATCAGAAACAACTTTTACTGATTGAGGAAGTTTAACTTTTTCAAGCTTAGAAAGGTAAAACGCTCCACAGTGGATTTCCTCAAGTTTATTTCCTAAAATTGTTAAACTCTTTATTGTTTGATTAAATTCAAATGCTTGCTCACCAATTGCGACAATTGTGTATTTAACGCCAGAAACTGTTAGTGTTTCAGGAATATATAAATGAGCAATTCCAGGTTTAACACCAGTTATTCTTGCATTAGTGCTTCCTTCTTCTACTTTTTCAAATTCTAAATAAGTTTCAGTATCAAATACTGGTTTTATTTCAATGTTTTGCTCAACTTTAGTTACGCCAAATTTAAATTCATCATTAGTATCTTTATTTATCCATTTTAATAATTTATATCCTGGCAGAATAATTTCTTCACTAAATGGATATTCAAGAGTTTGTTCGTTTAAAACTCTCGCAGTAAATCCATCATAGTTAGATTTATTTAATATATCCTCTACGATATTAAACTTAACAGTGTGCGCACCAGCAGAATATTGTGCGTAAATAGTTTCATCATAATCCATTATTTTATTAAACGGAAATGGAGTATTTCCATCTTTATCTGTTGTCCAAGATTTAAATACATCTTGACTATTTATATAAGTAAGCTCGCTTGCTTTTGGAAGTTTGTCTTCAGTAAGTTTGCTCTTTTTATAAACTGTTATTACTGGTTTATCCATACCTTTATATGTCGCTTTTCCTTGTAGGTCTAATGTTACTTTTACAACCTCAGGTAAAACTGTTAAATCTTTTGTAAAGGTTGCTTCACCGCTTAGTTTATGGGTTAGTGTTATCTCAAATTTATTCTCATCTTTTTTAACTACTTCAACTTTTGCGACAATGCTCATATCTAGTAGCTCTTCTAGTTTTTCTTTTACCTTTTCAACTTGTACATTACCATCTGGTGCAACTACTCTTACATCAGATAACTTGTTAAACTCTTCTTCTAGTTTTTGGATATATTCTTGTTTTACTTTAAACTCTACCTTTAAAGTAATGTTTCCTGTCATCTCGAATTCATACTCATTATTATTTATCTCAGACATTGGAACAGGAATATTATTTTTTGATAAAGTTTTTAAATCCTTATGCTCTGGCGTTTTAATTCTTATTTTTACTCTTGTTCCTTGAGTAATTGAATCAGGATTAGCTGCTGCTGGTTCTACTATTTCAATAAAATTAGAATCGAAAGTTAATCCAAATTTTGGAAGTATTTTCTTAACTTCATATGTTTTATCTTTTTTAGCCTTTTCGTTATCTTTATGAACTAGCTCTACATTATACTTTTTACCAGCTTCAACTTCAGTAACATTTACATTAACCACTGAGTTATCAACTATATTATTTAATCTCTCTTTTACTTTTTCAACAGTTATATTTTGGCTTTGCTCAAGTTCTATCTCAAGTAAGTTTGAAACTAAAGCATTATCTATTTTTTCCAACTCTTCGTCAATTTCAGTTAAAAATTGTGTTAAGTCCTCAGCTTTTTCAAATTCATATTCATTAACTGCTGTTAGAGTAACATCTTTTTTATGAGTTAGTTTTATCTCGTATTTTTTACCTGCTTCTTTTTCTACAACTTCAACACTTACTTTATCTGTATCTACTACCTCTTCGATTTTTGCTTTAACATTTTCAAGTGTTACATCATCTGAAAGCTCAATCTTGCCATTTTGAACTAAGGCATCAACTTTAGCCTTTTCTGCATCAAGTTCAGCTTTTAAAGGATTAGTTGCATTTTCTAGTTCTACTTCTACTGTTGTATTTTTGGTAATTTTAAAAGTTATCTTGTTTGCTACAAGCTCACCTTTTTTCTCTTCACCATTTATCTTAAATGATTTTAAAGTTTTTCCTACTTGCGGGATAAACTCAAGTTCTACATCAGTATTTTCGGCAATTTTAGCTAAGTTAGCTACATTTGCTTTTACCTCAGCAGGCAGTGTTAAACTAAAATAATTAACTATTGGGTTATTTTCAAGTTCTACCTCTACTGTTGTGTTTTGTGTAATTTTAAAAGTTAATTTATTAGCTACTAATTTATCCTTTTTCTCTTCACCATTTATCTTAAATGATTTTAGGGTTTTTCCTGCTTGTGGGATAAACTCAAGTTCTACATCAGTTCCTTTTTTAATCTTTGTTAAATCAGCAACGTTTGCTTTTACCTCAGCAGGTAGTGTTAAACTATAATTTTCCTCAACTACGCTTGTTTCATATTCAATCTCAACTTTTGTATCTTGAGTTATTTTAAATGTTATCTTGTTTGCTACAAGCTCACTTTTTTTCTCTTCACCATTTATCTTAAATGATTTTAAGGTCTTTCCTGCTTGCACAATATGTTCAAGTGTTACATTTGTATCTTTATCAATACTATTAAGATCTTTTATACCTTCAGCTTTTACATCATTTGGCAGGCTTAATGATACTTGCTCTATCCATTTTGCTGTAAGTGTTATATCTTTTTCAATTTTCTCTGCTTCACTGTTAAATAATGCTCCATCTAATAACCAGCCTGCTAGTCTATTTTTCTCTTTTACTGGTTTTGGTATTTGTTCTGCAGATAATTTTTCTCCATGTTTTACTAATACTTCAACACTATTTGTGTTTCCTGAAACATTTCCACCGTTTAAATTAAATAATACTTTCTTATCAACTTTTTTACATGAGTATAAAAATAATCCAAGCGATAAGAATAAAAATAGTACAGCAATTACTTTTATATATAATTTATTTTTTATTTTCATATAGATTGCCTCCTATTATTGCTCTAGCATTTTCTTATAGTATATTCCAGTATCTCTTGTTTGGTGACCATACAAAATTTCTGAAAAATTACTAAATATTCCTGCTAAAGGACTATTAAAATGTGGATTGAAATACATCACTGTTCCATTACCACTAGAAAGGGCTTTTTGTGCTTGCAGAGTCGCACTTGAAGCAGTTAAACCCCAATTGCACTCTATTGAATAGTTAGAATGGTTTTTTCTTGAAATCCAATCTGGTGTCAGACCACCATTTCCATAGTTTTCATATGCAAAATCTATTTTATTTTTTACAGTATTTGTATCAAAGCTAATAGCATAATTAAATACTGATAATATTTTTTTAGGGAATCTTTCTCTAAATCTTTTTACAAATAAGCTCGGAGCATCTGGTTTTGTTGGAACACTAGGACGCTTCCAATATTCAGCATATTCATCGTCAATATCAAGACCATCAATTCCATACTTGTCAAATACCTCAGCAATTCTATCAAGAAAGTACTCAAGATTATCTCCATACATATTTTTATAACCCCAACCTTGGTGATGTGGAAGAAAATCTAGAACAACTCTTGTTCCTTTTTCTTGAAGCGGTTTAATCATCTTTTGAAAGTTTTCAAGAATTGCTTTAATACCCGCATTAAACTCAACTGTTGGTTTATTCGCAACTGGGTCATGCACGATATTTGCAGCAAATAGTGTAACTATATCAAAATAAGGAACACCTGTATCACCTATTTCATATCTAAGAGCATTTAGCGGGTTATAATCGTTAGTCTCAACATAAGCATTAGCAATAACCCTTTTATATCTTCTTGTACCATCTCTATCAGTCCAGCCATATTTTACGTATGGAAGTTCCCTTTTATTTGGGATTTTATTATCTTCTATAGCGTAACCATTGGCATCAAGTTTGGATACATTTCCAAAATCACCCTGTTTGTACCCCTCCGTTCTCCAGCTTTGATCTGGAGATTTAGTATTTGGCTCTTCTTTTACTAAATTTTTACCACAAGCAAAAAGAGTAAGTGAAAATACAGAAAAAACAAATACTAGAAACAAAGTTTTTATTTTTCTCATAAAATTTTAGCCTCCTTTTATAAAATTTTATATGTTTGTATATTTATATTTTAGCATAAAAATAAATTAAATCAAATAAAATGAAAACGCTTACATTTTTTAACTTATTCTAAATTTCAAAACAAAAAAGACTAGATTTGAAAAATCTTCATCTAGTCTTAATATTTTTTAAGTATTTCTAGAATTGTCGGCTTAATTATCATCTCACCAAATTCTACATCAAACCTTTTTCTTCTAGCTATTTTATTATCATCTTCTTTTAAATCATATAAATGCAATTTATTTGCTAGGTTTAAAAAACAACTAGCTCTTTTTTTAAATTTAACTTCCTTACTTTTTAAATAAGCAAGAATAAATAAAAACGATCTTGTAAGATAATAGTATGCTTTTAAAAATACTTTTATCTCTTTTAGTAAATCTTTACTAGATGTTTTCTTTATCATTTTAATATCTGATAAATATCCTAAAAACTTATTCTCTAAATTTTTTATAGTCCCTTTTAAATCTTTATTTTTATCTAAATTATTTTTTAAATTTTTAATATCTTCTTTTATTAGGCTTGACTCATCTAGGAAAAAGTATTTTCCGTTTTTTATCTCATGATTTAAATATGATACATTATCTAGAAAACCTGCAAAGTATTTATAATTATTTTTAAAAAGTCTCTTGCAGGCTTTTTCCCAGCTTTTTACAAAGTCATAACCTTTAATATTCCACATATAACTTGATATGTTATATAAACTAATTTTAGACATATTTATATGCCTCATAGGATTTATATAAAATCCTTCTTGATTGCTTAAATCATTATAAAGATAAGGTATTTTTGAGATAAGAAGTTTACCGTTACAATAATCATTCACAGGATAGTTAAACCAAACTGATGATTTTACATCTTTATTAAAAAGCTTTTTAAAATTAAAATACTCATCTTTTACATAGCTTATAGTATTTTCTCCTGTCCAAAGAACCTCGATACCCTTATTTAATTTATCTAAAAAAACCTTAAAATAACTTTCAATATCAGGCCCCCAAGCAAGACAGTATCTAGTTCCAACTACTAAAAGTGGTGGTAAGTTATTTTTTTTAATAAACTCTTTATCTACCATATTTATAAAATTTGCTTGCTTTATAGCATCAATATTTTTTGTAATATCATCAAAAAATATTCCAAAATTTCTAACTCCAATTTTATATAATTGGTAAAGTTTACTAATAGCTTTTTTAAAATCCGTTTTGCCTTCAAAATCAATTGTATCCCCTGGGTGAATGGTCCAAACAAAATTTATGTAGTATTTACTTGATACACTTGCTAACTCTTTTATTTTTTCTAATTTTCTTACTGGGTATAGCCTATGCCATAAGCTTCTGTGATAAATATCGTTTTTAGGAGCATAGATGTAATAGTTAAATTTATAATTAGATAGATCTTTTATTAAATTTATTCTATCTTTAAACTTATAAGGATATCCATAAAATCCCTCAACAAGACCTCTTTTTTTAATATCTGGATAATCAATTATTTCAAAACTATTCAAAGTATTATTTTTTACTATTTTATTAAGGATTATTAAACTATTTTTAATACCATCGACTGTTTTAGAATATATTAAAAGAAAATTATTCATTAAAGATATATAGTAGGATTGTTCATTTAAAAGCATTTTATAATTATTATCCCATGTTTTAACATTGTTTAAATTAGATGTTATTAAAAATCTAAATTTTCTAAATTTAATGTCATATTTAAAACAGGCTTTGTCCAATTTTATATTGAGCAAATCTAATATTTCATCCCTGTCAAAGCCATCTATTTCAAGACCAAGTTTATTATCGATTGTTATTGTTTTATCAAAATTATATAAATATTTTACTTTTGGAAAGAAAAAATCATCTTTTAAAATCATTTTAAATCATCAAGATTGACTAATTTTGTATTATATATACTTTTTATATATTTAATACCATCTAAATAATCACTATCTGTAAATGAGGTAGTTGTATCATTTACAATAACTGTTTCATACCCACGATAAAATGCATCAGCTATTGTATGTCTTACACAAATATGAGTATTTAACCCGCATACAATTAAAGTATTTACTTTATTTTTTTCTAAAATTTCATATAATTTAGTTTTAAAAAAGCCTGAATAAGTTCTTTTTTCTAGGATAATATCACCATCTAATACTTTAATATCATCAATTATCCTTGCACCCTTGCTTTCCTTCATTGCATGTTCTCCCCATAAAGTAAGCTCATAATCTTCTTTTAAGTGGGCATCATTTGTAAAAATTACAGGAATATTATTTTGATGAGCAAAACAAATTAAATCATTAACTGGTTTAATAATTTTTAAAGCATTATCACATTTTAACTTTCCATAAACAAAGTCATAAATCATATCAACAACAATTAAAGCATACTTTTTATCCATTATTATCTCCTTTATATATTTTCTTCTTGAATTTTATTAAGTTTATAATAGTGAGATTTATTTTTAATAAGCTCACTATGAGTACCCTCTTCTACTATTTTACCATTTTGCAAGACAATTATTTTTTTAGCATCTTTTATAGTTGAAAGTCTATGGGCTACAACAAGCATTGTGTTAACTTTCATTAGTTTTTTTAGAGAATTTTGAATTATTTTCTCAGTTTCACTGTCAATATTAGCAGTTGCCTCATCTAAAAACATTACAGCAGGTTTATATAAAAATGCTCTAGCAAAAGATAAAAGCTGCCTTTCACCTGCCGAGTAGTTGCTTCCTCTTTCATTAACAAATGCCATTAGTCCATCTTTTTCTTTTTCAATAATTTTTCTAGCACCAACATAATCAATCGCATGCATAACCTCATTTTCTTTAATAGCATTATCTCCAAATGTAAGATTATCATAAATTGTTCCAGAAAATAAAAAGACATCTTGAAGCATTTGACCAATTTGGGACCTGATTGATTTTGTATCAAGTTCTAAAATACTAACCCCATCAAGAAGTATCTCGCCTTTTTGCGGAAGATAGTTTTTAACAATTAAATTTAAAATTGTAGTTTTTCCAGCACCCGTAGGTCCTACAATTGCGACCGTTTCATTAGGGCTTACTTTAAATGAAACATCTTTTAATATCCACTCATCATCTTTGTATTTAAACCAAACATTTTTAAATTCAATATTGCCTTTAAAATCTTTTAACAATTTAGCATTTTCAATATCTTTAATGCTTGGCTTTAAATCTAAAATCGAAAAGACTTTCTCACCTGCGGCAAGGGCATTTTGCAGAATATCAAACTGATCAGTAATAGATATAATGGGCCAGAAAAATCCATTTACAACTGTATAAAATGAAAATACCACACCATAGGTAATCTCACCATTTACAATATATTTTATAGATAAATAAAGTGCACAAACCTCAGCAAGTCTTGCAATCAAAAATAAAAATGGTCTAAATGTCGAGTGAACAAACATTGTTTTAAGCTGACTGTTTTTTAGCCTTTTTGATATTTTAGAAAATTCTTCTTTTTTATCTTCTTCTTTATTAAATACTTGAATTATCTTCATTCCCGATAAATTCTCAGATAAAAAAGCATTAAGTTCTGATTCTCTTTTTTTATTGTGTCTATATGCTCTTCTGTCTAAAAATCTAAATATAATTGTAAGAATTAAAATTAAAAATATAAATCCAAGCATTGGAACTGCAAGCTTATATGATAGATAAAACATTGCGATAAAATACATAAGTAGGCTTGAGAATGTATAAATAAAATCTACAATTAAATATGAGTATAAATACTCAAGACTCTCAGTATTGTTTATAACTCTTGTAACAAGTGTTCCAACTGGTATTTCATTTACTTGTGAAAGATCTAATGTTTGAATATGACTAAATACATCCCTTCTTACATTTTTAACGATTTTCTGACCTGTCCTATCAAGCCATAAATTTTTGTAATACCCAACAACAGCAGATGTTACTACGATAATTGCATAAGCAAATAAAGCAAGGAATATATAAATAAGTGATGGCGGGATATAATCAAGTGGAAGAGTCTTAACTATTCCACTTTGATATTTTATTCCTCCAATTAAATCTAATATTTTACCAATTAAAATCATTGGTAAAAGGTCAAAAAAGGCAAATAGTACTTGAATAAATACTATTAAAATAAGTTTTTTCTTATAAGGTTTTAAATAAACTAACAATCTTCTAAGAAGAAAATTTTTCTCTTTTTTAGACATTTTAGAAAGTTTTAAAGGTTCATCTTTATAATCAGTTAGCATGATTTTCCTCCTTTAAACTACTTTCTAGCGATTGCATAAGTACATAATTTTTATATTCTTTATTTTTCTTTAATAACTCTTCATGATTTCCAATATCAAGCACTTTCCCATCATCTATAAATATAATTTTATCCATGTTTTTAATTGTTGATATTCTGTGAGCAATTAGTATTGTTGTTTTATTTTTTCTTACTTCAAATAATGTTTTTAAAATTTCTTTTTCCGTTTCAACATCAACAGCTGATACTGAATCATCTAAAATTAAAATTTTAGGATTTTTTACAAGAGCACGAGAAATTGATATTCTTTGCTTTTGTCCGCCTGATATCATAACCCCTCTTTCACCAATAATAGTTTCAAATTTATTAGTAAAGTTCATAATATTTTCATATACAGCACTTTGTTTTGCAGCATCTATTATTTTTTCATCTGGTAAATTTTTATCACAAAATGCAATATTATTTTTTATTGTATCTGAAAATAAAAAGTTATCTTGTGGAACATATCCGATATTATCTCTTACAATTTTTATAGGCAAGTTTAAAACATCATATCCACCAATTTTAATTTGATTGCTAGATACATTATAAAGTCTTAATAAAAGCTCAACAATCGTTGATTTTCCGCTTCCTGTCTTTCCTAGAATTCCTACTTTTTCGCCTTCATTTATCTTAAAAGAAACATTTTTTAAAATTTCTTTATCATCGCCTGGATATTTAAAAGATAAATTGCTTACTACAATTTCTCCTTTAATATCAACAGGGTTAACTAGATTTTCTCCATCTTTAATATCAATTTTAGTATCTAGAAATTTAGCTAATCTTTTAGCACTTCCATTGGCTTGTGTATATGTTTGAACAAATTCAACAATCGCATTAAGAGGCCATGACATTGTTCCATAAAGCGCTAAAAATGTCACAAGCTCACCTGGATTAAATCCCCCAAAAACAATCACATATGCTCCATATGCAATAATAAAAACATATGCAAGCGATATAAGTGCATAATCGTATATGAAGTATTTTTTTTGAACTTTAGCATAATTGTAAGCATTTTCAAAATAATTATCGGTATTTTTTCTAAATCTTAATCTTTCAAATGACTCTCTAACATAAGCCCTTATAATATTAAGTCCTGATATACTTTCTTGCGTAAAATCATTCATCATCTCAAAGGCTTTTTGTTTTTTAATAAATCTTTTTTGCATTTCAGATCTAAGCATAAACATAACCATAATAACTAAAAAACTTGGTAAAAGTGCAAGAAGGGTTAAAAACTTATTTAAAAGTGCCATCTTATAAATTGCAATACCTAAAAGTACAGTACCATCTACAAGTTGCATAATTCCTCTTCCGTAGATATTTCTTACAGCCTCTACATCAGATATAAAATAACTCATAATTGCACCTGTTTTATTTTCTTGGTAAAAGTTTTGAGATAGTTTTGTGGCATGATTAAATAAATCTTTTCTTATTGCATTGTCAATATTTCTTGATGCTCCAAAAATTGCAAATCTCCAAATCATTCTTCCTGCAAATACAGAAGATGCAAAAATAATTATTAAAAATAATAATTTTATGGCATCATCATATAATTGTCTATTTTCTAATTTAGCATGATTTCTAAAAAGCTCAACAACTCTTCCCGTATACCCTGGCAGGAGAAGCTGGAAATAATCTATTGTTACTAAGACGCTAATACCAAATAAAATTATTAAAATATTTTTAAATACATGTCTTAGAAAATATTTTCTAAATATCGTCATCTTTTTTGTTTTTACTGTTTTTTAATTCAAAATAAATATCCCTTAAATACATTGCTTTTTCAAAGTCTAAATCCTTTGCAGCACTTTTCATTTGTTCATAAATTTTATCAAGTTCCATCTCGTATAATTTTTTATCAATCTTTTTATTTTTACTACTATCAAATACTGTGTTTGTTATAACATCTGGTATTTTTTTAATTATTGTTTTTGGCACAAGATTATTCTTTTTGTTATACTCTTCCTGAATTTTTCTTCTTTTACTAGTTTTCTCAATTAACCTTTCAATTGATTTAGTAATTTTATCAGCATATAAAATAACTCTGCCATTTACATTTCTTGCGGCTCTTCCTGAGGTTTGAATAAGTGATCTTTCACTTCTTAAAAAGCCTTCTTTATCAGCATCTAAAATCGCAACAAGCGAGACCTCTGGTAAATCTAGTCCTTCTCTTAAAAGGTTTACTCCAACAAGCACATCAAATTTATCAGATCTTAAATCTCTTAAAATTTGCATTCTTTCAAGTGAGTTTATCTTACTGTGAAGATATTTAACTCTTATTTTCATTTTTTCAAGATAGCTTGTTAAATCCTCACTCATTTTAATTGTTAAAGTTGTAACTAATGTTTTTTCTTTTTTTTCTATTTGATTTTTAATTTCAAAGTATAAATCATCAATTTGACCTTTTGATGATTTTAAAATAATTTTAGGATCTAAAATATAAGTTGGTCTTATTACTTGCTCAATTATTGGATAGTTGTTATTTAGCTCATAATCTCCTGGTGTTGCTGATAGATATAAAACCTTATCTTTCTTTTTTTCAAATTCTTTAAATCTTAAAGGCCTATTATCAAGTGCACTCGGAAGTCTAAATCCATAATTAACTAGGTTTTCTTTTCTACTTCGATCACCATGATACATTCCACCAATTTGAGGGATTGTAACATGAGATTCATCAATTATTAAAAGATAATCCTCTTTAAAAAAATCTATTAAAGTAGTAGGAGTTGAGCCCTCTGGCTTTAATGCTATATGCCTTGAGTAATTCTCAACACCCTGACAAAATCCCATCTCAGATAGCATTGCAATATCATACTCGGTTCTTTGTCTTATTCTTTCGGCTTCTAGTAATTCGTTTCTTTCTTTAAAATATTCAATTCTTTTTGCAAGTTCTTCTTTGATATTTTTAATTGCAATTTCAAGCTTTTCTTTGCTTGTTACAAAGTGACTTGCAGGAAATAGTGTAAAAAAATTGATTCTTTCTTTTGTTTTTCCTGTTAATACATCAAATCTTTCAAGATATTCAATCTCATCAAATAAAAAACCAATTCTAATTCCCTCACCATTTTGCGAGATAGGAATAACATCAATAATATCTCCTGATACTCTAAAAGTTCCTCTTTTTCGCTCATAGTTATTTCTTTCATAATAAAACTGAACAAGTTTATTTATTAAATCATCTCTTTTTAATTTATCATTAACCCTTAAAAAGATAGTGGCATTTAAGTAATCATCAATATCACCAATACCATAAATACAAGATACACTAGCGACAACTATAACATTATCAGAGCTTAATAAAGACTCAGTAGCCGAGTGCCTTAGCTCATCAATTTTATCGTTTATTGAGGCATCTTTTTCAATATATGTGTCACTTGATGCAACATATGCCTCAGGCTGATAATAATCATAATATGAAATAAAATACTCAACTCTATCACTTGGAAAAAGTTCTTTTAACTCTGAATAAATCTGTCCTGCTAAAGTTTTATTAGGAGCGATTATCAAAGTTTTTTTACCAAGTTTATTTATTATATTCGCAATTGTAAAGGTTTTTCCAGTTCCTGTTGCACCTTCTAAAACTTGTTCTTTTATTCCTTTTTTAAAATTATCTAGTATTTTTTCTATCGCACTTATTTGATCTCCTTTAGGAGTAAGTTTACTAGTTAAATTAAATGCCATTTAAGATGTTTGTTTTAATAAATCAAAGTATGCTTTTAAATCCTTTTTACCATTTAAAGCATCATCAATATCCATGCTAATAAGCTTGTTATTTATTACGCCAACACTTTTGTTAAATTCTTTATTTTTTAAAAGCTTAACTGCATACTCACCTAATTTTGTAGCAAGTATTCTATCAGATGGAGATGGCGCTCCCCCTCTTTGAATGTGTCCTAAAATTGTTGCTCTTGTATCAAAACCTGTTTTTTCAGTTATTTCTTTTGCAAGCTCATGAACATCTACAATTTTTTCAGTAATTATAATAATTACATGTTTTCTTGCATTTTTATGCCATGTTGAGATTGTTTTTAAAAGCTCATCTTTATCAAATTTAGTATCTCCTGTAATAACTATCTCAGCACCGCAACAAATTCCCGAGTAAATCGCAAGGTCTCCTTGATTTCTTCCCATTACCTCAATTATTGAACATCTTCTATGAGATGATGAGGTATCTCTTATCTTATCAACTGCATCAGTTATTGTAGTAAGTGCTGTATTAAATCCTATCGAATAATCAGTTCCAAAATAATCATTGTCTATCGTTGCAGGAATTACAACAACCTTTATTCCGAATTTAGCTAAATCTCTTGCACCTTTAGCAGTTCCCTCACCACCTATTGCAACAAGATAATCAATTCCTAAATCCTTTAGAATTTTAGCCCCTTTTTTCTTATATTCAGGATCCATAAATTCCATACTTCTAGCACTCCCAAGCTCAGTTCCACCTTTTGTTAAAAAACCAGAAACCGAGTCATGGTCCATCTTATGGATATCACCTTCTAATAAACCCTTATATCCATATTTAATCCCAAAAACCTCAAAACCGCTATTTAGAGCCGATCTTACAACCGCTCTAATTGCAGCATTCATTCCTGGGGCATCCCCACCAGATGTTAGTAGCGCAATTTTCATTTATATCAAGCCCCTTTATTATAATTTATATTACACTTATTTTACTACATTTAATACTTTTTTAAAATTTAAATTAAATCTTGTTAGATAATGTAAATTTTGCTATAATTAAATTGTGAAAACAAATACTAAAAAAAATAAAAAAATAATCGGAAATGCTATTTTAATCCAAGCAGGAGGACCCACAAGTGTTATAAATTCATCCACCTTAGGATATGTTTTAGAGTGCCAAAAATATAAAAAGATAATTAAAAATATCTATATATCTCACTATGGAATTTTAGGTTTAATTTCTAATAATATTAAAAAAATAGATAAAAAAGATATTAAAAAATTAAAAAAACTTCAAGATATGCCAGGAATATATTTTGGAAGTGCAAGACATAAGTTAAATTCAAAGGATGATTTTTTAAGTATTTTAAAAAACATTAAGCTAAGCAATATCAGGTATATTCTAGTTAATGGCGGAAATGATACAATGGATACTTGCAGTAAGTTATATAATTTTTTTAAAGAAGAAAAATATGAAATAAATATAATCGGAATACCAAAAACCGTTGATAATGATTTATCATATACTTATTTTTCTCCTGGATTTTTATCTTCTGTAAAATATATTACAAAAACAATTTCCGAGTTAAAACTTGACTTTGCATCATATAATTTAAAGCAAGTTAATATAGTTGAGATTATGGGAAGAAATGCAGGTCATCTTAGCCTTTCAGCCTATCTTTCTAATTTATCAGGTTATGGACCTGATTTAATCTATCCCCCTGAAATTCCTTTTTCCTATGATAGTTTTTTAGAAGATATTAAAAAACAGTTAAAAGTAAAAAATAATGTTTTAGTTATAGTTTCAGAAGGCTTAAAAACTAGTGATAATGAATATATTATCAAAGAATATGGCAAAAATATTTCAAATGATCAATTTGGAAATGCTAATCTTGGAGGATGTGCGAGTATATTATCAAGCCTTATAAAAAAAGATTTAAATATAAAATCAAGGGGAATTGATTTATCCTTAATGCAAAGATCTGCAAATCATATTAAATCTTCATTTGATTTAAAACTGGCATTTAATATTTCTAAATTCTCAGTTAAAAAGGCAGTTCAAAATCATAGTGGTTATATGTCTTATTTAAAAATATTAAATGGAAAAATAACTTATGATTTAGTAGAGCTTAGTAAGGTTGCAAATATTGAAAGAGTAGTTAGCGAAAATATTATTAAAGAAGATAAGATAGATTATGATAAACTACTTGAATACTTTTTAAAAGTGTTTAAAAATACTGCTAAATTAAAAAAAGAATTAAATATTATAGATTATCTAAAATAAAAGCGAATGCTAGCCAGCATTCGCTTTTTATTAGTTATTTTCTAATAAGCCTATTATCTCATCATTTTTAAGATTTTTTAAAAATGATGTTAAAAATTTAATTTCATTTTCAATATCAGATATATCAGCAACTCCGCATGAGGTGTGAATATACCTTGCAGGAATAACTAGGGCTGTCGAGATAATTCCAGAGTTTGCAATATTATAAGCATTTGCATCTGTTCCGCCAAAACCCACATACTCTTGGTATTTAATTTTATATTTTTGAAAACTACTTTTTAAAAATTCTCTTAAAGTATTTTTCATAATATTACCAGGGTCATATACTCTTACCATCGGACCATCTCCAAGGTGGTTTTTACTTTCAGGATTATTTACATCATCAATAGGAGATGTATCAACTGCTATCATAATATCTGGATTTATGTTTTGAGATGCTATCTTAGCTCCACGAAGACCGACTTCTTCTTGGGTGTGAAATGATAAGTATAAGTTGTAATCTAACTCGCAATCTTTTAAATTATCAATCAAATCAAGAAGTATTCCACATCCTATTCTATTATCAATTGATTTAGAAAATATTCTTTTTTTATTAAAACTAAGGTGAGCATTATTTTTAAAAAATACTTGTGCTCCTGGATAAATCTTATTTTTTTCAAGCTCAGATAAGTCAGAAAAGCCAAGATCTAATTTTAAATCTTTAAATGTATATTCAAATTTATCCATCCCTTTTGTAAGATGAGGAACAATTCCTCCTATAACTCCAGGAATAAGTTTTCCTAACTCATTTTTTACAAAAAGCTCGCAAGAAAGCAAAATCATCGGATTTATTCCACCAATTGGAACAAGTGAAACTGTTCCGTTTTTATTTAGTTTTGATACTAAAAAGCCAACTTCATCAAAATGAGCAGCTACTAATACATTTTTAGCATTTTTATTTTTAGATTTTTTTAAAGCAAAAACAGACCCTTTCGGATCTTTTATTATGCTATATGCTTTACTATCTATATTTGATAGGACATATTTTCTTACATCCTCTTCAAAACCGCTAATTGAGTAAATATTGCAAAGCTCTAAAAATCTATCAAGCGTCATACAATCCTTCCAAGTCCCTCGCTAATTATAAAATCAGATATATTTTTCATTGCAACTTCCTCATCACTTCCAGAGATGAAAATTGTAACAGTCTCTCCACGATAAATTCCTAAAGACATTACTCCCATAATGGATTTAAGATTTACTTTTTTACCAAGTGATTCCATAAATATTTGAGATTCATATTTCATTGATTCATTTACAAGTCTTGTTGTAGGTCTTGCATGAATTCCATACTCTGCAACTATTAAGAATTTTCTTTCCATATTACCTTTCACCTCTTATTATTTTTTTTATCTCATTTATAACAATAACATCATCTTTTTTTATTGAAAACTTAATTATATTTTTAGTTAACATTGCTCCAAGTTTTAAACTATTTATACCAGCAATATCAATTTTTTTACTATCTAATATTTCAAACTCAACTCTTTCATTTCTATTTTCAATACTTTTAATATTTTCCTTATCTCCTAAAAATGAAATAATATCATTTGCCTTTTTAACTTGCTCATCACTAATTAAATCTTTTTGTTTTCTTTTTTTAATGACAAGTAAAATAACTACTATAGATAGAATAAGTAAAAAAAGTATGGATAAGCCAACAACCAACCACACTGTTAATAAATAATTTTTACTTGTTAAAAAAAAAGAACTTTTCATATACATTTATATTATACATAAAATGATATTTTTTTTCAATAAATATGAAAACGCTTACAAAAAGGTAAAATGAATTACATATTTTACATCATTTTACCATATTAACATGGCATCCCCAAATGAGAAAAAACGGTACTTTTTTAAAACTGCATCGTTGTATGCATTAATTATTTTTTCTCTATTATAAAATGCTGAAACAAGACAAATTAGACTTGATTCAGGAAGATGAAAATTAGTTATTAAGTGATTAATAACATTAAATTTATAACCTGGATATATAAATAAATTAGTATCATATAATCCAGGAGTAATATTTTTATTTATTAAAAAATTAGACTCTAGAGTTCTTACAACGGTTGTCCCAACCGCAATAATTTCTTTTTTATTTTTTATTGCATCATTTAGCCTACTTGCTACATAATCAGATATCTCATAGCTTTCATAATGCATTTTATGATCTAAAATATTATCAGTTTTAATTGGTCTAAATGTTCCAAGACCAATTTTAAGCGATATTTTTAAAATCTCGACACCTTGATTTTTTAAATATTCTAAAAGCTCATTGGTAAAATGAAGTCCTGCTGTTGGAGCAGCGCTGCTTTCAAGCTTATTAGCATAAACTGTCTGGTATCTTTTTTTATCATCTATTTTTTCTTTAATATAAGGCGGAAGTGGAACTTCACCGATTTTTTCAAGCTTTTCTATTAAATCATTATCTGATAGATTAGTTTTAAATAAAATAATTCCATCATCTAAACTTTTTTTAGCAATAAGATAAAAATTATCATCGACAATTAGTTTTACTCCCTCTTTAACTCTTCTTGCAGGCTTTACAAGGGCAGTCATTTCATCTTTGTTATGGCTTAAATAAAAAATTTCAATCTTGGCATTAGTTACCTCTTTTACTGCAAAAAATCTAGCGCTTACTACTTTAGTCTCATTTAAAACAAGAACCATATCTTTTTTTATAATATTTTTGATATCTTTAAATTTTAAATCTTTTTGAATTTCTTTTTTTCTATCAAGAAAATAAAGTCTTGACTCATCTCTTTCAAGACTTGGACTTTGAGCAATTAACTCAGGTGGCAGGTTATAATTAAATAAGTTTTTATTCATTAGAAAATAAATCCTTTTTATATTTTTTAAAAGCAACTCCAAGTTTTTTATATGCTTTATCAAGCGCAACTCTTCCTCTTGGGCTACATTTAATATAACCCTGACTTATAAGATATGGCTCATACACATCAAAAACAGTCGATTGTGCCTCGTGGATAAAAGTTGCAAGCGTCTCAATTCCAACAGGACCACCTGAAAAATTATTAACAAGAGCTTTTAAATAAGTTATATCTTGCTCATTTAATCCATCTTCATCAATTTTTAATAAATTAAATCCTTTTTCAATTATTTCATGATTTATTGTGCCTTTATTTAAAACATCCGCAAAATCTCTGATTCTTAAAAAAAGCTGATTGGCAATTCTTGGGGTAAATCGCGACCTTTTAGCAATTTCATAAAGGGCGCTATCGTCTGATTTAATCTCATATATGCTAGCAGTTCTTTTAAGTATTTGTAAAATTTCCTCATTTGAATAATAATTAAGTTTAAAAATAGCCCCAAAGCGTGACCTTAAAGGACTTGAGATATTACCAAACATCGTAGTTGCCCCAATTAAAGTAAAAGGAACTAAATCAAGTCTTATTGTCCTTTTCTCACTATCTTTTTCAACTACAACATCTATTACATAATCCTCCATTGCTGAGTATAAAACCTCCTCAACAATTTTAGGAAGGCGGTGAATTTCATCAATAAATAAAATATCGCCTGGATTAAGTGATGTTAAAATTGAGACTAAATCTCCAGTTTTTTCAATTGAGCCCGCTGTTATTATTTTAAAACCTGTTCCTAGTTCGCTTGCAATAATTTCAGCAAGCGTTGTTTTACCAAGACCACTTGGTCCATAAAAAAGGAGGTGATCAGGTACTTCCTCACGTTTTGTTGCAGCCTTTAAGTATACATCTATAATTTCTTTTGTATCATTTTGACCAACATACTCAGATAACTTTTTAGGTCTTAATGTTAAAATTTCTTTTTCTTGCATTATTTAATACTTGCGATAACTCTTAAGGCATCTTTTACCATTTTAGATAAATCTGAGCTTTTTTCAATTTTACAAATTGCTTTGCTAATTATTGCATCTCCATATCCAAAAGATTTTAATGTTGCCGAAACCATTTTTAAATCATCTGATTGACTGTATATGCTTTGTCCTATTTTATCTGATAGTTCTATTACTATTTTTTGCGCAGTCTTAACTCCAAGCTTTGGTACACTTGAAAGATAGTTAATATTTCCATTTTGAATTTCCTCAATTATTTTCTCGGCACTATCCTTTGCTAAAATCGCAATTGCTGTCTTTGGACCAATTCCTTGAATTTGAATAAGTTTTAAAAATAGAGTTTTTTCAAGAGATGTTCTAAAGCCAAAAAGATTTATCTCATCATCGTTTGATCTAATCATCAAATGTGTATAAACATCCATCTCATCACCAAGTTTATATGAGTAGGGATTAGATACTAAAATCTCAAAATAAAAAGCACCTACTTTTAGGATAATTGCGTTATTTTTTACTTGTTCAATTTTTCCGAATATTTTTTCAATCATATCTATATTATATAATATTTTACTTTTTTTACTTACCTAAAAATATAAAATAATGTATAATTATTTTATTGGTGATTATATGATTAAAAATATTAAAATTCAAAGGCTTGCAAACGATGCTGAGGGACTTGCTTATTTAGAAAATGAGCCAGTATACATTTACTATGCTCTTCCTGATGAATTAGTAAAAGCCGAAATAGAGAAAAACAAGCGCGGCGCACTTGAGGGTAAAATTATTGAAATTATAAAAAAATCAGAAGATAGAACAAACCCTGCATGCCCTTATTATACTATTTGTGGTGGATGCACTATGATGCATTTAAAATACAATAAAACTCTTGATTATAAAATGGAGAAGCTAAAGTTTTTACTAAAATGTCAAAAATTAAATATAAATAATATTAGAATAAATCATATAATAAAAAGTCCTGAGATTTTAGGATATCGAAATAAAACCGAGATAAAAATTCAAAAGATAGGAAAAAATATTGTATCTGGATTATATAGAAAAGGTACGAATCAACTTTTTAATATGAGCTATTGTCCCGTTCAATCAAATAGGATAAATGAGTTTTATAAAAAAGTTATTAAAGAGATAAAACTTAGCAATATTCCAATATATAATAAAAAAGAAAAATCAGGAACTCTTTTTGAAATTGGAATAAGAGAGAATATAAAACACGAAATGATGGTTTATTTTTACTTAAAAGATGATTTTGGTATTAGCGAGTTTGCAAATAATTTAGCAATTAAATACCCATTTATTAAATCAATTTATAAAATAATACTAAAAGATCCAGATGACAGAAAAAGGATAAATCTTAAAGAGATAAAAGTATTAGGTAATGATTATTTAAGTGAGTATTATCCTGATAATAAATTTATAAACTTATCACCTACAAGTTTTTTTCAGCTTAATTATAAGCAAGCTATAAATCTTTACAATGAGGTTTTGAAATTAGGAATTTTTAAAAAAGAAGATGTTGTAATAGATGCATACTCAGGCGTATCATCTATTTCTATATTTTTATCTAAATATGTAAAGAGGATATATTCTGTTGAAATAAACAAAGATGCAACCAAGGCCGCTAAGGATGCAATAGAAAAAAATAAAATTAGTAATATAGAAATTATATCCGATGATTTTTTTAAATTTAGCAAAAATAAAAAAGATATTAAAATTGATAAATTAGTAATAGATCCTCCAAGAACTGGACTTGGAGCAGATGTTATTAAAAATATTTTTTCGATTAACCCCGAGAATATTATATACATATCATGTGATGCAAAAACTCTTTCAACTGATTTAAAGATTTTAGAGAAAAATTACAAAATAATAAGTATTACACCATTTGATATGTTCCCAATGACATCACATATTGAAACAATAGTTTTATTGCAAAAAGTAAAATAATATTTTACAAAATTAAAAAAGTTGATTTTTTTAAATCTAATTAAAAATTAAATCTATGATAGAAAAATGCTTTGAAAATGATATAATTTTTATATAAATTATAGAATTAGAAGGAAATAAATTTTAATAAAAATAAAGTTAAGGTGGTGAATTATTATGTCAGCAGGAGATATAAAAAAGTTAATCCAGACCGGAGAAAAAATAGATGTAGAATTTAAAGAATCTAAAAATGCCTTATCAAAAGATGTCTTTGATACAGTATGCTCTTTCAATAATAGAAATGGCGGACATATTTTACTTGGTGTAAATGATAAAAAACAAATTGTTGGTATTAACAAAGACAAAGTAGATAAAATTATAAAGGAATTTACTACTACAATCAATAATCCTCAAAAAATATATCCACCACTTTATTTAATACCTGAGGTTTTTGATATTGACGATAAGAAAGTAATTTACATCAGAGTACCTGAAGGGTGTCAGGTATGTAGATGCAACGGAAAAATTTGGGATAGGTCTTATGAGGGTGATATTAATGTTACAAATTATTCAGAAATCATTTATAAACTATATGCAAGAAAACAAGGAAGTTATTTTGTAAACAAAGTTTATCCAAATCTTGATATTGATTTTCTTGACACTTCTATTATTGCCAAAGCAAGAAAAATAGCTACATCTAGAGATAAAAATCACATTTGGGGTAATATGAGTGATGAAGAACTTTTACGAAGTGCTAATTTAATTTTAAAAGATCCCGAAACCAAACAAGAAGGAATCACACTAGCAGCTATTTTATTATTTGGAAAAGATAACTCCATAATGTCAGTTCTTCCTCATCATAAAACAGATGCAATATTTAGAGTAGAAAATAAAGATAGATATGATGATAGAGATGTTGTAATTACTAATCTAATTGACAGTTATGATAGACTTATAAAATTCGGACAAAAACATTTAAATGATTTATTTGTTTTAGATGGAATTTTAAATGTCAATGCGAGAGATAGAATTCTTAGGGAAATTGTATCAAATACACTAGCGCACAGAGATTATTCAAGTGGGTATCCTGCAAAGATGATTATTGATGATGAAAAGATTACTGTTGAAAATAGTAATTTAGCACATGGAATGGGACAATTAAATTTAAAAAATTCCGAACCATTTCCTAAAAATCCATCAATATCGAAAGTTTTTAGAGAAATAGGTCTTGCAGATGAACTCGGATCTGGAATGAAAAATACATATAAGTATACACAACTTTATTCAGGACAAAATCCAATATTTGAAGAAGGGGATATTTTTAGAACAATTATTCCCTTAAAAAAAATAGCTACTCAAAAGGTTGGAGGGACAAATGTCGCTCACGATGTCGCTCACGATGTCGCTCACGATAAAATGTCACTTATAGAGTTTATTAAAGAAAAAATAAAAAAAGATAAGAAAATTACAAGAAAGGATATTGCAAAAGCAGCTGGGGTTAGTGTAAAAACTATCGAAAGAACCATAAAAGAGATAGATAATCTAAAATATGTTGGTAGTGGTAACAACGGATATTGGGATTTCAATAATTAATACTAAAAATCACCCTATAAAGATTGTTTTAAATATATCCGAGTTATCCATAATTGATATAAATAAAAGATTTAACTAAAATTTGACCATAAACTTTGGACAAGAACCAAAATAAAAAAGACTCGATAATGAAAGTAGGAAGGTAAAACCTCCTCCTATGAATAGGTTATATGTTGTTCAACCAACTACATTTTGTAGACATTTCAAATTATTGAAAAACAAATTGTAAGAAAATATCAAGAACCAAAAAATTATGCTAAAATTCTAATGAGCTAAAAGTTAGACATGGGTGAGCTACACACAGCTTCGTTAAGCGTATGTTAAGTACGCAGCCCCTGTGCAATTAGCTCTTTTATTTTAGAAAATTTTATCATTTTTATCTAAGAAAAATCTAGTAAAAAAGGGGCTGTAAAGAAATAAGGCTATAAAAGACGCACAGTAAAATGTGCGTTTTTTTATTTTTTTTCAAATAAAAAAAGG
>CAUUCL010000002.1:0-98726 GCA_963543845.1 uncultured Acholeplasmataceae bacterium
ATTTTCATAGAGTTTTTATAAAACTTTCTTTTGTTTTGCCCAAAAATCGTGAATTCATAAACAAAAACATAAATAACCTCTCATTCCACGGAAAACAAAGAAAAAAAAGCTGTAGGAAACAATTTTTATTTTGTTTCTTTACAGCCCCTTTTTATTATGTCATTATTTATCTATTTAATCATCAATTCCTGCAAGCTTAATATTATTTATAGAAAGCAAAAATTCTATAAACATTGAATTAGCCCAGCTAAACCAAGATCTTGAAAAATCACTAGGATTATCAACATTAAACCCCTCATGCATCATATATGTATTGGCAGTTGTTTTTTTAAATGTTTCTAATATTTCTTCTTTTCTTTTTGTATCAAGAGTAGTTATTCCTTCAATTGCAAGTGCAATATGCCAAATGTGATTATCTGGTGTATGAGGACTTCCCACACCTTTTGCAAATTTCCCCTCAAAATAAAATGGATTATTTTTTGATAGAATAAAATCTCTTGTATTTTTATAAACTTGGCTATTAGCCTTACAATACCCAAGATATGGTGCTGATAATAAGCTTGGAACATTAGCATCATCCATTAAAAGATAATTGCCAAATCCATCAACTTCAAAAGCATATATCCTCTTATTATCTTTTTCAACTACCGCATACTTTTCAATAGCCATTGATACTTCTTTTTCAAGTTTATCAATTTTTTCTAAAAATCCCGTTTCATCTTGATAAAAGTTTACAATTATCTCTTTCAAATATCTCATGCAAACAACCGCAAACATATTGCTAGGTATTAAATACCCAAACTGACAAGCATCATCGCTTGGACGAAATCCAGACCAAATAAGGCCATTTCTTTTAACAGGTGTACCAAGACCACCTCTTGCAAGAGTTTCATATTTTCTTCTTTCAACAACTTCCATAATTCCAGGATTAGTTCTTTCAAATCTGTATTTAGATTTTAATTCATGGTCTTGTTCAGTTATAAATGTTTCAACTATAAGCTTAACCATATCTAAATACTTTTTATCAAATATTGATGAATCATTTGAATTTTTATAGTAAAGATAACTTAACTGAATCGGATAGCAAAGTGAATCTATTTCGTATTTTCTCTCCCAAAGTAGCGGTGTCATCTTTGTGGTGTCATCTTGATGACCATTTCCGTTTTCTGTTTCATTAAAGGCATTGGCATATGGATCATGCAAAATTTGACCTTTCTGTGTTTCGATTATTCCTTTTACAATATCTTTAATTTGTTTAGATTTTTTGCAAAGAAATAAAAATGGTCTAATTTGAGCTGATGAATCCCTTAACCACATTGCTGGAATATCACCAGTAATTACAAAATATGAGCCATCTTTTAATCTTTTAATTGTCCTATCTAATGTGTCTTTTAGACAGTTTGAAATCATTTTTTTAACTTCATCATCTTTATAAAATGATTGAATATAGCCAATAAAATCATCTAATGTATATATATTTTCTAACATACTGCTCCTTTTACTTTGCCCCTACCTAGAATTGAACTAGGATTTCAGCATTACCATTGCTGCGTACTGCCATTATACTATAAGGGCTCAGTTAAATTATATCATTTTGATGGGTCAATTAAAACAATATCACTAAAAATACCATTATCATTAGTATTTTTACCCTTTTTTAATTCTTTTAACCTTTGGGCAAGGGTTGTTTTTCTTTTTGCAAGTAAATCTGTTGTCTTATATGGAAGATAGTATAAATCCCCAATTAAGTAAAGTTTTTTTCTAGTTCTTGTAATTGCTGTATAAATTAACTCTTTTTTTAGCATGTTTGCATATTTTCTAGAAATCGGAACAATGATATAAGGATATTCTGATCCTTGTGATTTGTGAATTGTTATTGCATATGCAAGTTCAATTTTATGCATACTTTGTCTATCATATTGAACAGTTCTATTATCAAAGCTAATAAATACAAGCGGATTACCTGATTCAAGTCCCTGAATTGCAACAATTTTTCCAATGTTTCCATTCATAATATTATTTGTTGAATCATTTTCAGTTTGAATAACCTTATCTCCCACATAAAAGGCATTTTCAATTTCTTCATCTTTATCACTAACTGATTTTATAATAATTTTTCTATCCTTGTTTTTAATATAAAAATCTTGAATCATTTTATTGATTATATTTATCCCAAGTGGTCCTTGTCTTTGGGGGATTAAAATTTGCATATCATCAACAAGACTTATTCCATCTTTTAATTTATCTTTTACAATTTTTAAAATCTCGTCTGCCAAATCATCATCAGATACCACTTTAGTTGAAACGTCTCCTCTAAGATTAAATAAATTCTCAACCTTTAATTTTTTACTATTTACAAGTCCTGCAATTTTTATAATGTCTGAACCTTCACTTTGGCGGTGTATTTCAGCAAGATATGTTGTTTTAAATAATCCAGAATCAATTATATCTTTAAAAAATATTCCAGGACCAACACTTGGGAGCTGATCAACATCTCCTACAAAGACAACTTTTACATCATTTCTTAAAGCCTTCAAAAGTGAATCTGCTAAAAATATATCTATCATTGAGGATTCATCAACAATTAGCATTTTTTCATATAAAGGATTTTTTTCATCTCTTTTTATATTAACCCCATCATATTCTAACGCCCTGTGGATTGTTTGAGTTTTAAAATTTAAGATCTCTCCCATTCTCTTAGCAGCTCTTCCAGTTGGCGCAAGAAGGGCAATTTCAGTTTCCGCATCTCTTTTATTTTTAGAATTTATAATTGAGTATATATCAACTATTGCTTTAATTATTGTTGTCTTACCAGTTCCAGGTCCTCCCGTTATAATTGAGATTTTATTTTTAAGGGCTGATAAAATCGCCTCTTTTTGTTTTTCGGTATATGTCATTTGAGACATTTTTTCATATTTAATTATTTCGTCATCTAATCTTTTAGCATATTCATCGTGAAATGATTTACTCATGTTTAATCTATTTAGATTTTTGGATATACTTATCTCACAATCATAAACATTTTTTAAGTAAATGTTTTCATCTTCAATAATAACTTTTTTAATTTTAGAAAGAGCGTCTAGATTGCTTTCAAGATTATCAATTATTCTTAAATCATGCTCCATTTTAGAAAATATTTCCTCTTTAGTAAAATAGCAATTACCTTTTTGATTTAAAAGCT
The DNA here is from genome assembly GCA_963543845.1 of uncultured Acholeplasmataceae bacterium. GTDB lineage: Bacteria > Bacillota_I > Bacilli_A > Acholeplasmatales > Acholeplasmataceae > CAUTNH01. Next base: position 3,182 of record CAUUCL010000002.1, read on the forward strand.
CATTCATAATATAAATTAAAGCTGCCTGAATTCTTTTAGGATCTTTTTTGGAAATATTTAAAATCTCCGCAATTCTATCAGCTCTTTTAAATCCAACACCTGGAACAAGCTCAATTAAAGCATATGGGTCTTTTTTTATTACCTCATATGCAGAGCCTGAAAACATTCTAATAATTCTTTGAGCAAGTCTTCCTCTTATACCAAGACCTAAAAGTTCAACAACAACTTTATCACTTTCTTCATTTTCAACAAGTGACTGATAAATTCTTTTTATTAAAATCGGATTAAGACCATTTATATCATCAAGGCATTTTGGATCTTTTTTAATCAAATCAATTGCCTCAACACCAAGCTTTTCTACAATTGCTTGCGCTTTTTTCTCACCGATACCTGGAAATTGTCCGCCTGAAAAATATCTAATAAGTCCTTCTTTATTAAAGTGCTTATCTTCTTTAACAACCTCACTAACTTCAAATCTTTTTCCATAGGTTGTGTGAAATGTAAACTTTCCTTTTATTTTAATCGGAATATTTTCAAGCTCATCTGAAAAATAACCAATACAAATAAATTCATTACTTCCGCTTTTAAAGCGGCAAATCATGAAGTTATTTTCTAAGTTTTTATAAAGATAGTTTTTAATATATCCGTTATACTCTTCAAGACCATCTTGATTTTTACCAAAAAGATTTTCCATTAGTAGCTCCTTTTTATTCCATCATAGTAAACTGTATCAATAAAACCTGCTCCCACGCATTTATTTTTAAAATAAATTGCAGCAAGCTGTCCTGGTGTTACAGCTTTTGTGTTTTTATATTTTATTTTATATAAATTATTATCTTTAATAATTTTTCCTTTTATAAGTTTTTGCTGGTGGCGAAATCTTATAAAACAATTACTCTCTTTAATATCCTCTCTAAATACACAATTATCTAAAATCGCCATATTAGAATATAGATATTCTAGATTATCCTTATTCTCAACATATAATATATTATCTTCAACATTCTTTCCAACAACATAATAAGGTCCTGGATAATCCTTTAAATTTTCTATATTTAAATTCTTCCTTTGCCCAATTGTATAAAAGAAAAGCCCTGTATGTCTTCCTAAAACCCTGCCATTTAATGTAGTAATATCGCCTGGGTTTTCTTTTAAATAATTTTTTAAAAAATTCCTAAAATTTCTCTCTCCAATAAAACAAATTCCAGTTGAGTCTTTTTTATCTTTGTTTTCTAGGTTAAGCCTTTTAGCTATTTTTCTTACTTTTTCTTTTTTAATTCTTGATAATGGAAAGATAACTTTTTCAAGCTGAGATTTTGTAAGCTGAGCCAGAAAATAAGTTTGGTCTTTTTTCTTATCTTTTGAAATATATAAACTTTTATTTTTTAACTTAGCATAATGACCTGTTGCAATAAAGTCATAATTATTTTTTATGGCATAATCTAGGAAGGCTTTAAATTTAATTTCGTTATTGCAAATAATATCAGGATTAGGGGTTCTATTTTTTTTATACTCATTTAAAAAATAAGTAAATACATCATCCCAATACTCTTTTATAAAATCTTTTCTAATTATTTTAGTATTAAATCTTTTAGCAATACTAACAGCATCGTTATAATCTAACTCCTGCGGACAGATATCATTTAAATTATTAGGATTACCAAGTAAGTCATTGTTTATCTCACTATCCCAATTTCTCATAAAAAGGCAATCGACATCATAGCCTTTTTTTAAAAGTAAATACAAAGATACACTACTATCAATCCCGCCAGATAAGCCAAGTAAAACTTTTTTATTTTTCATTATCTGAAAGCATCATAATATCATCAATATAAGGAAAAGTTTCACTAAATAAATTAGCGCAGTTTGCAAGTCCTTTAAGCTTAAATTGATTTTTATTAAATCTTGTTATAAAGTTATTAACATAATTTATGGAAGTTTCATTTTCAAGATTAAATAGTTTTTCTAATAAATATATAATCTTTTCTTTTTTCCATTTACTTTTAACATAATGATACATGATAAAATCATTTATCTCATATCTTCCAAGCACTTTTTCAGTATCTTGATTTTTTAAAAGTTCTGCTGAGATTGGTTTTAAAATAATACGCTCTAAAACTTTTTCCATTTCTGTATCTGCAAAATAATCGGCATACTTACCAGTTAAAATTCTAACTAGTGTTTTAGGAATATAAGAATTTGTTGCATAGTGAGATATTTGATCTCCTGCAAATGTAAAATATCCTAAAAGTATTTCAGATAAATCAGATGTTCCCATTAAAATGGCATTTTCCTTATTTGAAGTATTAGTTAATATTTCCATTCTAATTCTTGCCTGAGCATTTTCATAGGTTATATTTTTTTCTTTGCATTTAATATTATCAAGTGAAACTAGCATTGCATCATCTATTTCAACTATTTTCTAGCTAAAAAAAAGTAAATCACAAATAAAATAAGCATCTTTAAAACTATCACATGAAGTGTTTAAACAAGGCAAAATCATTCCGATAATATTCTCTCTTTTATATCCTAAATTATCAAAAGCAAAGCAGGTTGCAAGAAGGGTTAAAGTTGAATCAAGCCCCCCCGATACTCCGATTACTGCTTTTTTAATTTTAGGAAGTGAGTCAAACTTTCTAGATATTGCATTTACTTGCGAAAATATTATCCCCTCAAGTGAAGAATCTGATAAATCAGCAAGAAATGGAAATTTTAAAAAATTATATAAGTTTATATCTTTTGACTCACTAAGTTTATTTTCAATTTTTAAAATATCTTTTTCATACTTAAGTCCTTTTTTAAATCTTTCAGATAAAACCTCATCTAAATCAAAAGTATAAGTATCAATGCCATAATCGCAAGTTTCATTTTCGCTTTCATCAACAGGAATTAAGTTATAATCAAAACTCATTCCAAGCGATGAAAAAACCGCCCCGCCCATGTTTACATTTTTAGCCGTGCTATCGTGCATGCTTGGGTAAACTAGAAAATATGCTAAATCAAGCATTTTAGAAATTGTCGCAGCTTTATTTTTATAATAATCAAATAATTTTCCATCAAATGATTGGCTTGTTATATCAACTATTAAATTAGCCCCATTTTGAGAGTATTTAATAATTTTAGAAAACTTACTATGACTATCATAGCCTTGAATAAAAGCAATATTTAAATCATTAAATTTAAATATCATCTCTCCTAGCGGAATATCTAAATTATCTATTTTTATTTTATTTAAATTAACACTATCGCTAAAATATCTTTTATAGCTTTTAATGTAATCATCTTGTGGAATAATTCCAATAATATTATTTTTATAAACTACTGCAGTTGCAATAAATCTAGTATTTTCAAAATTAAATAAAGTAGTAATTGTAAATACATTTTTATTTTTAGTAGTCTTTACAATCCTTAAAAGGCTTAGATAAAGCTCATCGTAAATATTTATATCATCAAAAGAGTTAAAAGCATCTTTTGATATTAAATATAAATATGGAGTAACAGTTAAAAACGAGTCTTTATTTTTATCTAAAAACCCAATTAAGTTAGATGTGTTATCATTTATATTTTCAACTTTTAAATAAGGCCCAATTGAGCTTATATTAAATAGATTATGTTTATACATTAAAATTTATCTTCTTCTTTTTAAGGTATTTATATATCTCAGGAGTTAAAAATCTTTTATACTCTTCAATATTTTCTCTAACTAAAGTAGATGATGACTCCTCTTTTAAATCAACAAACATTAAATTAGAATTATTGTCTTTATTAAATTTATCAATCTTAGCCCAAGCAAGATTTTTATTTCTATTAAATACAATTATTGGAAATTCAGTTATAAGTTTTTTATAATTTATCCAATTTTCTAGATTTTTAAAATTATCAGCACCGATTGCAAGATATGGCTTTTCGCCATATTTTTTTTCTATTTCTAAAAGTTCATAGTATGTTCCTTTAAAGGGAACTTTTTTCTCATAGTCTGATATTTCAACGTTTTTTACCTTTTTAAACATCAAGTTAAGCATTAAAAAGCGATGCTTAAAATCAAGCAACTTTTTACTATCGCTTTTAAGGCTTGGAATTATAATTATTTTCTTTATGATAAATTTATCATTTAACTCTTTAACAAGATTAAAATGCCCTAAAGTAGGGGGATTAAATGAACCACCGTATAAAACTATCAAATCTAATCACCAATAAATATTTTAGCATAAAATACTATTATTTTAAAATCAAGTAAGATATTTTAGGCTTTGTGGTTTTTTATAGCAATTATTTTAAAATTTTAATATTATATAATCTAAAATAAAAAGCAGCCTATTTATATTTTTTTATAAATAGACTGCTAAATAATATTTAATTATTAAAACTTTTCATGTCTCCATTTATCTAGTGGAATAACGCTTTCATCAACTGTAAGTTTAAATTTAAAGTCTTGATATCTTAACTTTTTTTCAATATCGCTTGTGCTTGGTTTTTTACCTTCTAACTCTTTCTCAGCAATTAGTTTATCAACTTCTGGTTGGTTTTTCAAAGGAACTCTTACTAAAAAATACATAACAGTTTTTCTAACCCAACCAACAAAAGGAACTCTATAAGGAAGTGGTCCTCTTATTTTGGAGAAAAAGCTTTGCTCATTAGTTGAATCTTTCGAGTAGTCTCTTTTTTCAAATTTAGTATTTAGGCTTGATTTATCTTTTTCACCTTTAAAGTTTATTTCTTTATTTTTGTCATAGTGAACAGTCATTCCTGCATATACTTTAGTGTTGTATTTTTGACCATCTAAAAGACTTTCATCGCTTTCTTTAACATCTACCTTAGCACCTACTCTAAGACCATATCCAACTGGTTGGAATTTATCTTTTGCATCTTGGGCGCTATCATAGTAAACATATCTTGATTCAGCTCTTAACTCAAAAGTCGCAAAATCAAATACTCCTGATTTACCCTTTACATATTCTTTAAAATCGCTTTTTGAAAAACTCATAATCTCATCACCAACTTTAGCAGTAATGCGGTTACTCTCAACTCTGTAAGTAGTTCCTACAATTCCTAGGATAAAAAGTGGTAGTACTACCAAAAACAATAATAATATAATTATTTTACGAAATTTAACTATCTTAGCTTTCTTGTCCATATAATCACCAAATTATATTATACATTATTTTAATAAATTACCACATTAAAATACTAAAACTTAAAATAAATTATTTTTTTTGGAAAATATCTATTTTTTGTATATAATAGTTAAGGAAACTAATTATTATTTATATATATTAAATTAAATTTGTATCTTAAATAATTCTTAAAAATGGAGGAAAAGATTATGAGAATACTTCTTAGTAATCTTGTTCTAATTTTAGGAATAATTCTACCAGTTGTATTAGTATCTATTGCCATAGGTATTGGTATAGGTTTTTTTATAAAAAAAATACTTGATAAGAAAAACACTGAAAATGCTAGCACAAAAGCAAATGAATTAATTGAGCAAAGCCGTAAAGAGGCAAAAGAAATTAAAGCAAAAGCATTAGATGAGGCTAAGCAAGAAAACCAACGCCTACGTGAAATTCAAGAAGAGGAAATAAATTCACGTCGTAGGATTTTAACCAACCAAGAAGAAAAAATAAATGAACGTGACACATCATTAACTAAAAGATCTGAATCTCTTGACAGACGTGAGGAGTCTTTATCTAAAAGAGAAGAAAGAAATGATGAAAGAAAACTAGAACTTGAAAAAATGCAACAAGAATTAGAAAATAAAATTGATGAACAAGAGAAAAAATTAGTCCAAATTGCAGGACTAACAAAAGAAAAAGCAAAAGAAATTATTATGGATGAAGTAAAAGAAAAAACTAGAAAAGAGGTTTATACTTTTATCCAAGAAGAAGAAGAAAAAGCAAAAACTACTGCTAATCAAAAGGCTAAAGAAATTTTATCTTATGCTTGTCAATCGCTTGCATCTGAGGTAACATCTGAGGCGACTGTTACAATATTTGATTTAGAAAATGATGAAAACAAAGGTAGGATAATTGGTCGTGAGGGACGAAATATTCACTGTTTTGAATCTCTTACAGGAGTTGACCTTTTAATTGATGATACTCCTAATACCTTAGTTATTTCAGGGTTTGATCCAATTAGAAGAGAAATAGCATCTCGCGCTTTAACTAAACTTTTAAAAGATGGAAAGATCCATCCTGCTAGAATTGAAGAAATTGTTGAAAAAACTAAAAATGAAGTTGAGCTAATTATTCATGAGGTTGGTGAGGATGCCCTATTTAAAGCAAACTGCGGCAAGATGCATCTTGACCTTGTTAAACTTTTAGGTAGATTAAACTTTAGAACAAGCTATGGTCAAAATGTTTTACACCATTCGCTTGAAGTTGCAAATCTTGCAGGTAAGCTTGCTGCTGAACTTGGTGAAAATGAAGCAATCGCAAGAAGAGCAGGCTTACTTCATGATATCGGAAAAGCAGTTGACCATGAGATTGAAGGATCTCACGTTGAAATAGGTGTTAATATTACATCTAAATATAAAGAACCAAAAGAAGTAATTGATGCTATTGCATCGCATCATGGTGATAAAGAGGCTGAATCTGTTATTGCTGTATTAGTTGCAGCAGCTGATGCATTATCAGCGGCAAGACCAGGAGCAAGAAATGAATCACTTGAAAATTACTTACAACGTCTTGAAAAGCTTGAGCAAATCGCAAATAGCCATAATGGTGTTGATAAATCATACGCAATTCAGGCAGGTCGTGAGGTAAGAGTAATTGTTAAACCAAATGAGCTAACTGATGAAAATATTTTTACTCTTGCAAGAGAGATTAAAGAAAAAATCGAAAGTGAAATGTCATATCCGGGAACAATTAAAGTAACAGTTATAAGAGAGACAAGAGCAGTTGAGACTGCTAAATAAAAAGAGGGCCTAAGAGCCCTTTTTTAAAAGAAAGGGGAAATTATTATTAGAATATTATTTATAGGCGATATATACGGAAGCCCTGGTCTTGAATACTTAAAAGAAAATATTCATCACTTAAAGGATGAATACAAACCTAATCTAATAATTGCAAATGCTGAAAATTGTGCTAATGGGCACGGCATTACCAACTTGCAATATAAAGAGCTTATGAAAATGAATGTAAATTTAATAACTATGGGAAATCATACATTTGGAAATAATGATATTTTTGACCTTTTAGAAGATAGTAAAAATAATATAATAATTCCTGCTAATTATGAAGATGCTAAAGAAAATGGTTATAAGATAATAAATTATAATAATGAAAAAGTTCTTGTTATAAATCTTTTAGGTAGAAGTTTTATGGATCCTAATTTATCTAATCCTTTTTTAGTATGTGATAGTATTATAAAAAATAATCCTGCAGATTATATTTTTGTAGATTTTCATGCTGAGGCAACAAGTGAAAAACTTGCTTTTGCTAGTTATTTTGATGGAACTGTTGATGCTGTTGTAGGAACTCATACTCATGTTCAAACTGCAGACGAGAGAATGCTTAATAAAGGTCTTTTATTTTTATCTGATGTAGGTATGACTGGTCCTTATGATGGTATTTTAGGTGTTGATAAGGATTTAGTTATTGATAAGTTTTTATATGGACACACTAAAAATAAAAAACTAGCAGATGGAAAAAGACAGCTTTCAGCATGTCTTATTGATTTTATAAAAAAAGAGATTAAAAGAATTCATATCCATGAGTAAGAAAAATCCAAACGATATCCTGCCTAGTATTAAACTTGCAAGACTAAGAAGTACTGAGAAAATAAAAGAGATTAAATTTAATCTTTGTGAAAGTTTAATAAATAAATACAAAAATCTTAAATACTGCCTAAATACATATGGCTGTCAGGCGAATGAGGCTGATAGCGAGTTTTTTGCAAGCGTTCTTGATAGTATGGGAATGGTTCGTGTTTTTGATTATAAAGATAGTGATATTGTAATTTTAAACACATGTGCTATTAGAGAAACTGCTGAAAATAGAATTTATGGTGAACTTGGAAGACTTAAGTTTTTTAAAAGAAAAAATAAAAACCTAAAAATAGTTGTCGCAGGTTGTATGCCGCAAGAAGAAGTCACAATTGAAAAAATTAAAAAGACATATCCAATTGTTAATTTAATTATCGGAACTCATAAGCTATATAACTTTCCAAATTATATTGATGATATGATTACACTTGATAAAAAAAGTGTAATGGTCTTTTCAGAGCAAGGCGAGATAACAGAAAACATACCTAAAAAAAGGCTTTATAAACATAAAGCCTTTGTATCTATTATGTATGGCTGTGATGAGTTTTGCACCTATTGTATTGTTCCTTATACAAGAGGAAGGGAAAGATCAAGAAACCCAAAGGAAATTATTAAAGAGGTAAAAGAGTTAATTAAATCAGGATGCCTTGAAATAACACTAATTGGACAAAATGTTGACTCTTATGGACTCGATTTTAAAGAGATAAATTATAAGTTTTCAAATCTTTTAGAAGATTTAGCAAAACTTGATATTAAAAGAATCAGATTTATGACAAGCTATCCTAGAGATATAGACCTTGATACAATTAAGACAATGGCAAAATATCCTAATATTATGCCTCATATTCATCTTCCTATCCAATCTGGTTCTGATACTATCTTAAAGAAAATGAACCGCCACTACACGGTTTCTAACTTTTTAGAAAAGGTTAAATATCTAAGAGAATATATTCCAAATATTTCTATTACAACCGATATCATCGTAGCCTTTCCAGGAGAAGATGAGATAGAATTTAATAAAACTCTTGATATTGTAAGGAAAGTAAAATTCGATGGGGCTTTTAGTTTTATTTATTCTAAAAGAGCAGGAACACCTGCCTTTTACATGAAAAATAATACTATAGAAAAAGATAAAAAAGAAAGACTTAATCTTTTAAATGAGACAATAAATAATATAATTGATGAGAAAAATAAAATATACAAAGATAAAATTTTAGAGGTTTTAGTAGATGGTATAAAAGATGATATCATCTATGGATACTCAAAAGAAAATAAAATAGTTAACATTAAAGGTGGAAATAAGCACTTAATAGGAAAGATGGTAAATGTTAAAATAGATGAAACTAAAACTTTTACCTTATATGGAACAATCGTAAAATAAAAATGCACCAATTTGGTGCATTTTTATTTTAATAATCAAATTCTTGATCAAAATATGTAACATTATGTTCGTTATTAAGATACTCAAATTGAGAAAAATCATTTTTTAAAATAGAATCTTTTTCCACATATAGTTCTACCTTATAACAACCCTTTAAAAGTTCGGAATTTCGAATTTGAGATACACTTTTAGGGATATAGATTTTTTCAAGATAAAGATTCCCGTTAAATCCATGATATATTTGAGTACACTCTCTTGGAATCTTTAAAATTTTATCTGTTGCATATTTAAGATATGTATAAAGTATCGATCCATCCTTTGAATAAATTCCTCCACCGATTTTTTTAATATGATTATTACTTTCTAAAATATCAAGCTCAATAAATTTACTATTTTTATTATAATTGAAAAAACTATAAATACCATTTACCATATTTTCCCCGTTAATTTCATTACCAATAATTACTTTTTTAAGATTTGGAAAATAAATATTGTTTTCAATAAATCCCAAATTTTTATTAAGCACAACTTCTTCAATACTTTTAGGAAAATCCGCTTCATAACGCTCAATTTCACCATTGATTGTTAATTTTTTTAGCAAATTATCACCAGTTATATACCAACCATTAAATACTTTTTTAACACTGTCACCTATTGTAAATTCATTTTTTGGTGAGCCGAAATATTTAAATAAGAATTTCATATCAAATGAATATAGTGTATCATCTACAATTTTAAAATTAGTATTGGCACTATCAACAGTTATTTTTTTAAGTTTAGGAGTGTGCTTGAAAAGGTTGTACCTACTAGTTGTATAATAAGTTGCATTAGGTCCAATATTAACCTCCTCAAGATTATCAAATTTACCATATGAATTATAATTTAATTGTTCTGAATCTATATCTAATTTTTCAAGATTAGGAAATAACCCAGAAAGATTATCTACTCTAGTTTTTTTATATACTTTAAGCTCTTTTATTTTAGGAAATTGTTCTTTACCCTGAAAATAGAAATATTCAAATTCTTCATCTAATTCAAGTTTTTCAAGATTATAAGAATTTCCTAAACCAATACTTCTTGTTTTTCTCAATTTTAAAATTTTAAGGTTTGGACAATTAGAAATCACATTAGCATATTCGGTAGTCAGATTTATAATCTCCTCAAGCATACTACAACCAATAAATGCCCCATTTTCAGCTTTTTTAAAATTAGGACCAAACTCAACTTTTTTTAATTTAGTACCACCGAATGCATACTCACCAATTTCTTCAATATTTGAAAAATCAAACTCATCAAGATTAGAACCATTAAATGCATAACGTCCTACAGTTTTTACTTTATCTGTAACCGATACTGTAAGAGGTCTTTTAAATGTCAAAGATAAATTAATAGCTGTAGCATTTCCAGCAAATACCATTTTTATCGGTTTTTCGCTTTCAACATCTTTTAAATAACCAGCAATGTTCTCATTTACTATAATTTCTTCAATGTTTTGACCCAAAATAACTCTATCAAAATATAAATCAGGAATTGCAAAAGTTATTTTTTTAAGTTTAAGATGCTTTGATGAAAAAGCATTTTCTTCAACCTTTTTAATATTTAAACTTGGCAGAATAGTATCTTCTAATTTATCATAATCAAAATATCTTACAAGATATCTATTTTGTGGACTATAATATTCTTTTCGAATTAACATATTATTAACAATTTCAAAAATTTGATTTACGCCCTCAATTTCAAATTTTTTGATATTCAAATTTTGAAGAAATTGATCATTGTGCTGATTACTTTTAATTTTAAATGTTTCAATTTCCATTTTAGGAGGTAGAAAAAACACATATCTTTCATCGTATGTATAAAGCATTCCATCTATTAGTTTATATGATGTAGATGCAGGTGTTCCCGGCTTAATAGATACTTCTTTTGCCCCAGTAAACATAGAAAATGATGAATGATCATATTCTGTGTGAGTTAGAATTATTTTTTCGATTTTTTTCAGGTGCTCTCTTAATTTACTATCAAGTGAATACGAAATTTTTTCATTTGGTAAAAATTCTAATTCCTTAAGATTTTCATCTATTATTTTTACCATATACCAATTATTTCCTTCTTTAAAATAAATAACACCTTTATGTATCTTAAAATTAGGATTGTCATCTCTAAAGTTAATTTTCTCAAAACTATTGTTATTATAAAAAGTAGATGCATTTTTTAAACTATTACCAACAGTAATTTCTTTTATAGCACCTGCACCATTAAATCCTGTAAGATATTCTGGAAGAATAAGATTTTCTATGTTGCTTTGACCCTCAATACTTAATATAGTTGAATTTTCAAAAATTTTAGCACTGTCTTTAATTACTAACTTTTTAACCGATATATTTATTCTTTTAGGTAGACTATTTGTTATTTCAAGTTCTAAATTACTATATTCTGATAAAACAACTTGCTTTTCTGTAAGATAGTTTCTTACAGTAAACTTAGTTAAATTGGGACAGTTTTTAAATGTATCATTCATAACACTACTAAAATTTTCAAATTCAACTTCTTCAAGTTTTGAAAAATTTTCAAACACATTAGATCTTAAAATAGAAATATTTTTTAAATATAGTTTTTTAATTGTATTATTCTTTGAAACAAATCTTTCACCAAGATATTCAATACTTTCAGGAATTTGAAAATCCTCTAATTTATCACAATTATAAAATGCTTCTGAACCAATTGCTTTTAACTTATTCGGAAGAGATACTGTAAGTAAATTTTTACAATCAGAAAACGCCTTAGAACCAATTTCTTCTAGTGATTCTGGAAAGGCAATAGATCTTATTTTTTCAAGATTATAAAATGCATTATTTCCGATTTCTTTTACATTTTTTAAAGATATACTTTCTAAATTTTTGCAATTTTTAAAGGCATTATCTTCAATTTTAACAGTCTCATTAGGCATTACTATCTCATTTAATCCATAACAATTTTCAAAAGAGGAAAATTCTACGTTCTTTATTTTTGTATTTTCTAGTTTAAACTGTTTCAAATTATAGCAATTTTTAAAAGCAAATTGCCCGATTTTTTCAATTAACGAATAATCAATATCAAGCTCTTTTAAATTTTGACAATTATAAAATGCAAAATCAGGTATTTCTGTAATTTTAGCCTTTATCTCAATATTAGTTATATTAGTATTTGAGGCAAAAGCGCTACTTAAAATTTGTTTAATCGGATATACCTTTTCAGTATATTTATCTTTAAATTTTTCTGGAATAGTAATTTTTCCACGATATTTTGGATCCTTAATACCTCTAAAAATATAATATTCCGTATTATATGGTTTCTCTAAATCGAGGATAGAGTCAGGATGACCGTCCTGGTATTTTATATAAAATTTAATATTATCTCTATCAATTAAATAATGATTTAAATAGCCATAGTTTGCCTGCATTCCATCTTCAAGATATGCTCCTTTAAAATATTTATTCTCATAATACTTCAAATCCTCTGCTTTAAATTCTACACGTTTATTATGAACAGTCGTTTTTTTAATTACTTCCCCGTCTGGATAAACTATTTCATAACTTCTATAAATCAAAGAAGATTTTGGTTCTAGTATAAGATTATTATGTCTTATGCCTTTTTCAAGATCATAAACTTCTCCTGTTTCCTTATTGTGATAAGCTGAGATAATACTACTACCGCCTCCATCTCTCGGATCAGAACTGCCTATCGAATAATCTTTACCATTAAATATAAATGCATCTCTATCTAATTTTTTACCATATTCAACAACAACTTCTTTATAAATAGGTGTTTGGTCATAACCATTATATGTATACTCCCCCCAGAAAAATTTTAAATTAAGTTTTTCAGGAGCGAATTTTGCAGTTAAGATTGTCGGTTTTTGAAATGGTTTATTTAGATCATATTCATTACCATCTTCATCAACCCAACCTTGGAAAATGTGATTATCATAAATGGGATCTGGGATAGAGAGCCTTTTATTATGTTCTACTTGATATTGTTCTTGCTGTCCATTTACATTAGTTAAGATATTATATTTTTTAATATCGTATTTAGCATGAAGCTCAATTTTTTGATTTACTGGAAAACCAAACTCATATCTTTCGCCTTCATATTCCCAATATGCTAAATCATAACCTTTTCTTTTTCCAAAATTACCAGTAGGAGCATTTAGCTTATCATTTTTTTTATAGTTTATAGTTGTCTTCTTTGAATTACCTTCATCGTCTTTATAATGAAATACAACTTCATATTTCTCGATTTTATTTTCATCTTCTTTTTCAATATCATTTTTATTACACGCAAATAATGTAAATAGCATCAAAAAAGAAAAGACCATATATATAATTTTTTTCATACTATCACCTATTTCTCAATTACATCTACATCGTATATCATACCTTTTCTAGGTATTGAATCATTAATTTCACTTATTTTTTTAACCGTACCATCAGCATAATACACTACTCCATTAGATACATTAACATGACCATTAAATTTTTTTATAATAGCCAAACTAAGATAATTAAAAAATTCACTTATTTCTTTACCATCTTCCATAAAGATATTATGGGTTTCATGATCATAATAACTATATTCAACAGTTTTAGTCAGCATAGAAATTGTCAAAGAACCAGCATTTTTAAATTGATATATATTTTCTTCTTTTTTATAGTATCTATATGTTACTTGTATTCTTATATTATTTCTACCGAATCTAATTTGATGAACTTTAAGCCAAAATGAAGCAGTCTGACCATCAGTTCGAAATATTTCAGAAAGCCTTATTCTATTATAGGTATGACCTTGATGTTTGAGCACCTCATAACCAGCTTGATTAAATTCATTGTTAATTTCACGAGAACGGAAGTTTTTGGGATGATTAGATGTTGTAACTACCTTTGAAAATTTTTCTCGACTTGAGTTCCAATCGATAGCAACATACTTATAAGTCGCGCTATATTCTTCAACTTTTAGAAAAAATCTACATCTTATTTGATTATCCTGATAACCCTGATAACTTCTAAATGTCGAAATCAGTTCCTCAGGAGAGTATTCATTCGCAAAATCACTTGTTGAAGAAATAGCTGAAACCTTATAAATTTTGCTACCATCTGTAATATATGGGAAATATAGATATTCTTCAATATCCCTTTCAAGATTTTTTGACATAGCATCTTCTATACTCGGAATTTTTTCAAAACTTCCAGACCATCTCGTATTCATAATAGTTTTTCCTGTTATTTTATCAAAAGCAATAAATGAAAATCTATAATTTACCCGATCAGCAATTTTAATATCATACACTCCACCATAATATGAAAATCCTATTAGATTGTTTTCAATTGAATATTGAGATAATTTTTCCTTTAATTGATTATTTTTGTTTTGGTCATATAGTTTTTGAAAAAATATATCTGGTTTTATATTTCCATCTTTAACATCTGTTTTATAATCTATTGGAACAAATAAATTAAGCTTCGCAACTAGCTCTTTATACTGATTTGCAAAATTTGGGGAGAAGTTAGCCTTATAATATACAACTTCATATCTAAAATAAATATGAGTTTTACCATAATCTTTAGCAGTCATTTTTTTATCTATTTCAGATACATAGTTTTCATCTGAATACATTCCAATAAAATTATTATCAAAAAACTCTTTTATCAAGTTTAATTTTTCAAGTCTTATTTTATTTAATGCATCAAATATATACTCATCTTCTTTTAAACTAAATGTAAGTTCTCTATAATTTTTATCAGTTTTAATTTGAGGTTTATAATCAAGATGCGGCAAATTTAATGTAATATCATATTTATTTTTAATAATCGGTTCTAAGATAATATCGTGTTTTAAATTATAATATATCTCATTTGTGATATTTTTATAAGTTATCTCTTTACCATCATTTAATACTCTCCAACCCTCAAAATATTGTTTTTTAGGATTAAGATATTTATTATTTTTATTTATATATCTACTTGCAAGATCAAGCGGCATTTGTTTAATTGGACCTGATTCTATAAGTTGTTTATCAACTACCTCATTATTCTCAGTTTTAAATACCATGTAAGCTCTTATTTGTTCTAGTTTAGGATATATACTAATAACATTGTATTCCTTATCACCAATTTTTTCGACAGTATAATTTATACCATCATATGATACTTCTTTAGAAAAATCATATATTGAATTCGGATTATTATAATCTGTAATAAATTGTGTTATCTCAAAATTTGAGTTTGCATCGCCTAATACTCTATCGTTATTTATATCTGTAAAATCAACACCATTTTCATTTTTTATGTAGTATTCCTTATTAGGAATTGAAATCTTTTCTCTAATTCTTAATAAGGCATCACCGTCTAATTTTTTACCTTTTATAGCTTTTAGTTCGTATACTTTATCTTCGTTTTTATCATAAAATCTAAATATTGTATCATATTCCTTAGTTTTAGCATCATCAAGGTAAATATTATTGGACTTAATTTTGTTATGAATAATATTCTCCAAATCAATATCTCTTATAATGTCGTTTCTATATTTTTCGAAAAATAACTTAGAATATTTCATATTTACAGTATTATCTTTTTCAAAAACATCTTTTAACTCTTCATTTATGACATTTAAAAAAGCTTCTTTGAAACTAAGATTTTTCTCAAGTTGCAACTTTTCAATTTTTAGTAAGAGATCGGTTTTATTTTTTGTTAAAATTATTTTATTACTATCATCATACATAAATAAGAATTTGCTATAATCAAATTTAAATAGTAAATCTTTATAGCTTACAGCCTGCATACTAAAAAGTCCAGTGTTTTTTGGATCATAGCTTATCCTAAGATAAATCTTAGTATTCTTATCCATCATAACATCATCTTTTATCTCGTTTAAAAATGTCTCTTTTCCATTTGCATCTTTTTTATAAAATATAAATCTAAAGTCTTTTTGACCTTTACTTTTAGCATATACTAAATTTTTAAAATCACTTGCTTTAAGACTACTTTTATACTCATTAGGAGAATAAGTTATCTCTTCATCTGTCAAATTTAACTCACTTTTATTTATCGTTTGGATATATGAGGTAATTTTTGAGATTTGATTTGGTTTAATTATTCTAGTTTTAATTACCCAAAGCATTAAAAAAGAAAATATTAAAAGAAAGCTTAAAACCGAAGATAATATTACAATCCATAGGTATTTCCTTTTTCTTGCGATATCTTTAACATATTCAAGAGAATAATCCTCTTGTGCTACTAGCGGATTTTGATTTTGGCTAATATCATCTTTTTCAAGCTCAGCATCAACTTGTTCAAAATCAACATCTAAATTTTCATCAATCATATTTTTCATATTATCACCTTACTCATAAACAGGTCTTAAAACTCGCCTGTGTTCACTATCTGTCGCAATATATCTATTATAAAAATCCCACGATAGTACAAACTTTTTAGCCTTTTCTGCTTCAAGTTCTGGATAGATACTACTTCCATATCCCCAACCTTTAAATTTCTTACCAATTTGTTTTTGAGCATCAATATATGGTCCCATTAAATGAAGCAGCTTGCTATATTCGCTGTATGGAATTTGCTGTTCTGTTCTTATTTTGATGGAAAAATGTTTACCAGTACCAGGAGCATATTCAAAATAAAACTCTCCTGATTTTCTATAGTATGTAAAAGTAATCTCAGATTCAACAGCCGCATAATTAGGCCATAAACCACTAGTTCCAACAAATTCAAATATCTCAGGATTTGAGACCTCACCATCTTTTATACTTTGATAATAATCAAGTTTGTCTTTATACAAATGATAAGCCCATGAACCTAATTTAATATCTTTTATTTTAGATTTAACGTAATATGTCCTTATTCTGTTTGGGTCTGTAATTTCTAAATTATCGTCTACAAAAACCTTTTTAATAGAAATAATTCCATCAAATCTATCCTCAAAATATGCATTTGCCTTAAATTCTTTACCATCATTTTCCTTTTTAACCAACTTGTCCAAGTTCGAATTAGTAAAAAAATCTATTTCCTCGGTATCAGATATTTTAATTTTATATCCTGCTATTTTTCTATCTGAATTATAATTATATTCCATATTTAAAATCTGACCTTTATAAACTGGCATCTCAAAACTATGATAAGAATCTATTTCGGCCTTTAAAATTATATTTGGAACCCTAATAGTTATTGTAAAAGATTGATTCTTTACTCCAACTAAGCTTTCAGTAAAGTCAGCGTTTTTTTCCTCCATAATATAATCTGGATATTTATTTATAATTTCATCTTTATACTCATTAAGGATTTCACCAAGCGACACTTTACCTGTTTCATAAAATTTAGAATGTGTGCTTATTCTTTCGTTTTTTAATTTTTGAGTTTCACTATCAAAAAACAATCTATCAAAACTAACAGATACTTTTACTTTTTTATATCTTATATATATCTTATTGTCAAAGTTTTCAATATACGAAAAAGTTGTATTTTCATCAATTTTTTCACCATTTGATAGATAGTATCCCTCAAAATAGTTTCCGTCTATTTCACGGTAATTTTCAACCTCGCCAATAATTCTTTTATTCTCATTTAGTGCATTTACCTTATCGAATATTTTCTCGCTTCCTCTACCATTTATTTGGTTTAGTTGTAAATTCTCTAAATTAACAAGTTCGAATCTTGCCTTAATATAATTACGATATTTAGGAAATAAGTATACTTTGGTTTCATCTTTTTGTAGTCTTTCAATATTCATTTCATCATTGTTTGAAATATTATTCCCATTTTTCGAAACCCAATTCGTAAAATAAGTATCTCCTTCATCTTTTACCTCAGTTAAAAGTTCATATTCCCAATTAAATCCTCCATCTTTTTTAGTTAGTTTTGCTTTTGTAGATTTTTTGTCTTTAAGATTGTATTCATCTTCGCTTTTTAAAAGATCTTCACTTGACATATAATAAATATCAATAGCTTTTCGAACAAATTTAGGAACAATCTCATAACTTGCGAATTTAGTCGATGGAACTTTTTGATCCATTTTAAACTCATCTCCAGCTTTAATTCCTAACTCTTGATGATCATCTTTATAAAACCAACCAACAAATTCGTAATATTCTTTAGCCTTTTCTCTTGATTCATCACTAAATTCATCATTAACATCTCTTTTCATAGTTGGATAAATTAGCTTATTTTTTAAGTCATTTAATAAGTCTAGATTAGGAAGTTCTTCACCATCTTTAGCATATGTAGTATAAAAAATACCGTCACCCATTATAAACTTATACTCAACAGTAATACCATTTGAAAAGGAATTATTTGAATATAGAACTAACTCTTTTACTTTATTATCTTTTTTAATTTCTTCAAATTCTTTTATACTAAAGTTTTGTTGTCTATCAGTATCAAAAAACCATTGTTTAACATCACGATTTAAAGCATCATTTTTGCTTGAAAAAGCATTTAAAATTTTGTTTTTTCTTAACTCTTTTTCAAAAAAAGTAATATAAGAACCTCTATTTTTCATATATTCGTTATATGAAACTTGGCAATCGCCACTTGGGGTCTTTAAAACGATAACATTTTTAAAATCAAATTTTAATTTTGTATAAAAATATTTTTTATTTGATTTAAAAGAAACCTTAACTGTATATTCGGGATTTTTATCTTTTTGCTTATAGACACTTGCTAAATCAAGCTTGTCAATTTTTCGATTTTTTCCATCATTTGTAAATATTTCAAATGAAAGCGATGATGATTCAGATTTAAAATATTTTCTTAAATCTAAAATCCCATTATATTCATAAGGAGAAACAGTTAACGCCTTTGTTTCATTGTCAACCGCAAGAGCTTCATTATTTCTTGGTTTAAGGTCAAAATTATCCTTAGAAAGTGCTGATTCTTGTGATAGACCTTTATACAAAAATCCACCGATTGCAATAATTAAAAGCGCAATTATAACAATTATAATAAGCGAAAATATACCTCTTTTAGTAGTTTTAGTTTTTTCAAGTTTTTCATATAAAATAAGATCTTGCTTTTGTGGTTCATAAATCATTAAATCTCCACTTGCATTTTCCTCGCGCACTACTATATCGGTATTATCAGTATTTTCTAATATATCAACATCATCAATTGCTGTAATATCAGCATCATCTACAGTTTCTTCTACTATTTTACTTTCTTTTTTTGGCATAATATCATTCAACCTTCTTTACAGATATCTCAATAGATGCTTTCTTTTTATTTCTAGTATCTATTTGGTAATATCCATCTTTTTTTTCTAATACATCATCATGTCTTTGTCCATCTAATCCAAAATAGATATATTTAGTAATTATCTCATAATCTTCATATAAAGTTCTATCTTCATTATAAAATCTAATTATAAATTTATCGTCTTTATTTACAACTTCAAATCTGTTTTCGAATTTTTCATCTTTAAATAAATTTTCAAGATTTTTATAAATATAATTAAATTTATAAACATTATTAGGTAGCTCTCTTATTGTATTTATATATTGCATATTATCGCCTGTAATATCACTTATTAAAGGGTTATAATCCAATTTATATACAGTATTACTTGAGAATAATTTTACATCAGGACTTTCAAACTCTATATCTTTATCTTTTACAAATGTACTTCTTAAAAAATCCCAATATTTATATATATCATAATGAGAATTAGGGCGTTCTTCTTTATACTCAATTGTAAACTTACGATAATTTATCTCTTTTTTAATTGATATTTCATGATCTTTTGAAACTATAAACTTATATGTTATATCATCAATTTTACTAATTGTTGAATCTGATACTAAAACATTATATATAAATCTATTAGTTGTATTTTTTAACTGGAATTTACACTCTTCACCAATTGCAAGTTTTTGAGATGATAAAAATGTAATATTGTTATTAAATTCTTTTTTTACTGTAATGTCATATTTTTTATCAGTGAATGATGCAACAATTGCTGTATGATTTTTAATAGTTAGTTTAAACTGTCTTCTATCGTCAACTATATCTTTTTTCTCTTCTCCATTTATTTTAAGTGATGATAAAACTTTTTTCTCATCTTCAACTACTTCAAATAATAGTTCCTTATCATAGTCAAGTTTTGTTAAATCATCAACTGGAGTAATAAGTCTTATTCTTTCTTCATTTGAAACAATAAGGCTATATTTATTTTTGCTTTTTTCATTTATAACCTCATTTTCAGTTCTTAGGTTTTGCTTTTTTCCATAATTCCCACCACTTTGACAAGCAGTTAGAAAAAACATAGAAAATATACCTAAAATAAATAATATTATTTTATCTTTTTTCATTTTTTCTCCCTTCAAATTTAATTATATTTTTTAAAATAGATAACATAACCCTTAACAATAAAAAAGCGGGCAGCGGTTTGACTGCCGTACGCTTTTTTTATGATTTTTTAAAAAAATACGCCTCTTGCTTTTTCCTTAATTTCCTTACTTGCAGAAAATGGAATTCTTGTTGTATACTTATGTTTAAAAGCAACCGAGCGATAAACTGGCCATACAAATATTAGCGAGTTCCAACGGTTTACAACATCATTATACTCTTCTCTTGCAGCTGTAATTTCTCTTTGCAAATATGAGTTTTCATCAGCTGCTTTTTTAATTACATCCATACTCTTTAACTCTGGATAGTTTTCAACTGTCCTAAATAGTCCACTTAAAGTGGTCTCAATTGCTTGACCCATTTCATTTCTTTGGGCATCGCCTGATGCATCAGATTTAAAACTTCTACCAGCACCACCACGATATGCTGCAACTTGTGTCATTACATCTTTATCAAGTTTTGTAGCCTTTTCAACTAAAGCAGCAGTATTTTGTAAAATTACTACTCTTTGCTCAAGGTAATTGTCAATTTGAGATGCTTTTTTTTGTAGTTTTTGTTGAAGTTTTTGTAAGTGCTCATATGCTCTAACTCTTCTAACTAAATAAATTAAGCCTGGAATAATTCCAAGTATAAACAAAAACACAACAAAAATAGTTGTTCCCGCTCCAACTTTAGGTTGGATTTGTTTTTCAATAACCGAGATATCTCTTCCTTGCTCATTTACCTCAGCAGTCATTTCATCAAGTTCGTTTAACATATTATCCTCCTTATATTAACCTAATTTGTATCAGGCTCTTTTATATCATCAAATAATTTATCTACTTCACTATCTGGGTCGTTTTTTAGTTGATGTGTTTTAAACTCTTTTATTTTATTAAGCACATCATCACTTATTATACCACATTTTAAAACTCCTAGTAGTCCATTTGATAAAATAGATGATTTTAGATACTCATCTTGCTTATCTAAAAGGTTAACAACATCGCTTCTTTTTACATTTTCATCATCTATTTTTTTAATAATCATTTCATTATATTGGTCAATTGGTATATATTCAGTCCAGTGAACCGGAACAAGATGTGTTAATCCATCTCCACCATGAACTGGAACATTTTCAACTCTGCTTATTGCCTCAAATGTATTACTTATAACACCAATTATCTCATAATCATCTCCACTTTCAACAAGCACTGTTTTTATAATTGATTCAGTTGCAGTTTTAGGATTATCAAATAAATTTTTAACCTTTTCTCTTAAAAGGTTTGCAATTTCCTCTTCTTGCTCTGGTGGGAATAGATAGTTAATATTATCAATTTCTGGTAAAGTATCAATATCTTTATTTTGAAAATCAGGAATAGCCATTAAAATAGCAAGCCTAAAATAAATTCTATTAAAAAATAAGTAATTATATTCTAAAAACTTTTTCTTAGCACTTTCAAGCGAGTAGTCACGATATCTTTTAATATTGCTTTGATAGTTAAAAGGACTATCAAAAAACGCATAAACATCAACAATCTTTTTTTTCTTAGAAATATCATATATATCGCCATAACCTATTTCTTTATCTTTTAAAAGTTTTAAAATCTCTTTTTGAGCAAGAGGTGTAAATAAAAGTCTAAATCCTACCTCATCATTACGGTTTATTGCTCCAAAAATAGATTCAAACTCCTCATTATCCATCGCAGTAAAATCTCCGCCTTTCATAAGCTCTTTTTTCTCTAGCTTATCAAGCTGCTTTGTATCTTTTTTTACCTTTTTAGCAATTTGTTTTTCATTTAAGGAATTTATCCCAGATACTTCTCTTTTAAAAGATAACTTAGGAGCTGAGTCTGTTAAAAAAGTTAATCTTTCATACTCATAATAATATGGCTTAGGTTTTACAAGAGTTGCTGTTAAAACCTGTGTTCTAGTTACATAAACAGTCTGACCATTAGATCCTCTTGTTGGAACTTGCCAAGAAATAGTTAAATGCCCCGTATAAGTTGCTGTCCCCATTTTCATTTCTCTTTCTGTAAAAAATAAAACTGGCTTCCCAAAAAATTTACCACTTTTTAAATCAGTTATTGTTGTATTTTGCTTTTCATAACTATATTTAAAATGCTTCTTATATGCCTCATACTCATAGGCTGTAAAATCATCATCAAATTTAAGCTGAGGAAAAACCTCCATCACAAGCTTTTCAGATATTTTCCTATCATAGCCATTGTTTAATCTTTGAAGCTGACTATAGCCAACATCAATATGTTTATCTTTTTCATTTTTTAAATTATAAATAATATCCTTATACTTTTTAATAACCTTTTTAATAACTAAAAAATGAATTATAATAAAGCCTATTCCTGCTAAAAATAACAAAGTAAATATAACAATCGAGATTTTAAGTTCTATGCTCTTTATTAAATTGCCCTTTCCAGTTGCTTTATAAATTAAATCGGCTAAGAATATCGCCGAGATAAAAAAAGATAAAATCATAAAAAAGAAGTTAAAGTTCCTTCCGATTTTATTCCCTTTTAACTCTTTCGTATTTTTTGAAATATTACCTGTAAGAGTATTTATTTTTAAAACAGTCTCACTATTTTTATCAACATCAATCTCTTCTTTTAAAACTAGATCCTCAAAATACTTTTTTGCGCATTCATAGTGTTTTTTCTCTAATTTGTTTTTATAAGTGTCTAAGACATCATAAATTTTATCTACTTCCATACTATCCTCCTTATAAAATTACTCCATTCTTTTTTCATCATATTTTTGATGGATAAGATTTTTAAACTTTTTATTTAAACTAAATAAAAATATTAAAGATGCAATAAAAGATAAAAATCCCATCCAAAATAAAATTGAAATACCTAAAATTACTAAAAATAAAAATAGCACAAAAAAGGCTATTCCAAGATAGGATACTAAAATATCTTTTTTTAGCTTTTTTATGCTATTTTTTATCTCATCAATACTCATTTAACAATCCTAGCGATTAGTTTATCTTTTTTATACTTATTAGAAATTATAATTGATTCGTTTAAAATTTTAACCGCTTCATCTAATCCTTTATCACTATGATATATTCTAAGAATAACGTCGCCTTTTTTTACCTTATCGCCAATTTTTTTATCTAATCTAATACCAACATTATAATCAATTACATCTTCTTTAGATAATCTTCCAGCACCTAGTATTCTTGCTGCATTTCCGATATTTTCGGAATTCATTTTAGATATAATGCCATCTTTATCTGCTTTTAAATCGTAAAATTTATCAGTTAGAAGTTTTTCCTCATCTAAAATATCATCTAAAACTCCACCTTGGCATTTTATAAATTCATAAAATTTATCTAATGCTTTACCGCTTTTAATGACATCTAAAAACATACCTCTTGCCTCATCTGGTTTAATTTTAGGATTGCTTAAAATAAGCTGCTCGCATCCTATTGTAAGACATACCTCAAGTAAATCCTTAGGACAATCGCCTTTTAAAGCCTTTATTACCTCATATACTTCAAGTTTATTTCCGATCATATGGCCTAGGGGCTCATTCATATTAGTTATAATTGCCTCAACCTTTTTACCTGCATTTTGACCAATTTTAACCATTAGGCTTGCAAGCTTTGTTGCGCTTTTAACATCTTTCATAAAAGCACCATTTCCGTATTTAACATCAAGAATAATAATATCAGAACCTGATGCAAGTTTTTTACTCATAATAGATGCGGCAATCAAGCCAATATTAGATACTGTTTCTGTAACATCCCTAAGAGCATATAATTTTTTATCAGCTGGTGTTATATCATCGCTTTGACCAATAACAGCTATTCCAATTTTGTTAACTTGGTCTATAAAATCTTCTTCTGTTAAATTTATATTAAAACCTTTAATTGATTCAAGTTTATCAAGAGTTCCGCCAGTATGACCAAGTCCTCTTCCGCTCATTTTAGCAAACTTTAAACCAAGACATGCCATAACAGGCGCTAGAAAAAGAGTAACCTTATCCCCTACACCACCTGTTGAGTGTTTATCAATTTTATATCCGCTAATTTTAGATAAATCATAGCACTTACCAGAATCTCTCATTGAAATTGCAAGATCAGTAGCCTCTTTGTTATCAATATCGTTTATATAAATTGCCATTAAAAGAGCACTTGCTTGATAATCTTTAATCTTTCCTGATACATAATTTTCAATAAAATAATTTATCTCATCTTTTGAAAGCTTAAAATTATCTCTTTTAGCCCTTATAATCTTTAAAATGTCCATATAATCACCTTATACATATAATAACATTTTTTACCATTTTATTTAATAATAAGATATAATCTTATAGATGATTTTAATACTTTTACGTCATGGTGAAACTTTAGAAAATATGAATAGGTTAGTTCAAGGAAGAAAGAACAATAATCTTTCAATCCTTGGCAAAAAGCAAGCAAGCATGGCCTGTTTAAATTTAAAAGCCGATTTTAAGAGAATTGACCTTTTTTTCTCATCTCCTCTTAAAAGAGCATATGATACATTAAATATAATAAAAAACTCGCTTTGCTATAAGACTGGAAAAATTAAAAAAAATCGAAATCTTATAGAAAGAGATTTCGGTGTATATGAAAATAAAAGTGTTGATAGTGTTGATTATTTTAAAAAACCCGAAAAGGGCAGATATGAGACAAATGAAAAGCTTGAAAAAAGGGTTAACTCATTTATCTTTAAACTATTTAAAAAATATCCCGATAAAACTATAATAGTAGCCTCTCACTCCCATACGATAAAGGCTTTCCTTGTTAAAAATCTGGGAATGGATTATCATGATAAAATTAAAAACTGTGAATATTTTATAATAGATTATAAAAGTGAAGATGAAATTAAATTTGTAAAAAGGGTTGCTGTAAATATATAGCTCCTTTTTTATTTATTGTTTAGTTTATAAATTGATTTTTTTATTATCATTTATTTTTTCTAAGGATGAAAGTTGTGTTTTTGCAAGTTTTCTAAGTTCAATCATTCGATTTTCTTGCTCCATACCTTTTTCAATTAAAATAGCATTATAACTTTCCATATTAACAAGTACCAAAAGTTCATTAAGACTTGCGTAGTTCCTAATGTTACCCCTTAATTCTGGATTTTGTTCTCTCCAATCTTTGGCTGTGATTCCAAACAAAGCTACATTTAATAAATCAGCCTCACTGCGTATTTACAAGATAACTGCTCACTAGTAAGATCTACAAAAAATAGTTTTTAATAGCATCGGTATGAATTCGATAATTTATTTTAGAAATCTCTCTATGTAAATTCCAAGCAAGAGATATTTTAGAGTTTTCATTTCCCTTCAGTATCTTGTATTCTTTAATTACATACATTTTGAACTCCGCAGAAATCCAAGAAGCAAATTCAAAGGCTATATCACTATGAGCATATGCCCCGCCATAACTTCCGCTTTTAGCTATAATGCCTACGCTCCTGTTGTTTCAACTCATCTTCTAGGTGACATAGTAAATGAATTGTATCATGCTTCTGATTTAATTCGGTCGAATTCGACCGAATTAAAATCCTTGTTATACATACTTTCTCATAGTCCTAAGAATTCAATTGTATCTTTTCTTCAAAGCCAATTTTTAATAACTATATTCCAACTTTTTTAACTGCTAATTCAAGTTCTAAATCATGAAGTCCAAAATATGCTTTTTTTAAAAAATCAAGCGGAACTTTTTTTAATACCTCAGAGCTTGGAATATTGTAATACCATTGATAGTAAGCATAAAACTCACCAATCCAATCAGGCATAAATCCCTTAAGAGACTCGCCAGACTTTAAGGAATAATTTTCAGTTTTTAAAAAATAATCCCATAACCCATTAAAGTCCATCGTATTGACATATGCCATGGCCTTATCAATGCTTTCTCTTGTTTTACTATTCATATAAAATTTAATAAAATCCTCGGTATCCTTATTAGGAAATTTTGGGGCAACAAAATCAAAAAGTTTTCCTTGATTTTCTACTACATCATTTAAATAAGCTTCTGAATATGCTCTCATAATACTACCCCTTAAAAAGTGTTGAAAAAACGTTTAATACAGGGTTAGAGTCAGAGTTAATAAGTTCTTTCATTTTCTCTCTTGCACCAATATCACGAGAGTTATACTTAAAATTAAATTTTTAATAATCAACCTGAATTAATTCATTCTTTAATTCTTTCATTTTAGAGTATGCAATTTCTGATTTAATACAGTATTGAATTCCTAAACCACCCATTAAAAGAAGTTCCTCAAGGATAGATATATCAATATTATCTCTTACAAATTCTTTTGCTATATAAAAATAAGAAGCATCTGCTCTCCAGCCTTTAATAACATCATAACCAGTTGTATCTATACCATATTTTTTGATAAACTTTTTAGAAAGAATAAGGTATCGTTTTGAATCTGATGCATCTCTGTGTTTCATTAGCTCCGCTAGCCAAGCTAAAATACCCTTTTCCTGAAAATCTATAATTTTAAGTCCATTTATGTCAAGTTCATACTTATGAACCCATCCATTTTTTAAAGTAGGTCTACATACTGCCCACTCTTTAGCAAGTTCTATACTCTCTGTTAGATAAAAGCCCTTTCCATAGTCATGTTGTTCATCGCCTTTACCATATTTAGGAAGTATTATTTCATTAGGACTACCATAAAATAAAATTATTTTACTCATTTTTATTTTCCCCTATAAAAATATTTTATCTTATTTTTTTCTTTAACTTATCGATTTCTTTTAATCTTTCAGAAAGAACTTTTTCATAATTTGAATTAGTCTTAGGTTTATAGTATACATTATTTTTAATTTTATCAGGAAGATAGCTATCAGATGTTAGGGCACCTTCAAAGTTATGAGGGTAGTTATATTTATACTTTCCAATTTTTAAAAGCTGATTATTTAAAAATGGCGGAATCTCGCAATCAGCTTCATTTAAGGCTTTATCAATTGCAAGATATGCAGAATTTGACTTGGGTGAAATTGCAAGTTCAATTGTAATATAACTAAGGATAATTCTTGCCTCAGGTAAACCTACCTCAAGAGCTGAATTCATTGCCATATGGGTTTTATATATTAAGCCTCCATTAGCAAGACCAATGTCTTCATATGCAATAACTTGCAATCTTCTTGTAATTGATTTTAAATCACCAATATTTATAAGACGAGATAAATAATAAAGGGATGCATCAACATCAGATCCTCTAATTGATTTTTGAAAGGCTGATAAAAGATTATAATAATCATCTACTGAACCTAGATTAAATCTACTATCTCCAATAATATTTTTTGCAATTTCTAAGGTTATTTTTTTATTTTCTTTAATATATAAAAGTGATGCCTCTAAACAATTTAGAATAACTCTTGCCTCACCGTTTGAGTTTATCACAAAATACTCTAAGGCATCATCATCTATTTTAATTTTTTCATCTACTTTTTTAGCCATATTTAAAAAGACTAATTTTAACTCATCATCACTAAGTAAATTAGTCTTTTTAATCAGCATTCTAGATCTAATTGCCTTATTTACTGCCATATAAGGATTTTCAGTAGTAAGACCAAATAAGATAACTTTTCCACTATCAAGCTTTTCTAAAAGTAAGTCTTGTCTGTCTTTGTTAAGGCGGTGAAATTCATCTACAACTAAAAAAATTATCTCATCATCTAAGGATAAGATGTCTGTGATATCTTTTTTAGTTGCACATGTAGCATCTAAGAAGTGATACTTTTTGCCTGCTTGATTAAGTAAAGTCTTAATAATACTAGTCTTTCCGCTTCCAGGAGGACCGTATAAAATAGTAGAGATAAACTTATCATTTTCAAGCATTTTAAAAAATATACCATCTGAACCTACAAGATGATCTTCCCCGATAAATTCATCTATTTTTTTAATTGGATATAAATATCCTAACTTCATACTAAAGATATTTTTTTATCTCTTCAGAAATTGAAAGAGGAGTCTTGCTTGGCTCAAATCTTTCTTTTACCTCGCCATCTCTACCAATTAAAAACTTAGTAAAATTCCACTTAATTCTAGCTCCACCTGATTTTTCTTTTAAATAATTATAAAGAGGTATTGCCTCTTTTCCATTTACTTTAATTTTAGTAAATTGTTTAAATGAGATATTAAACTTACTAACACAAAAACTATGAATTTTTTCATCATCTCCTGGTGCTTGCATTAAAAATTGATTACAAGGAAAATCTAAAATCTCAAATCCTTTGTCTTTAAACATTTTATATATTTCCTCAAGCTCACTATACTGCTTAGTAAAGCCGCATCTTGTTGCTGTGTTAACTATTAAAAGTACTTTATCTTTATAATCTGATAAAGATACCTCTTTTTTATCTTGGTCTATAACTTTAAAATCATATATATTCATTTTACTTTCTCCTTTTTCTCATTATATTCTCAGTTCCATTTTTAAGTCTTTTTATATTTGGAATATGCTTTATAAATATTGTGACAATTACCATTACAATAACAATAATGTGATATAAGTACTTATAAAAACTATCTCTAACCCCTAAAAAGCCATTTTCGTGATATCCTAATTTCATTAAGCCATTATATTTAAATAAAGTAAAAAAGATAATTGTAAAAATAAGTGTACCAAGTGCAGCAATAAGTGATGCAAGAGATACATATCTTGTTATTAAAAAAATACTTATAAATAAAAATGCTGAGATAAAAATTATCGCACTTGACGAGGCAACTATAACTCCAATAGCAGTTGCTATTGCTTTTCCGCCATTAAATTTTAAAAAACAAGAATAACAATGCCCATATACTGCAAAAAGGCCATAGATAGAGTATATTGGAATATCATAATTATTAACTTTAATATATGAGATATTTTTAAAAAACTCAATCATATAGTAATCCGATAAAAGCCTTAAAATAATTAAAAAGCCTGCGCTTTTTAAAATATCTAAAAATAAAACTACTATCCCCCACTTTTTTCCAAGCACTCTTGTAGTATTGGTTGCTCCGATTGAGCCAGAACCAGTTTTTCTAATATCAACTTTTTTAACTATTTTTCCAATTATTAAACCATTAGGAATAGATCCGATTAAATAATTTAATAAAAGGAAAACTATTATCATAAATTCATACATATATATAAAATTATACCAAAATAAAAAAGGCAGTAAAGTTTTTTAAACTTATACTGCCCTTTTTTTAATAATCTAGTTCTTGATCGGTATAAACTGGCAATAGATGTGGATTCATTTTATACATATCTTCAGGGGTAAAATTCTCTCCTAAAAACATGCTATCTTTTTCAAAATATAAACTTAAGTTATAACAACCTTTAAAAACATCCCTTTCAAATCTTACAACTTCCTTAGGAATATAAATCTTTTTTAAGAATTGATTGTCAAAATCTGCACCACGATAACTTCCAACCTGTGTGATATTTCTTGGAACTTTAAAAATTTCATCTTTTTTAAATTTAGGATAATAAATAAGATCATTGCTATCATAAATAACATTATCAATCGCCTTATAAGATGAACTTTGGCTATCAACTGTTAGTTTTTCGATTTTAATATCTTTAGCATCAAATTTATTAATTGTCTCACCAAATCTTCTGTAATCATAGAAATTTTTAGAAAAATTGATTCTTTTAATATCTTTTAAATAATCATAATAACCATGTTCATTATACATTGTTTTTAAAGTGACTTCCTCTAAATTAGAAAGTTTTTCAATTTCCAAAATGGTTGTGACATTATTTACAATCAATTTTTTTACATCTTTTAAATATTGATTATAATTTGAAAAACGAATAATTTCGGCTCTTTCAGGAAAAGTTAACTCCTCAACCGAACTTGTTCCAACATATCCAATAACATCCTTATATCGTGTGCTTCCATCACGTTCTTTTCTAAATACAAATCCATTTTCAACTTTATGATTTGTATTGTTCGGATGAAGATTTATTGTTGCATTTTTAAAATAGTAAAAAGCTGATTGAAATTCATCGTCTGGATTAGAATGAAAACCTGCATTTTCTGTAACATTTAAAACCTCAAGACCTGGCAATTTATTATGATATGGATTAGAGCCATAACCCTTTCCAAATGAAAAATCACTAGAGTTTATTGTAAGCCTTTTTAAATTAGGGAAAATCTTAGCAATATTTTCAATTTTTCTATAATCTTTAGGCACAACTAATTCTGTAACTTCATTTTCAATTTTATTAGCATCATTATAAATTTCTAAATAGCCTTTTGCGTTTTCGCCAATTTCAACTCTTCTAAGTTTTGGATATTTAAAAGAAGCAAAATTAAAGCTACCATTAACTAATAATTTTTCTAAATTTTCACATCCATTAAAAGCATTTGTTGCATAATTAACACCAACTACTAACTCTTTTAAATTAAGACAATATGAAAAAGCTTCGCTGCCAACTTTTAAATCAGGAGAAGCTCCTTCAATTTTAGAAATTCCAGAACCTTTAAAAGCTGTTTCCATCACATTTTCAACACCAGAAAAATTAAATGTTGTTAACTTTTTACAATCTTCAAAAACCGACTTACCTATCTCTTTTACATTTCCTGTAAATCTTGTTAAATTACCAGTAAATCTAACATTTAAAACTTTAGCATTAAATACATTAACTGTATAACTTTCAGCAGTATTTTTTAAAACACCTTTAAATTTAACATCTTTTGAAACGAATCTAAACTCTTTAACATTATAAAACTCTAAAATACTATCATCACCAAGTTTTAAATCTGTTGAATTATTATCTCCAAAGTTAACTACATCATAATTTGAATTTTTTCCGATAAAGGCTGTTTTTAAAATTCTATCAACATCAGAATGAATTGTAAACTCACTACCTGATTTAAATGCTCTTGCAAGCTCTTTTTTACCATCTTTTTTCTTATAAACAGCATAATTAGACTCAATTTCATAATTACTTGATGCTCCTGATAAGGTAAAGTTTTGAATATTTTTATTATATAAAAATGAATCATTTTCATAGCTTTGGTTAGCATTTATAGTAAAAGTTGATAAACTCTTTAATCCCGCAGGAACAAGTAATATCTCATCATTATGTTTTATAATATTGCTATTTTGATAATCTTTTGAATAGTATCCACTATTATTATTTAATACAACTTCTTCTAAATTCTCAAGGTATTTAAAAGCATCTAAATTATTATTAGTACCATCTTGTATAACTTCATTTATTACTAATTTTGTAATATTTGATGAATTAAATGTTTTTATAAAGTGCTTGTGAACTTGTTTAAACCCTGGAATTAAATCAAGCGTAGTAGCATTTTTATCTAACATACGACAAAGCATATAATAATCACCCTTTTTAAGATAAAGGGCTCCCTTATATTTTTTAAGTACTGGATTTTCATTAGATACTTCAATATTAAAAAAGTCACTAGCATCGTTATACCTATGGTCAGTAGTAAAAACATCCAAAATTTTTTCAATTTCTTCTTGATGCTTAAAATTCTTACCTAAATAAATATCTCTTGCAAATGGATATAGGAAATTAGAATCAAAAATTCTTTCAATATCATCAGCTAATTGAATCCTTTCAAAAGATGATTTTCTTAGTCTAATTTCTTTATTAGGTAAATTAACTTTAATATCTTTTTTCATTATTACAGATTTAAAGAAAGTTCTTTCTAAATTTGTGCTAATACTTTTTAAAATCTCAAGTTCTAGTAATGGTTCACCGTAGTAATAACCTAAATCATCTGCTGCATAATGCTCAACTGTTATTTTTCTAAGTTTTGGAAGATATGGATCAGGGTGATATTCGGATATATTTTTGTTATCTCTTTTAATTTGGGTTTTTTTAAATGCTAAAACTTCACCTAAATTAATTACTTCAAGATTTGTAAAATAATGAAAAGATAAAAAATTTAATTCCTTTAAATTTGGAAGATTTAACTCACTTATAAACTTATTTTCAGGAAAAATTTCCTCACCAAGATTTTCTAGTGATTCAGGAAGGTGGTAATTATTTTTTATCTTTGTATTTTTAAAAGCAAATCCACCAATAGTTTTAAGATTATTGTTTAAATTAAGTTCTTCAATATTTATACAATCTAGAAAAGCTGACTCTTTTATATGTTTTACACTTTCAGGAATATCAACTTTTGTAAGAGCTTCACATTTTTCAAATGCTGACTCACCAATACTTTCAACATTTTTTAAATCTAATTTTTCAAGTTTTAAATTATTTTTAAAAGCACTTGAGGGAATACTTGTAAGACTTTCAGGAAAAATTGCCTCTTTTAAACTTACACAATCCATAAAAGATGAAAATCCAATATGATAAAGTTCAGATGCCTCTTGAAAGTCAAACTCTTTTAAACTTACACAAGATTTAAAAGCCATATCTCCGATTTTTTTAATTTTAGATAAATTATCAACAGATTCTAATTTTAAACAATTATAAAATGCAAAATCAGGAATTTCACTAATAAAATTATTAAGTGTTACTTTAGTAATTTTTGTATAATTTTCAAAAGCACCACTTGCAAGTTTTTTAATTGGAAGTCCATTATAATAATCAGGAATTTCAACCTCACCAATATAATCTGCTTTTAAACTATTTAAAATATATCCATTCTTTTCATCATTAAGAGTATATGTAAATGCATCGGCTGGAGTTTTATCAAAGTATTTAGCATAAAATTTTAAATTATCATCTTTTAATTTATACTTATCATCTACTAATTTATTATCAGATGTATAAACACCATCAAATGCCTTATTTTCATACTCTGGATAGTTTTTTCCTTTGTATTTAATATTTGTATCATACTCAGCTGTAAATGTTTTCTTGCTTCCATCTGGTAAGAATACCTCATAAACTAAAACATCATCTTCAAAAATTGGCTCAAGAGTCATATTTTGATAAATGCCATTTTCTGTAATATCAAACACATTATTAGTTTCTATATTTTTATAACTTGTGATTCTTTTTCTTTTATCTAAAGGATACACGCTACCTATTGTATATACTCCACCCTCATCAAGATAAGGAAGTCCTTTTGGAAGAGTTAAATCCTCAAGTGTTAACTTTTTACCATAGGCTACATTTATATCATAGTAAAGTGGGTTGTTTGTGATATCTCTAGCGTATACTAGCCTTATACGGAATTTTTTAAGCTCAAGTTTTGCAACTAAAAATAAATCTTCTTCAACAGCCTTTGTAACATCATATCTTTCATTTGTTCCTTTTATATACCAGCCAAGAAAGTTATAATTTTCAAAACTTGGATTAGAAATTGATAACTTCTCGCCGTATTGGTGGTCTCTATGATTTATTACTTCACCATTAACCTCTGTTTTAACTTTAAATGTTTTTATCTCATATGTAGCATATAAATCAATATTTTGAGTTATCTTTACACCAAATGTAAAATCATCGCCGTTAAACTTCCAGCTTTTTATATTGTAGCCTTTTTTTGCACCAATATATTTTTCATTTGGTCTTTCAATAACATCATCTTTGTTATATTCTGTCTTTTCAGTTTTTTCAACTCCACTGTCGTCTTGAAAGTGAAAAGTCACAGTGTACTTTTCTTTTAATTTATCATCTATATTTTTTTTCTTATTACATGAGTAAAGTGCAAATAAAAGTACAAAAATAGAAATTATTTTAATTATTTTTTTCATACTATCCCATCCTACTAACAAAAATGTCAATCCACATACCATCAAAGATCGGCTCAGTTGGTTCAACTAATTCTTGGGCTCCATTATTAAATTTAATTTGCTTAAACGTAAACTCCCAAAAATCATTATAATCACCCGATTGTTCTCTTAAATGCCATGCAACATATTTAACAATACTATCTTTATCATAATCTTTAAAAAGGGTTCCTTTTTTAAAATATTTGATATTAGTATTATTCCATTCATAATCTTTTTCATAATAGAAGTTAAGATGAGTAAACATCGCTTCACTATTATGTCTTGTTCTAAATCTAAAAGTAATGTATTCTGCATCTTCAACATTTTCTATTTTTTGAGCCTTGTATTTAAATACATAATCATCATCTTGTAACTTGTAAGCAATCTCTTCATCTCTTGGTAAATAATGATCACTATTAATTAAATTATATCCAATGTTTTTAAGCTCTGCTAAAACACCCATTTGTAAAACATCTTTAGGTACATACGATGTTAAAGTTGTCTTTTCAAATATTTTCTCATCAGTTTTATGATCAAAAACTTCATACCTAATTTCTTTTTGGTGCAATTCAACTCTTAAATATATTGGGAAGTAAAATGTATCTTTAATTAGTCTATATTCAAGTTTATTAAAACTATCATTTTCGCTTAAAATATTTGAAAAATTATACTTACCTGATATCGCTGATACTTTATAAATTCTTCCCTCATGTGTAAAATATGGAAATGAAAAATTTTTAATGTATTCATCCTTACCATATTTAATAGCATCTTTTATTTTAGGGAAAAAGTTAAAATCTTTAATAACAGATGTATTATATAATTGCATTTTAGAATATCCATCAATTACATTAACAGATATTAGGGATTTTAACTTATCCTTAACATCTAATGTAATAACACTTCCAGAATTTGCAAAAACGTAATTTTTTCTTTCAATATATCTTTCTTTTAATTTTTCCGATATTTCATTATTTTTATTATAGTCAAGGAATTTTTCTAAAATATTATCATATTCTAAAAATCCTCCCTTATTATCAAGTGTCACATCAAATGGAATATTTAAGTTCGCCTTTTTTAAAATTTCCTTATTTAGATTTTTGAAAAAATCAGGAAAGTTTATTTGAAAGTATGAATACTGGTATTTAAAATAAATCACTTGGTTTTGCGATAATTCCTTAGCCTTTAAATTTCTTTCAAGAGGAATTGTGAAAGTATTATTTAAATACATTCCTAAAAATTCATTATCTTGATTAAACTCATCAATTAAATCAAGTTTTTCTTTTTTGATTTTGCTAAAAAAGTCATAAACATTTTCCTCATCTTTTACGCTATAAGTTAACTCATAATAATTTTTATCAATACTTTTTGTTGGCTTATAACTTTCATGCGGAAGATTTAATGTTAAAGTAACTTTTCTTTTAATAATTGGAGTTGCAATAACATCACCAAGTAGGGTATAAAATTTATTATTTTTTATATCATCGTATGTTATCTCTTTTCCATCATTTAATATTTTCCAACCTACAAAATATTCTTTGTCAGGGTTTATATATTTATTATTAAAATATGCAGCAGCTAAATCAAGCGGCATATTTTCGATAAGCCCTGTATCAAATTTAAGTTTGTCAATTACTTCGTTTTCAGAAGTTTTAAATAAAATACTTGCTTTTTTTCTTTCAAGTTTAGGATAAATATTTATAACTTTATACTCTTTATCTCCAATAATTTCTTTTTTAACTTTTCCTTCTGGATGATAAACCTCTTTGTTAAACTCATATGTTGAAAGTAGATCAGTTTTATCTGTTAGAAAGTGAGTTATCTCATAAAAGTTATCACTTTCAACAAATACTTTATTACCCTTATCATCTAAAAAATCATGACCGTTTAAATCTTTAAAGTAATATCCATTATTAGGTGTTTTTATTTTATTTCTAATTCTTGAAAGAATCTCAGATGGAATTATTTCTCCAAGCTTTGTTTTTATTTCATAAATTTTATTACTTGCTTCATTGTGGAATCTAATAATTGTATCAAAATCATTATTTAAAATATTATCGACATAAAGAACATTTCTTTTATTTTTAGATAAAAATAAATCATGAAGTTCACTGTCAGTAATTTTTTCATTACGATCTTTTTCATAAAATAAATTTTGATACTTAAATGTAGGTACTCCCATATCATCTAATACATTTTTAATACTTTGATTTAAAATATTTAAAAAAGCTTGCATGCTAGTAATATTATCTTTTGCTTTTAACTCTTCAGTTTCACTAAGTAGTGATGTTTTACTATTTTGATAAATTAGCTTATTATTTTCATCATATAAAAACACGAACTTAGAAAAATCTAAATCAAATTTAAGGTCTTTAAAATTAGCAGGAGTAACACTAAATGGTGATTTTCTCTTGCTATCAAAACTAATTTTTAAATAAATATCTGAAAGAACACCATTTAAATAATCTTCTAAATTTATTTTCTCAAGATAGATAGGATTATCGTTTTCATCTTTTTTGAAAAAAGCAAATTTAAAATCTTTTTGATCTGATCTATTCGCAATTAAAAGCTCTTTTAAATCTTTTACAGTAATTTCTTTTTTAAACTTAGATGGTGAGTAAACTATCTTATTATCAAGAAGTTTTAACTCACTGTTATTAGCAGTTTTTATATACTCGTGAATTTTTTTAATCGCAATTGGTTTTACAATATTAGTTCTTATAATATATAGCATTAAAGTAATAAATAAAATTAAAACCGCAATTATAGAAAATAGTATTGCAAACCATTTTAATTTTCTTCTTGTTGATATTCTTTTAATATCATCTAATGAATAATCTTCTTTTAATGCAAGTTGATTTCCTATCTCGTCTTCTTTTTCAAGTTCAATATCAACTGCATCAAAGTCAATCTCATCAATTTCATCAGTTAAATTGTCATTATCATATAAATTCATAACTATCACCTATTAATAACCAATAACTGGTATAAAGCGAATATTCTTATTATTGTATGTTCCACCTAATCCAGCAAATGATGGTTTCATGTATAAATCATATAACTCGTCAGTTGTTAGCTCCTCTTTATCAAATACATACTTTTTAACAATCCATTTTTTAATCTTATATGAATGTGAGTTATTATAATTATCAATTTTCTCTTTTAATTTAGCAAAGAATTCACTTTGTCTGATTGTTCTTTCAATTAAAACATCACCAGAAAAATAAAAACTCTCAAAACTCGGATTATACTCGCTATCAAAAGATAAACTAACATCAGCTAAAGTATAATAATAAATTATTTTAGTCTCTGGATTAAGATAATCTGGATAATTTCCGATTGTCTTTCTAATTTCAAATCTCTCAGGATCAGATATTTCATTATCTCTTATATCTTGATATTGCTTAAGACTGTCAATATTTTCCCCAAGTGGTAAGTTCTTTATTTTTTCAGGGAAAGTGTATTTTCTCATTCGCAAAGGACTTCCCTCGGGTTTAGATTCATCAATAAATATCTTAGTTATTTCAACAACTCCGATTTTTCTTTTTCTAGTTTGAGGATTAGCCAAAAATTTTTTAGAATCATTTTCATATGTTATTATGCTATTTAAATTATCACCTTTGAAAAAATTATAACGATCATATTTACCCGTAATAGGGTTGTGTAAAGAATATTCATAATTATATATTTCCTCATTTCCAATCGAATCATAATTTAAAGTTAGTTTTTGATCCTTATAAACATCAATTGTTGTTTGAGTCCATTGACCGTTTATCTTAATTCCAGATATTTGAAGTTTTATCTTATATGGCCTAAAATTTATATTAAGCGATATTTTTTTATCTGATAGTTTAATAGTGTCAAAATCTGGTGTTCTTTTTTCATAGATATAATCAGGATATTTTGCTTTCATAATACCTATTTGCTCATCTAAAATTTCTTTATAAGTTGTAGTATTTTTATAGTAGAATTTTGTTATTTCATCAGAATTCTCACTTGAAAGAGCATCTTTATCATTATCATAAAAAAATCGTTTAAATGTGACTGTGACTGGAACTTTTTTATATCTTATCTCTATTTTATTTGCAAGTTTTTCTAAATCAGCAAATGTTATAGTATCATCTAGTTTTCTACCATCTGTTAAAAATAATCCCTCAAGGGTATTTTCATTTGTATGATAGTTATCAATTTCCTCTATTTTGGCGATATTTTTATTTATCTCATCCATTTTAGATTCGATTGTTTCATCATCTTTACCCTTTATAGAATCTAGTTTTAGATCTTCTAAATTTAAAAGAGAAAAATCAACTTTAATATATTTTTTATATCTTGGGTATAAATATACTCTATGATTTTCAAAGTCATGTTTTGCTATATCAAATTGCATGTTATTTTTTACCACATCATGGTCTTTATTTATCCAGTTTATAAAGTATTTATCCTCATGCTCGCTTTTATAATTTTCAAGCTCATATACCCACTCATACATTCCAAGTGAATTTTTACTTACCTGAGCAATTGTTTTTTCTTTACCATCAAGATTATAATCTTTTTCATTTTTAAAAATATCCTCATAACTCATATAGTAAATATCCATTGCTCTTCTTCTAAATCTTGGAATTAAATCATAAGATGCAAAAGGGCGATTTGGAACAGTTTTAGTTATATCAAATTTATCTCCTCTACTAATTCCTGATTCAGGGTAGTCTTGCTTATAAAACCAGCCATCAAAAAAGTAGTAGTTTTTAGCCTTATCTCTGTCTTCATCATTAAACTTATTAGTTGTGTTATCTATTTTCATTGTCGGATAAATCAAGGCTTTTTCTAGCTTATCAAGATACTCTTGATCTTCAATTACTTCATTTTGTTTTGCAAATAATGTATTTTGAATATCATTTGAAAATAAGAATCTATATCTAACTGTAATTCCTTCGGTAAATTTATTATTTGAATAAAGAACTATTTCTTTAATTTTTTTATCGTTTTTAATTTTTAAAAGTTCTTTTTTATCAAAGCTTTTACTTCTTTCCTCATCAAAAAACCAATCCTTAGCATCTTTTTTTAATGGATCGTTTTCACCTGAGAATTGATCAAATAAGTTATTATTTCTTAAAACCTCTTCAAAAAATCCTGTATGTGCACCAGGATATTTTTGATAGTCTTTCCATGATACTAGACTATCTCCTTTTGGTGTTTTTAAATTTATAACATTTTTAAAATCAAAATTTAAGCCAGCATAGATATATTTTCTGATTGTCTTGAATTGAATATATACTAAATAATTATCTAGATTTGCTCTTTTTTCATAAATTTTAGCTAAATCAATATTTTCAAGTTTTTCAAGTTTTTTACCTTTTTCATCTTTTTTCTTATAGTAAGTAAACGAAAGTGTCGATGCACTATCATAGTAGTCTCTTAAATCAAGATTTCCTTTAAAATTATAAGGAGAAACTGTCAGGTTATTATTTACAGGCTCTAGCGCTTCTTCTGATTTTGGTTTTAAATCAAAACTGTTTTTCTCAAGTTCGGTATAAGTTGTTAAACCTTTGTATAAAATAATTCCAATAACAACTGCAATAATTGCACTTATAATAAGAACAATTAGTGTAATTAAACTACGACGATTAGTTTTAGTTTTTTCAAGCTCTGCATAAAGCATTAAATCTTGCTTTTGAGGCTCATATAAAATTAAATCTTTTTGAGCGTTTTCCTTATCTAATTCATCATCTAAATTAGAATCATAATCTCCATAGTTTGCAATATCAGATACATACTCTTCTTTTATTTTAGTTTTTTCAATATCGTCATCATCAAAACTAGCTATCTCACTTTCAACAGCTCCGCTTTCTTCTTCTTTTTCTTTTTTAGAAGATTGTTTTTTGCTAGATTCTTTTGAGATGTTTTTTACAACATCTTCAAAGCTTACCTCAGGCTTAATTGGAGTTTTTGAAACTTCCTCGAATTCAACTTTTTCAAAAGGAACTCTTTCAAGCTCAATTTCAAATTGCTCTTCCATTTTTTCAAGCTCAATTTGTTTAGCTTTACTTTCTTTTTCAAGTTCTAATTGCTCCATTTTAGCTTTTTCAAGCTCTTCACCGTGCTTTTTACTTAAATCTTTTTGATTTTTTAAAAGCTCTTCCTGAATTTTTGCTTGCTCAACAATAATTCTTTCATAAATTGTTTCCTCATCACTAATTGGAATACTCATCTCATAAACTCTATCATTTTCAGGACAAGTATAACCATTTCTTGTTGAGTATGCACGTTGCAGGATATACTCAATCATCTCTTTTTTATTTAGCTCGCCAGATGTTTCAAGTCCATTATCTTTAGCAAATTGTCTGATATCTTTAACAGCCATAGTGGAGATATTTTTCATAAGCTCAGTTGTATCAACACCCATTGCTTTTAACTTTTCGATAACATATGCTCCAATTGTGGATTTATTTATTTTATTTGGAATTGAAATTCCATATTTTTGTCCAATTCTTTCAACTTGCTCCTTAGTTGCTGAGTTATAAATAACAGGACGAAACTTATCAATTAAAAGACCGTCAATAACATTTTTGTTATCAACAAAAAACGGATCAAAACTTTTTAGTATATCCTTAATTTTTATCTCTTTATCTAAAATATCCTTATTCTCAATTGTAATTGGAATAAGTTCTTCTAATACTTTACTGTATGTTGCTTTTTCACTATTTAACCAAAGAAGTAAATTTCTATAAAACTTAGTTGCAAATACTCTGTTTAACTCTTTTGATTTAAAATACTCAAAATAAAAGCTCATTTGCTCTTCTGAAAATGTATTAAACCAAAGAAGTCTATAATTTAACTTTTGGTCAAGAGTTAAACACTCAGATCTAGTCTTAACTATACTAGGTCTTAGGGTTGCACGCATTGCGTCCATTCTTACTTTTCTTGGTATTTTTACATCATGCTTTAAAAATATATCTACTATCACCTGATAGGTAGTATTGCTAAGAGATCTTATAATTTCATCAAGCTCATAACTTCTGCCATCATACGATAGCTCTTGTTGGTTTATTTTAATATCTGCCATATTATCACCTTTTATAATTCTTCAATAACAAATTCAAGGCTAATATCAGTTTTTTTAACTGTTGAAAAACTCCAAAATCCATCTTTTAATTTTAAAGGTTCAACTATTTGATCGCCTTTTTCATTTTTATACTTCATTCTAAAACTCATCTCATATCTCTTAGTTTTAGAATTGTTAAACTCATCAAGATATGTAAGTTTAAATATTAACTTATCGGATTTATTTTCAATTTCAAGATTTGGATATTTATCTTTTGAAAATACCCTTTCAAAGTCAAATGTAAATGAGTATTCCTTGTTTATTATCTCTTTTAAAACTGTATTAAATGCGTATGCATCATTGTTTTCAGATTGATACTCAACTGAGCTATCACTTATTTTAAATCCATCTGTAAAGTTTAAATCAGATGCTTTAAAAAATACTCCGCTAGAAATTTCCTTAATATACTCATAAAGCTTTTCTGCTGTCTTTCTCCAATCTGCAAGACTTAGTTTAACATCTTGGAAATTAGCAGTTTTTTTAAGTGATATTTCATGATTTTGGCTAACTTGAAATTTATATTTATTTTCAGCAACCTTAGTAATATCTGCGTTTGTTGCCATTACATCATATAAATATTTAGGGTCAGTATTATATAACTCAAATTCACAATAATCATCAACTTTTACCTCAGCATCACTTAAAAGTCTTAAGTATTTTCTATCTTTTGAATTGATGCTTATTTGATATTTTTTCTTTTCGAAAATCGGAAAAATTGTAGTATCGTTTTTCATAGTTAAACTTAACTTATTATCTACAACATCCTGAACCCGCTCTTCTCCATTTACAAGAAGTGATTTTAAAATCGTTTTTTCATCTTGTTTAATTCCTATAATTAACTTTTTTAAATACTCTATTTTATTTAAATCTGCAACGGGAGTAACTAATTCTAATCTGTCATCTCTAATATCTAGACTGTACGTGTTTTTGCTTTTTGATATTTTAGCCTCATCTTCTGTTTGCAGTTTTAAATTTTCACCTGTATAAGCTTTTTTACACCCAACAAATACAAAGGAAAATAGTATAAATAAAGCTGCGAAGATTATTTGTCCTTTTTTTAATTTCATATTAGCCTCCTTATTTGTTAAATACTCTTTAACAACATAATATTATACAATACCCCCCCCCCTATAAGGGGGAATTATGGCTTAGAAACTGCTTTTTTTATCAAGAAAAGTATAAAAATGCTCTAATACCACTTTTTTACAAGATTACATCCTCTTTTAAATATATATTTAAAATACTAAATTTAATCAAAAAAATAAATTGACAAAATAAGGCTTTTTTGCTAAGATATCTATGGTGATATATAATTCAAGAAAAACGCTATGACGAATCCTCAATTCAAGTTTTAGAAGGCCTTGAAGCGGTAAGAAAAAGACCAGGTATGTATATCGGTTCAACTGATCAAAGGGGCTTACATCACTTAGTTTGGGAAATACTAGATAACTCAAT
Source organism: uncultured Acholeplasmataceae bacterium (assembly GCA_963543845.1). Classification (GTDB taxonomy): domain Bacteria; phylum Bacillota_I; class Bacilli_A; order Acholeplasmatales; family Acholeplasmataceae; genus CAUTNH01. The sequence continues at coordinate 45,941 of CAUUCL010000002.1, forward strand.
TGATGAGGCACTATCTGGTTTTGGTAAAACAATTACTATTGAGCTTAAAAATGACAATTCTGTAAAAATTTCAGATGAAGGTCGTGGTATGCCATATAAGATGCATAAAACAGGTAAACCTACAACTGAGATTATTTTTACAACCCTTCATGCTGGAGGAAAATTTGGTGATTCTGGCTACTCTGTTTCAGGAGGTCTTCATGGGGTTGGTAGTGCGGTTGTTAATGCTTTAAGCAGTTTTTTGGAAGTTACAGTATACAGAGATAATGGGATATTTAAGCAACGCTTTGAAAAAGGCGGAAGTATTATTTTAAAACAAGAATATCTAGGTCAAACAAGAAAAACCGGAACTACAGTTTGGTTTAAACCAGACCCTAAGATTTTCTCATCGACAATTTTTAATCCAGCACAAATTAAAGAAAGAATTAGAGAAAGTGCCTTCTTAATTAAGGGACTAAGAATAATTTTTAAAGATGATAAAAATAAAGAAACAACCGAGTATTTTTATGAAAATGGTATTAAGGAATATGTTGAGTATTTAAACAAGGGTAAAACTGGAGTTTCAAATATATCTTTTTTAACAGGTGATTATAAAATTGATCATCTTACCAAACTTCCAATTCATGTTGACTGCGCATTTCAATTTGTTGAATCTTATTCTGAGAATATTTACTCTTATGTAAATAACGTTAGAACCAAAGATGGCGGAACTCATGAGATGGGTTTTAAATCAGCTCTTACAAAAGCTGTTAATGAGTATGCTAAAAAATATAACATCCTAAAATCAAGAGATTCTAATATCGATGGAATTGATATAAGAGAGGGCTTAACTGCTGTTTTAAGTTTAAGAATTCCCGAAGAGGCTCTTGAGTTTGAAGGACAAACTAAAAATAAACTAGGCTCAATCGAGGCTAAAAATGCTACTGAACAAATAATTTTTGAAAAATTCACAATCTATCTAGAGGAAAATCTAGATGTAGCGCAAACAATTATCCAAAGAGCATTAAATGCTCAAAGAGCAAGAGAGGCTGCAAGAAAAGCAAGAGAAAAAGCAAGAGCTGGTAAAGTATCAAGCAAAAAAGAAACGATGCTTGCAGGTAAACTTACTCCTGCTCAATCTAAAGAATATGAATTAAACGAGCTTTTCCTAGTTGAGGGAGACTCAGCTGGTGGTTCTGCAAAACAAGCAAGAGATAGACTTCACCAAGCAATCCTTCCACTTCGTGGTAAAGTTATAAATGCTGAAAAGGCAACAAATGATCAAATTTTAAAAAATGAGGAAATAAATAATATTATCTACTCAATTGGTGCTGATTTTGGCGAGAATTTTAACATTAAAAAAATCCGTTATGGAAAAGTAATAATTATGACTGATGCTGATACTGATGGTGCTCATATTCAAATACTTTTACTGACATTCTTTTTTAGATTTATGCCAGAGCTAATTAAAAATGGAAATTTATATATTGCTCAGCCACCTCTTTATAAACTAACTAACAAAAGGGGTAAAAAAGAATCAGTTTATATTTGGAATGAGGAAGACCTTAAAAAAATGGAAAATCTTGAAAATTTCAACATCCAAAGATTTAAAGGTCTTGGTGAGATGAACTCAGATCAACTATGGGAGACAACAATGGATCCTAAGAGAAGATTCCTGCTTAAAGTATCTCTTGATGATATGAGTGAGGCAGATAGTAAAATCTCAATTTTAATGGGAGATGATGTTGCTCCTAGAAGAGATTGGATAGAAAATAATATCGATTTTGAAACAATCGATGATTTTGACTTGGTTAAAGAAGGAATTTAGTATGTCATATAAAGATAGTATAAATTTATTTATCGATACTAAAATTAAAGATACAACAATCGAGCAAGTTTTAGCTGATGGATTTGGAAGATATTCTAAATACATCATCCAAGAAAGAGCCCTTCCTGATGTAAGAGATGGGTTAAAACCTGTTCAAAGAAGAATTCTTTACGGAATGAATCAAATGGGAGTTTTTTCTAATAAGCCCTATAAAAAATCCGCAAGAATTGTTGGAGAGGTAATGGGTAAGTATCACCCTCATGGTGATTCATCTATTTATGAGGCAATGGTAAGATTAGCTCAAGATTTTAAAATGCTTGTTCCACTTTGCGATATGCATGGTAACTATGGATCAATTGATGGTGATTCTCCTGCGGCTATGCGTTATACTGAGACAAGATTATCAAAAGCAGCCGAGATAATGCTTCAAGATTTAGATAAAAGAACTGTTTCTTTTGTTCCTAATTTTGATGACCAAGAGCTAGAGCCAACTGTTTTACCTGCTAAATTTCCAAACCTTCTTGTAAATGGTTCATATGGTATTGCGGCAGGTTATGCCACAAAAATCCCACCTCATAATTTATCTGAGGTAATAAATGCAACCATTTGTCTTTTAAAAAATCCAAACGCAACTTTAAGTAAAATTATGCAATATTTAAAAGGTCCCGACTTTCCAACAGGAGGAATTGTTCAAGGCCGTGATGAGATAGTTCATGCCTTTCAAACAGGAATTGGAAAAGTTGTTTTAAGATCGAAAGTATCTTTTAAAGAAATTGAAACAGGTCCGCAAATTATAATAACCGAAATTCCCTACGAGGTAAATAAGGCTCTTCTTGTAAGAAGCATTGACCAGTTAAGGGTTGATGGAATAATTGAAGATATTCTAGAGGTAAGAGATGAGACTGACCAAAATGGTATGCAAATTGCAATCGATTTAAAAAAAGGTGCCGACCAAAATGTAATTTTAAACTACCTTTATAAAAATACCGAGCTTCAAGTTTACTATAACTACAACATGGTTTGTATTATAGATAACAAGCCAAAACAAGTTGGAGTTATTCCGATTTTAAAAGCATATATTGACCATCAAAAAGATGTAATTACAAACAGGACCAACTATCTTTTAGAAAAGGCTGAAAAAAGAAAACATATAGTTGAAGGTCTTGTTAAAATGGTATCTGTTTTAGATGAGGTTATAAAACTTATCCGTCAATCAATTAACAAAGCTAATGCTAAAGAATTATTGATGCAAACATTTGATTTTTCAGAACTTCAAGCAGAGGCAATTGTTATGCTTCAACTTTACAAATTATCAACAACTGATATCGAAGAGTTAAAAGCAGAGCTTATCCAACTTGAAAAAGAAATCAAAGAATATAATTTAATTTTACATGATGAAAATGAGCTAATTGCAGTTATTGAATCAGAGCTTAGATTAGTTCAAAGTGAACTTGGTAAAAAAAGAAAAACTATCTTAGAGGATAAAGTTGAACAAATTAAAATTGATGAAAAAGAACTTATCTCAAATGAAAAAGTTATGGTTGCTGTATCCAAAGATGGCTATGTTACAAGATCTACAATTAGAAGTTTTATGTCAACTAAAATCCCAGGATTAAAGCAAGATGACTCATTTATTTTTAAATCCGAATGTAGTACTCTTGATATATTAGTTCTCTTTACCTCTCTTGGAAATTATTTATATATTCCGATTTATAAATTAGATGACCAAAAATTTGGTGACCTTGGAACATTTGTTGGTAATATTGTTCCAATTAAACCAAATGAAAAAATTATAAAAGTTTTATCAGTTAGTGATTTTAAAACTAAACAAGTCCTTCTTTTATCAACTAAAAAAGCAATGATGAAACAAATAAATTTATCTGATTTAACCGCAGTAAGATATTCAAAACCGATTAAAGCAATCTCATTATCTCGTGGTGATGAGCTTGTCTCAGTTGATATAAATGCTAAACCTAATATTCTTGCAATAAGCAATAAAGGATATATTTTAAGATTTAAAACAAGCGAGCTTCCTCTTTATGGACTTCAGGCAAGTGGTGTAAAATCGATGCTTTTACAAAGTGATGATATTCTTGCAGGGGCTATTTACTCATCAGAAGATGATGATTTCATGCTACTTACAAACAGGGGTCATATTATAAGAGAAAAAGCAATTGAAATACCAATTTATAACAGGTATAGAAAAGGCTCAATGTTTGTAGAACCCCTAAAACAATCCCCTCATATTTTTGTATCAATTACAAATATTACAAAAGAGATGGATAAGGCAAACTCAAGTATCTGGCTTGTAACAAGCAAGTTAACTTATGAGTCGTGTATTAAAGATTTAAAATATCAATCTAATAAATATGGTAAAAAAGTATTAAATGCTGAAGATGGAGAACCAGTTTTTATAATAGCTGATAAATCAAAAGATGCCACAGCCTATATTATAAAAAGTGAAAAATCTGAGGATATTAAAAAAGAAGAAATTAAAAAACATGAAAGAATTATCAAAAAGCATGAAGAGATATTATTTCAAACTAAATCGCTAACAGATGAGATAATCTCAAAAGATAGAAAAGAGATAAAGCTTACTAAATTTGGGCTTTTTGATGATGAAGAGGAGTAATATGAAAATTAAAGTATTAAATAACAATAGTATTCATGATGTAAAAGAAGGGACAACCCTTCTTGAGCTATGTAGCTGTGATAAAAAATATTATGCTGCTAAAGTTAATAAAAGATTTCACGAGCTAAGATATAATCTTGCAAATGATTGTGAGGTTGAATTTTTGGATTTGAATGATGCCTTTGTTACAAGAATTTATGAGGCTGGAATTAGATTTATTTTTTCAATGGCATTTCATAACTTATACCCAAATGCCACTTTAAGCTTTAACTATAATGTATCAAGATCGCTTCTTGGAATTTGCAAGGGTCTTGATAAAAAATTTAGCCAAGATGACTTAGATAAAATTGAGGCCGAGGTTAAAGCAATTATTAAAAAAGATTATCCAATTATTAGAAAGCTTTTAAATATTGATGAGATTACTAAAATTTATGAAAAAGAAAACCTTAACTCTAAAAAAGAACTTCTAAACTATCACAATGAAGAGTATGTAAGTGTTTATGAATGTAATGGATTTTATAATTATATGTACTCTAACATGGTTCCATCAACTGGATATTTAAAAGAATTTAAAACCTTTTTATACGGTCCTGGATTTATAATCCAATACCCAAGAGCTGAGGCAGGCGGAAAGATTCCTGAATTTAATGACTCAAAGGCTTTTTCAAAGGCCTTAAGAGATGCTGCTGTTTGGAATAAAATTACAAACGCTAATACTATCTCGCTTATGAATTCATGCTCAATTGACCAAAAATTAAAAAAAGATTTAATCAATATCTGCGAGGTAAGGCATACTAATGATTTATATAATCTATGCAAAAAAATATATGATAAAAAAGACGATATTAAACTTATCGCAATTGCAGGACCATCATCAAGCGGTAAAACCACTTTTTCAGAAAGATTAAAACTTACCCTAAGATCACTTGGTCTTAACCCAATTAGAATTTCGATTGATGATTATTATCTTCCAAAAGATAAAATTCCAACAGAAGCAGATGGGACTAAGGATTTAGAAAATATCAACGCCTTAGATATTGAAAGATTTAATCGTGATATGAAAGATTTAATTAGCGGAAAAAAAGTTACCCTTCCAAAATATAACTTTAAAAAAGCAATAATTGAAGATGGCGAAACTATCAAGCTTGAAAAAGGAAGTCAAGTTATTATTGAGGGGATTCATGCGCTAAATGAAATTTTAACAAGTCAGATTGCAAGAAAAAATAAATTTAACATTTATATCTCTCCTCAAACTCAGCTTCACATAGATGATCAAAATCCAATTAGTATTACTGATTTAAGACTTCTTAGAAGAATTGTAAGAGATGCTAAGTATAGAAACTCCAAAGCAGAAGAGACTATCTCAATGTGGCCAAGTGTTAGAAAGGGTGAGTTTAAATGGATTTATCCATTCCAAGACTCAGCTGATTTTGTCTTTTCAACAGAACTTGCTTATGAGTTTATGGTATTAAAAAAACATGCTCTTCCAAATCTTCAAGCAGTTCCAAGAGATAGTGAGTTTTTTGCTGTTGCAAACAGGCTTCTTAAATTTTTAAAATATTTTCTTGAAATTGAAGACTCGCTTGTTCCATGTAATTCACTACTTCGTGAGTTTATCGGAGGTTCTTGCGTTTGCTAGCAATTGAAAATATTACAAATTTAACCATTTCAAAAGATAAGATAATTGATTTGTTAAATATCTACGAGGTTAAGGGAAATCATTTTTATTATGTAAACTTATTTAAAAAAAATGAAAAGTCATTTTATAAAAAAAGGGACTATGAAAATATTTACTATCTTGCTAAGATTTTAAACATTAACTTTACTGAGGCAAAACTTGATAGATTCTCAAAATCTGACTATGCCCCAAAGTTAACTGATGAGATATATTTTTTAAATATTAAAGAGGCCTTAAGAAGAATTTCTAAAAATAATGACAATTTTGAAATTGTCGCAAATGAGCTAATTGACCTTGCTAGTTTAATTTATAAAAACATAAAAAGAAATCCTTTAAATAAAATAACTCCCGATAAATTAGAATATCTTGCAAACAAAGACCAAGGTGAGAGAAACTTTATTGAGTTTTATGTATCTAAGTTTTTAAGATTATATCAGCAAAGAGAAAATGAGCTTTTAATGATTTTGCTTTCTTTTTTTCTTGATATTGACTGTCTTTTAATGTTTAAAGAAAATAATTTTCTAGTTGCTCTTATCGCATTTTACGGACTACTTCAAAAAGATTTTAAAGTGTTTAATTATGTTTCATTTTTTAAACATCTTTACGAAAATTTAGATGAATTTAATATGGTTACTCAAATATCAAAAACTAACTGGCAACTTGGAACACCTGAAATTATTAGTCTTTTAAAAGTATTAATTAAAATTATCAAAAATGCTGATAGTGAGCTTAAATTGCTTGGTCAAAGTTATCAGTTTGAAATAACAAGAAATAAATCCGATTCAATTGAAAACTTTATTCTGCGTTCTGAGCAAGTATTTTCTAAAGACGAGATTAGAAAAGCAATGCCTAGGTTAAGCGAGACAACTATTAACAGAGCATTAAAAAGACTTCGTGATGAGGGCAAAATTATTCCCCTTGGAACAGGAAGGTCGGCTAATTGGCAAAGGGTTGTCGAGGGAATAAAAGAGGATTTAGACTTTGGAATATTTTCAAAGGCTGAATTTGATAAAAAGAGTAAATAAATTTAGTTTTACTAATATATTAAGGAGTTAAAATTGCAAATAGATATTAAAAATAAAAATGAAGAAATAATAAAAAACTTTCTCGGTACAGATGATAGTAATCTTTTAGTTTTAAAAGAATACTATAAAGTAAATATTACCTATTTTAAAGGCGAGATAAATACTAATACTGATAACGAGATGATAAATAAAGCAATTTTTGAAATAATTAAAATTTGCACGACTCTTTTAGAAAATAATATTATTTTAAAACAAAGAGATATCTCATTTATTATTGATGCTTATGAAAAAAATAAAAAAGATGAAATAATCTCTCTTTATTTAAATGATGAGATAATCGTTAAAACAAAGACAGGTTTAATAATTAAACCTAAATCATTTAATCAAAAAAGATATGCTGATGAGATAAAAAAATCAAGCCTTACCTTTGGAATTGGACCTGCTGGTACTGGTAAGACTTTTCTTGCTGTAGCTTATGCTGTTAAAATGCTAAAAGAAGGCAGTATTAAAAAAATTATTTTAACTCGTCCTGCGGTTGAAGCGGGTGAGTCTCTTGGTTTTTTACCAGGGGATTTAAAAGAAAAAGTAGACCCCTATCTTAGACCACTTTATGATGCGCTTTATGATTTATTAGGAAAAGATTTAACTGATACATACATTAGAACGGGGATACTTGAAATTGCACCACTTGCTTACATGCGCGGAAGAACCCTTGAAAAAGCATTTGTAATTCTTGATGAGGCGCAAAATACAACCTACTCGCAGATGAAGATGTTTCTAACTAGAATGGGATATAATTCAAAAATGATTGTAACAGGAGATATTAGTCAAATTGACTTGCCAAAGGGCGTAACATCAGGATTAAAAGAGGCAATTAAAATACTATCTGATGAAAAAGATATTAAGTTTTGCTATTTTGACAAAATTGACGTAATTCGTCATCCACTTGTTAAAAAAATTATCGCAAGGTATGAAGAGTATGAAAATAAATCTAATAAATAAATATAAAGATGATATTAACCTTGATATTCTTGTTAAACTATTTGAAAAAATAAAAAATAAAAATACTCTTTCTCTAATAATTGTCTCAAATAGTTTTATAAAAGAGTTAAATACTAAATATAGGAATATTGAAAAAGAGACTGATGTTTTATCATTTAATGCTGATAATATCTTAAAAAATGATTTAGGAGATATTTTTATCTCATATGAAAAAGCAGTTATGCAAGCAGCTGAGTTTAACCACTCGCTTGAAAGAGAGATTGCATTTTTAGCAGTTCATGGGTATTTACATTTACTTGGCTATGATCATTTAAATGAAAAAGATAGTAAAAAAATGTTTAATAAAACTGAAAAGATATTAAAGCTTGTTAAACTTAGTAAAGGAGATATATGCAAGAAGGAATAAAAAAAGCAAAAGAGGCAATGAAAAATTCATACAGCCCATATTCTAAATTTAAAGTAGGAGCTGCACTTTTAACAAAAGATGGCGAGTATATTTTAGGAACAAATGTTGAAAATGGTTCATATGGTCTTACATCATGTGCTGAAAGAAATGCCTTATTTAGTGCATACTCAAAAGGATATAAAAAAAGTGACATTTCAAAAATTTTTATAATCGGAGATACGAAAGAGCCAATTAGTCCTTGTGGGGCTTGCAGGCAGGTTATATCTGAGTTAATGGAAAAAGATTGTGATGTTGTTCTTAGCAATTTAAAAGATGATGTGAAGATATTTAAAGTTAAGGATTTAATTCCTTATTTATTTGATTTAGATAATGCTTAAATCTGGAATATGTCTTATTTTAGGTAATACTAATGTTGGAAAATCTACACTAATAAATAAACTAGTAGGTTTTAAAGCAACTATAACATCCGATAAACCAGATACCACAAGAGCTAAACTGATGGCCATTTACAATGATGATATAACTCAAATTGCCTATATAGATAGCCCTGGAATAAACAGGCGAGATGATTTTTTAGCTGAAAGATTAAATAAAATAAGCTATCAATCAATTCCAGGAAATGATATTATTTATTATGTTGTAGATAATGTTTATTCTAAGTATAATGATTTAATAATTAAAGAGTTAAAAAAAGAAACAACTCCTATTTTTCTTGTTATAAATAAAATAGATTCTTATAGAATAAGTAAACTTGATGAGATAATTTTATCTTTTAAGGATAAATTAGACTTTAAAGAATTTATTCCTGTATCTGCAAAAGATGGAAAAAATTTAGATATCTTGATAGATAAAACAAGAAATTATCTTACCTTTAATGATTTACTATTTCCCAAAGATTTTAAAATAACAATATCTGAAAAAGAGCAAATTGAAGAAATTATAAGAGAAAAGATATTTTATTTTACAGACTCTGAAATACCATACTCTGCTAAGGTTTTAATAGAGCACGAAGAAAAAAATAAAGATATGAAAACTTTATATGTTTCAATAATTTTAGAAAAAGACTCACAAAAGAAAATAATACTTGGAAATAATGCTGAAATTTTAAAAAAGATAAAAGAGTATGCAAAAAAGGATATTAGGAAAAATCTTAATAAAAGTTATAATCTTGATTTATTTATAAAAGTTAAAAAAAATTGGAGAAGAAAAAAACAAGAAATAGATAATATCAATCTAGGTGAGTGATGAGGGCATTTATTTATAAAATAATAAATTATAAAAATAAAGATAGGCTTATCTATCTTATAAGCGAGATAGGATTTATTAGCGCAATTTTAAAAAATGCTCAGCTAATCTCATCTGATAATTTTTATATTCAAGAGTATATGTTATGTGAATTAGAAATAACAAACATTAAAGATAAAATAAATAATATAAACAAAATAAATGTAATAAATGATTATAAAAATTTAAAAGAGAAGTTTGATGATTTAAAAAGGGTAATGATAATATTTAAAATAACATCCGACTTAATCAAAGAATCACGCGATGCATCTATGGCATTTAAAGTTTTAGAAAAGCTTTTAAATAACTATAATGGCGAGATATCTTTTTATATGTATTTAGTAAAATTTACATATTTTATGGGAATAAGATTAGATAATTATCTTTTAAAAAATAATATAAATGATAAAAATTTATTAAATGATTTATTATATTTATATAAATTAAAGTTTGAAGATGAAATAAAAAATGATAAATTAGATTTTAAGAAAATAAATGAATTTATAAAAAATTACTATAGCATGTTTTTAAGTTATAAAATAATAGGTATATGAGGGATAATATGAAAGATTATAAAAAAAGAATGGAAGAATTAAATCAATTTTGCAAGCAAACAGGATATATTTTTCAAGGAAGTGAAATATACGGAGGACTTTCAAATACATTTGATTATGGCCCACTTGGAAGTTTACTTAAGCAAAATATCAAAAAGGCTTGGATTCAAAAATTTATTAAAGAGCTAAGAGGTAATTTTTTACTAGATGGTCCGATTTTACTAAATCCAAGAGTTTGGCATGCATCAGGCCATGTTGGAGGATTTTCAGATCCACTAATTGAGTGTAAAGAATGCAATAATAGATTTAGATTTGATAAGTTATTAGAAGATGAAAAAAACATTAAAACATCAGGTTGGAGTATTGAAAAAATGAACGAATACTCAAAAAAAGAAGATTTAAAATGTCCTAACTGTGGTAAGAAAAACTGGCTACCTATTAGATTTTTTAATATGATGTTTGAAACAAATCAAGGTGTTGTAAGTGATAGTTTATCTAAAATTTATCTTAGACCTGAAAATGCTCAAAATGTATTTATTCAATTTAAAAATATCCAAAGAAGCCAAAGAGCCAAAATTCCTTTTGGAATTGGTCATATTGGAAAGGCTTTTAGAAATGAGATAACTCCTGGAAATTTTATATTTAGAACAAGAGAGTTTGAACAAATGGAACTTGAATACTTTGTTAAACCTGGAAGTGAGCTTGAGGCTTTTAAATTTTTTAAAGAATATTGTAATAACTTTTTAAAACTTCTTGGAATTAAGGGCGAGAATTTAAAATTTGATGACCATAAAAAAGAAGATCTTTCACATTATTCAAATGCAACAACTGATATTCAATATAACTTCCCTTGGGGATTTGATGAGCTTTGGGGAATTGCTTCAAGAACTGATTTTGACCTTTCAGCTCATATGAAAGAATCAAAGGAAGATTTAACTTATCTTGACCCATTTGATAATAAAAAATATATTCCATATGTTGTTGAGCCGTCAGTTGGTGTTGAAAGATTAGTTCTTGCTTTTTTAAATGAGGCACTGCAATTAGAGACTTTAGAAAATGGTGATACAAGAGAAATTTTAAAAATATCTCCATATCTTGCACCTTATAAAATTTGCGTGCTGCCATTAAATAAAAAAGAGCATACAGATAAATCTATTGAAGTTTTTAATCTTTTAGCAAAGCATTATGAGATAACTTATGATGAAACTCAAAACATCGGAAAAAGATACCGCAGACAAGATCAAATTGGAACTCCATACTGCATTACAGTTGATAATGAGACATTAACTAATAATACTGTTACAGTTAGAGAGCGAGATTCAATGAAGCAAGATGTTGTTAAAATTGATGATTTAAGAAATTACTTTATGGATAAGTTTATCATCTAGTGGCAAGTAGTAATGATTTTGAAAATGTAAATAATCTTACTAGTATTTATGAACTAGTTTCAAAATATGTAAAGTTAGACAAAGTCGGCAAAAACTATCGCGGGCTTTGTCCTTTTCATGCTGAAAAAGAACCATCTTTTTATGTTAATCCTGAAATAAATGTTGCTAAATGTATGGGATGTGGCAAGGGCGGAAAACCTATTAAATTTTTATCTTTAATTGAAAAAATCCCATTATCGCATGCCCTTAAAAAGCTTGCTGATTCTGCAGGATATAAACTAGAGCTTAAAAGCTGGGAGAAAAATGATACTAATTTAGAGCTTGTAAAAATTATGGAAAAAAGTCTTTCCTTTTACAGACAAGTTTTAAAAAGAGCAAAAATTGGTGATATTGCGCTTGATTATTTAAATAAAAGAGGTCTTAGTGATGATATTATTGAGCATTTTAACCTTGGATACTCGCCAGGTGATGCGACGCTTTTACCTAAATTTTTGGAAAAAGATAATATAAATTTAGACAAAGCGAGCACAACTAAAGTTATTAAAAAGGGTGAAAATGGCTATTTTGATTTTTTACATGGAAGAGTTATTTTTCCTATTTATGATAAATTTAAAAATTTAATTGCCTTTTCTGGTAGAAGCTTAAAATCTGATGATAATATCAAGTATCTAAATTTAGAAAATTCTAAATTATTTGAAAAGGGTAAAACTTTATTTAACATAAACAACTTAGAATTGGGAAAACCTATTTACATAGTTGAGGGATTTTTTGATGTTATTTCAATGTATAAGGCTGGAATAAATAATGCCATCTCCCAGATGGGAACATCCCTTAGTGATTATAATTGTAAAAGTTTAAAAGAATACTCAAAAGAAATTATTATGCTCTATGATGGAGATAATGCGGGATTTAATGCCATTTTAAATAACTATGAAATTCTTTTAAAAAATAAATTTATTGTTTATGTAGTTCTTCTTAATGATTTAGATAATTTGCAAAATAAAATTGACCCTGATCTTTTTATAAATAAATTTGGTAAAGATAAGTTTACAGAGTATATAAAAAATAATAAAAAAGATATCTTTTCATTTTTATTTGATTATTATAAAAATAATTATAATCTTAATGATAATAATATGCTAAATGAATTCTTAAAAAAAATTCGCCATGTATTTAGCTATGCCAACCCTGAAATACGCCAAAAGTATGAAAACCTTTTAAAAGAATTAGTTGGATTTAGTGTAAGTCTTAAAAATACATATAACCCAAATAATATAGAAAATGATAAAATAAATAGTAAGTCTATTGAAAGGCAAAAAACTAAACAATTAGACCTTCTTGATAAACACTTTATGTATCATATTCTCCATCAAGAACTTTCATATATTGCCCTTGAAATATATTCTGAAAATGATATTTCAAGATATATTAAAGATGAAAGAGTAAATTATATATATGGACTGTTTAATGAAAATAAAGATATTTTATATGATGGAAAGACTTATGATGAGAATTTAAAAGAGTCAAAGTTTTTAAACTATGACACTCTTCAAAATCTTTTACTTGATGAAAACAGTCAAGATGGAGATATCATAAAATTATATACAGATATTAGAAATAAACTAGATACCGAGCTAATCGGAACGATTGCTACTTTAAATATTAAACAAAATGTTATTAAATATAAGCAAAGAAGTTGCCGAGATGAAATAGCAAAAAATAAAAAAATATAAGAAGATGCCATTATAAATGGTGATATGAATTTAGCTTTAAAATGTGATGAGAATATTAAAAAATTAAGGAAAGAACAAGAAAGGCTAGCAGAAGAGGAAAGGCTAGTTAGTAAAGGAGTAAAATGATTAAAAAAATTGTTAAAAAAGTAATGCAAGATTTAAAGGATAAAAAAGAAATCGACGAGAATGAATTTAGAGAAAAATACGCTAGCGATTTATCAGATGATGATTATAATATTCTTTTAGAAAATCTTGAAAAAGACTACGGGTTTACTATTTTGCAAAATGACAGCAAAGATGCTGATGTTGAACCTGAGAGTATGGAAGATATAAATATTTCTGATTTATACTTAGAAAATCTTGATACAGCCTTACTTCATGATAGTGAGTTTCAAAGCTTTGACGAGACAACAGATCCTGTAAGAATGTATTTAAAAGAAATCGGAAAAATTCCGCTTTTAAAACTTGATGAAGAAAGAAAGCTTGGAATTCAAATTTCTGATTTTAAAATTGCAAGACAATTAGAAGAAGAAAATAGAGAAAAAGGAATTATTTTAGATCCTAAGGAAGAGCGAAAACTTCAAAGAAGAATTGAAAAAGGTGAAAAAGCTGCTAAAAAATTAACTGAGGCAAATTATCGTCTTGTTGTATCAATTGCTAAAAAATATGAAAAAAACACTATTAGCATGGCTTTCCTTGATTTAATTCAAGAAGGTAATATGGGTCTTATGAGAGCTGTTGAAAAATTCGATCATACCAAAGGATTTAAATTTTCAACCTATGCAACATGGTGGATAAAACAAGGTATTACAAGATCGATTGCTGAAAAATCAAGAACAATCAGAATTCCTGTCCATATGAATGAGACAATCAATAAAATGAATAAGGCTAGGAGAATTTTAATTCAAGAGCTTGGAAGAGAGCCAAGTGAACAAGAAATTGTTGACAGAGTTAACCTTGTTGATCCAAAACAAAAACTTACAGTTGAGAAAATGCGTATGATTAAAAATATCTCTCCCAACCCATTAAGCCTTGAAACTCCCGTAGGTGAAGAGGAAGAGTCTTCTTTTGGAAATTTAATAAGCGATAAAAATACTGCTAATCCTCACCAAAATATGGTTGATGAGACAGTTCTAGCAGTTTTATCAGATGCCCTAAGAGAAAACTTAACTGATAGAGAAGAAAAAGTTTTAAGAATGCGAACAGGTCTTTATGATGGACATGAATATACCCTTGAAGAAGTAGGACTTGAATTTAGCGTAACTCGTGAGAGAATTCGCCAAATTGAAAATAAGGCTAAAATGAAGCTTAGAAAGCCAGAGTTGAAAAAATTATTTCTTTCTGTTTTAAAAAAGAAAAAAGATTTTTAAGGTGATATTATGCAAGCAAAAGATTCAATAAATACATTAAGAGTTCTATCATGCGATATGATAAACAAAGCAAATAGCGGACACCCTGGAATATGTCTTGGGGCAGCTCCTATTTTGTATGCTATTTTTAATAAAAATTTAAAGGGCTACTCAAAAGACCCAAACTGGTTTGCAAGAGATAGATTTATCCTATCAGCAGGTCATGGTAGTGCTCTTCTTTATTCTTTATATCATCTTTTAGGATATAAAATATCCCTTGATGATTTAAAGAATTTTAGACAAATAAACTCTCTTACTCCAGGTCATCCTGAGTATGGCCATACTGATGGAGTTGAAGCAACAACAGGTCCATTAGGACAAGGAATTGCGATGAGTGTTGGTCTTGCTATAAGTTATAAAAATTTAAAGGCTACTTTTAACCAACCAGGATTTAAGTTATTTGATAATTATATCTATTGTCTTTGTGGTGATGGTGATTTACAAGAAGGTATTTCTTATGAGGCAATATCACTAGCAGGTCATTTTAATTTGAATAATTTAATCGTTTTATATGATTCAAATAATATTCAGCTTGATGGAAAAACAGAACTTGCATTTTCTGATGATATTAAAAAAAGATTTGAATCAGCTAATTGGAACTACCAAATAGTATCAGATGGAAACGATCACACCGAGATAAGAAGACAAATTAAACTTGCTAAAATTTCATCTAAACCAACAATTATTGAAATTAAAACTAAAATTGGATTTTCATCAAGCAATGAAAATACTAACAAAGTTCACGGATCACCTCTAGGTGATGATGTAAATGTTGTAAGAGAAAACCTTAAATACACTTTAAAGCCCTTTGAAATAAGTGATGATGTTTATCAAGATTTTAAAAATATTTATGATGAGCACAACAAAAAAGATTATGAAAAAAGTATGAATATGCTTTTAGAATATGAAAAAAAATATCCTGAATTATATTTAAAATTTAAAAACTTCAAAGAGAAAAAATATCGTTTTGATATGCTTGAATACTTTAACCTTTTTAAAGAAAATCCTAATGTTGCAACAAGAGTATCAGGCGGAGAAATTTTAAAAAAGCTAACTTATGAAAATGAATTTTTCATCGGTGGCTCGGCTGATTTATCAGCATCAACTAAAGTATCTGCTAACTCTAATATATTCTCAAAAGATGATTACAAAGGAAGAAATTTATTTTTCGGAGTAAGAGAACATGCAATGGCAGCTATTGCAAATGGAATTAGCCTAAGTGGATTTTTACGCCCTTTTATCGGAGGATTTTTCGTATTTTCAGATTATATGAAACCTGCAATTAGAATGTCTGCTTTAATGAATTTAGATGTTATTTATATGTTTACTCATGATAGTATTTTTGTAGGAGAAGATGGCCCAACCCATCAACCTATTGAGCAATTAACAGCTCTTAGAGCAATTCCAAATTTAAAAGTTTACAGACCTGCATCAAGCAATGAAACTGTTGCTTGCTTTAGTGATATTTTAAAAAATAAAGGTCCTTCTGTAATTCTTTTAACAAGACAAAATTTAAAAGAAATTGAAAAAACAAACACTTTATTAAACACAGATTTTAAAGGTTCATATATTGCAAAAGATGAGGATAAAAATAAAAAACTAGATCTTTGTCTTATAGCAACAGGCTCTGAGGTTAATCTTTGTATTGATGCTGCAAATAGTTTAGATAATTTAAATATAAGAGTTGTATCTATCCCATCTTTAGAAAAATTTGAAGAACAAAAAATTGAGTATAAAAAGAGCATAATACCTGAAAATACCCCTTTAATTGCTTGCGAGGCAAGTGATGCTGCTCATCTTTTAAAATATACTAATAAATTATTCAACATTAAAAGATTTGGCCTATCAGGACCAAGCACGGATGTTTGCAAAAAATTAGGCTTTGATTTAAATAGTTTAATAAATTTTATTAAAAATAATATTTAGTGTTATAATTCTATAATAAAAGGAGTAATAAATTGAAGTTAAATGATCGTGGTCTTTTAGTAGTAATTTCCGGTCCTTCGGGAGTTGGAAAAAGCTCTGTTAGAAAGGCATTATTTGAAATTGATAAAAATAATCTTACCTACTCTATTTCTATGACAACAAGAAAACCAAGACCAGATGAGAAAAATGGAGTAGACTACTTTTTCGTTTCAAAAGAAGAGTTTAAAAAAAGAATTGAAGAAAACAAATTCTTAGAATATGCCGAGTTTTGTGAAAACTTCTATGGTACTCCTGAGGATGAAGTTGAAAAAATGCTTGCTCAAGGAAAAGAGGTAATTCTTGAAATTGATGTTGTAGGAGCACTTCAAGTAATGGAAAAAGTGCGTGATGCCGTTTTTATATTTATCGTTCCACCAACACCAGATGCAATTGCTGAAAGACTTAAAAAAAGAGCAACTGATAGCTGTGATAAAATTGCATTAAGACTATCAAAAGCTAAAAAAGAATATGAGCTTGCTTATAAATATGATTATATTGTTGTAAATGATGAAATAAACAATGCCGCTGATAGAATTATGGCAATAATTAGAGCTGAACATGCTAAAACCCAAAGATCAATCCATAACTTCTATGAAAAACTAGGTTATAAAAAATAAAGGAGAATAATATGAAAAAAAGTGAAATCGACGGAATGAGATATCCATCAATTGATGATTTATTAAAAGTTATTGATTCTAAGTATAAACTTGCCTACACTGCAAGTAAAACTGCAAAACTAATTGAAAAATATAAGAAAATCGAACTTACAAATGTTAAATGCCAAAAATCTGTTGGTCAAGCCCTAGAAGAGTTAATAAATGGACATGTGAAAGTAGAGTTTAAAAAATAAAAGGTTTTTAAAAACCTTTTTTAATAGTATGGAAAATTATATTAAAAACTTACCAGAAAATCCTGGCTGCTACATAATGTATGATAAAAATGGTGTAGTAATATATGTTGGTAAGGCTAAAAATATAAAAAAAAGAGTTTCACAGTATTTTTTAAAAAATATAAATATTAAAACTAAGAGCCTTGTTAAAAATATTGATAAAATTGATTTTATTATCACAAACTCTGATAAAGAGGCATATATACTTGAAAATAATCTAATTAAAAAATATAAGCCTTTTTATAATATTAAACTTGTAGATGATAAAACATACCCTTATCTAATAATAACAGATGATACTCACCCTAGAATTATAACAAGCAGAAAAATTCCTAAAAAATATAAAAAAATCTATGGACCTTTTCCAAGAAGTACTTTAATAAATGATTTAGCTAATTTTTTAAATGAGGTATTCCCTTTTAGAAAATGCGTAAATATCCCAAGTAGTAAATGTATATACTACGACATGGGAGAATGTCTTGCGCCTTGCATAATAAATGATGATTTTAATTATGATGAATATATTAAAAAAATTGATAACTTTTTAAAATATAAGCAGAATGATATTACAAG
Organism: uncultured Acholeplasmataceae bacterium; assembly: GCA_963543845.1. Lineage (GTDB taxonomy): Bacteria > Bacillota_I > Bacilli_A > Acholeplasmatales > Acholeplasmataceae > CAUTNH01. The sequence goes on from CAUUCL010000002.1 coordinate 64,286, forward strand.
TTATCTAAAAGAAAAAAGAGATTATGCAAGTAGCATTTTAAACTTTGAACAAGCTAAAAAATATAATGACATTATAAAAAATTCACAGTTTTTAAAAGATAGACAAGTTATTGACGATACTAATTTTAGTGATGCTGATTATATTGGCTATTTTGTATCTGATGATTATATTTCAATTTTTATACTAAATAAAAGATTAGGAAAAATATCAGGAAATTATCATGCGATAATTCCCTATATTCTTGATTATAAAAACTTCCTAATTGATTATTTAAATATTTACTATAAAAATCAAATCGGAGATATTAAAAAATATCTAATACTTGATACATCAGATAACACAATTGAAAGATCTGATTTAACAAATTATATAAATCCTAGTAAAAATAATATTAAAGAAATAATTGAACTTGCAAATTTAAATGCATCTAAAAAACTAGATAATTACCTAAAATTAGATAAAATCAAAAAAGAAAAAGAATCCAAACTTAAAGATAGTCTTATTAATTTTTTAGGATTTTATCCAAAAGTTATGGAGGCTATTGATATCTCGCAATTATTTGGAACAAACCAAGTAGGTGCTTTAATTAAAGTAGTTGATACTAAAATTGTAAAAAGTGAAAATAGAGCTTATAAGATTAAATCTATTCAAGATGATATCTCTGCTATTAAAGAGATAATAAATAGAAGATATGTAAAAGAAGACATTGATTTAATTTTAATTGATGGCGGAAAAACTCACTGTGAAAATGTTATAAGAGAGATTAAAAATATTGGTAAAAATATTAAAGTATTAGGCCTTACAAAAGATGAAAACCATAGGCTTAGTAAAATTTATTATGATAATTGCTACCATGTGCTTGATAAAAAAAATCCCCTATTTTTGTTTTTTTATAATCTTGATGAGAAAATTCATAATCTTGCAATTAGCCTTTTTAGAAAAAAATATCTTAAAAGTTATAAGATATCTTATCTTGATAAAATAAGCGGAATAGGCGATAGGAGAAAAAAGATAATTCTTGAGAATTTTAAAAGTTACAATGAGATAATAAATGCTCCAATTGATAAATTTATAAAACTTGGAATACCAGAAAATGTTGCAAAGAAAATAAAAGAGGAAATTTTTAGTGAACAAGATAATCTATAAAACAATACCTAAAAAGAAAGTTTTTATAATTCTTGAAGGTAAAAAAGAAATTGCATATTATCTACCTAAAAGGCTTGCAGTAATTTTTAATGATTACATTCAAGCTGGTTTTTATGTGGACTTTGTTGCAACAAGCAACATTAAAAAAATCGGAAAAGTTCAAGCCTTTGAGATAGCATATTTTAGAAAAATAGAAGATAGAAAAGAAAAAAAAGTCTACTTTGATTTAACTATGCTAAGAGAGAATATGTTCCATGTTTTAGAAGGTTATGATTATTTACTTTTTATCGATTTTGAAATGACAATGCCAAATGGAAAAAATGATACTTTCTATCCTCAAATAATTCAATCAGGTTTTGTCCTTACAAACAATGAGGGAAAGCAAATATTAAAAGAAAGCGCATATCTTATGCCAAATAAAGCAATTGATTATAACTACCGAACTGAGTCTTTTTTAAAATTAGAATATAGACAATTTTTAAAAAAAGCCAAACCTTTTACAATTTTTTATGATAGGTTTAAAGAAATATTTTTAAAATATAAACCTCAAATTATTATCTGGGGAATCAATGATTATCAGGTTTTAATTAACAATTTAGATAAAAAGAATTTAAAAATGTTTTTTAAAAGGGAAAACTTTTCTAACTTACTTCAGCTTTATAGAAACTACTTTCAGCTTGGAAAAGATATTGGACTTTTTGATGCTTATAAAAATACAACAAATAAAAATGAATTTACCTACCAAAGACATAATGCCTTAGATGATGCAATTATGACTAAAGATGTTTATTTTTCCTTTTATAACCTTATAAGAGAGAACTTAAAAATAAACCCTGAAAAGTAAAAAAATACCTATGTGGTATAATATAAATATGTGATAAATTAGTAAGTATTGGAGTGATTTTGTGGGATTTTTGAGAAGATTATTCGATCCTAGTAAAAAAACATTTAAAAAAGCAAGAAAGGTTGCTCTTGAGGTTTTAAAACTAGAAGATAGTATAAGAAAACTAAAAGATGAAGATTTTAAATTAGAAACAGAAAAGTTAAAAAATGAAATTGCAAGTGGCAAGGACTTAAATCAAGTAATGCCTTATGCTTTTGCACTAGTTAGAGAGGCAGCGAAAAGAGTTACTGGAATGTTTCCTTTTTTTGTTCAAGTAATTGGTGCTTATGTTATTCATGATGGTAATATTGCCGAGATGAAAACAGGTGAAGGTAAAACCTTAACTGCTGTTATGCCAGCTTATTTAAATGCTTTAAAAGGCGAGGGTGTTCATATTGTTACAGTTAACGAATATCTTGCTAAAAGAGAAGCAGAAGGCGAAATTGGGGATATTTTTAGATTCCTTGGTCTTAGTGTTGGACTTAATTTAAGAGATTTATCATCTGATGAGAAAAGAGCAGCATATGATTGTGATATTTTATATACTACAAACTCAGAACTTGGATTTGATTATCTAAGAGATCATATGGTTTTATACAAAGAAGAACTTGTTCAAAGACGTGGTCTTCCTTATGCAATTATCGATGAGGTTGACTCAATTTTAATTGATGAAGCAAGAACACCTTTAATTATTTCAGGTGGAATTAAAAATACTGCTCAGCTTTATGAACAAGCAGATAGATTTGCTAAATCTCTTGATGATGATGAGTATGAATTAGATATTGAAGATCAAACTATCGAGCTACTTCCAAAAGGTGTTGAAAAGGCTGAGAGAATATTTAATCTTGAAAATTTATATGACCTTAACAATGTTGGACTTGTTCATCATATAAACAATGCCTTAAAAGCAAATTATATTATGAAGCGTGGTAAAGAGTATGAAGTTGTTGAAGATGAGGTTTTAATCGTTGACCAATTTACAGGTCGTATTTTAAAAGGCCGACAATTTTCAGAAGGACTTCATCAAGCACTTGAGGCAAAAGAACATGTAATTATTAAAAGAGAAACCCAAACTGTTGCCGAGATTACTTACCAAAACTTTTTTAGAATGTATAAAAAATTATCAGGTATGACAGGAACTGCTAAAACTGAAGAAGATGAATTTAGAGATATTTATAATATGAATGTTGTTGCAATTCCTACAAATATGCCAATGATTCGTCTAGATGATAATGATAGTTTATATGCAAGCGAAGAGGCGAAATTTAGAGGTTTAATTGAAGAAGTTAAAACTCGTCATGCTAAAGGTCAACCAATTCTAATTGGTACAATCTCAGTTGAAACATCTGAGGTTTTATCAATTCTTCTGCAAAGAGAAAATCTTAAACATGAAATATTAAATGCTAAAAACCACGAAAGAGAAGCAGAAATTATTAAAAATGCTGGTCAGCTTGGTGCTATAACAATTGCTACTAACATGGCTGGTCGTGGAACTGATATTAAACTTGGAGAAGGGGTTACTGCCCTTGGCGGACTTGCTGTTTTAGGTAGTGAAAGACATGAATCAAGAAGAATTGATAACCAGCTTCGTGGTCGTTCTGGTAGACAGGGAGACCCTGGTTATTCTAAGTTTTTTATCTCTGCTGATGATGAACTTCTTGTAAGATTTGGTGGTGAGCGTTTTAAAGAAAGACTAAAATGGCTTCACTCATTTGGAGGATTTTCTGAAAACGAACCAATTACTTTTAAAATGTTTACAAGATTTGTAACAAACGCTCAAAAGAAAATTGAGGGTGTAAACTTTGATACTAGAAAACATATTTTAAAATACGATGATATAACTCGCCAACAAAGAGAGATTATCTATGGCGAGAGAATGAAAGTAATTAAAGAAGAAATTAAAGATGATGAAATACTTCAAATGATTGCAAAAGGAATTACTTATCATTACAATAAAATAAATTTTTCAAATGATAAAGGAATTGCTGAGCAAGTCTTTAAAGCGTTCGATAAAGATTTATTTAAAGAAGGCGATATTTCGCTTGAAGTTATTAAAGAAAAAAATAGTGAGATTGAAATTATTAACTATTTAAAAGATTTAGCAAATGAGAAAGTAAGAGAGAAAAAAGATAATGTTCCAGCTGAGATTTTCTCTGAGTTTTTAAGAGTTGTTCTTCTTCGTGTAATTGATACCCACTGGATGGAGCAAATAGATACTATGAGTGAGTTAAGGCAATCTGCAAACCTGCAATCATATGCTCAAACTGATCCATTTATTTTATATCAACAAAGAGGTAAACAATTATTTAAAGAACTACTTGAAAATATCGCAATTGATACTACAAGATATATTATAAGAGCAGTAATTGATTATAATGTTGAAAGAGAAAATGTTGTTAAAAATACTCAAACAAACCAAGGCGAAGAAGCCGAGATGAAAAATAAAAGACCTAAAGCTAAAAAGGCCAAAAATCCTTGGGATAAAAAAAGAAGACATTAATGGAAAAATTCGAAGTTAAAAACCAGCTTAAAACACTTGATGAAAAAATAACTGTTCTAATTAAAAAAGCCAATCTTGATAATTTATTAAATGATATAAATAATCTAGAGAAAAAAACACTAAATGAGAATTTTTGGAAAAACCAAGAGGAAGCTAAAAAAGTTAATAAAGAACTATCATATAAAAAAAACTTATACACTAGCTTAAAAAATATTAAAGATGAATACCTAGCTATTTTTGATTTATTTAATCAAGCATTAAGTGATACTAGTTTTGATTATTCAATCTTTTTAGCTGATTTAAATAATCTTAGTAAAAATATCTCTGAAAAAGAAATTCATCTTAATTTAAATAATAAATACGATGAATGCAATGCCTTTTTAGAAATTCATCCGGGCTCTGGTGGAACCGAGGCTTGTGATTGGGCTTTGATGATTTTAAGAATGTATCAAAGATATGCTGAAAAATTTTTTAAAGGATTTAAAGCAGTTGATATTCAGCAAGCAGATGTTGCAGGAGTTAAAAGTGCGATTATAGAAATATCAGGTGATTATGCTTATGGTTATTTAAAAGGTGAAACAGGCGTTCATAGGCTTGTTAGAATATCACCTTTTGATGCAAATAAAAGAAGACATACATCCTTTGCCTCAGTTTTAGTAATGCCAAAAATTGAGAATGATTTAAATATTGAATTAAAAGATGAAGATTTAAAAATTGACACCTATCACTCATCAGGTGCGGGTGGACAAAGTGTTAACACAACAATGTCAGCCGTAAGAATAACTCATATTCCAACAAAGATAATTGTTACATGTCAAGATGAAAGATCTCAAATTCAAAATAAAGAAAAGGCATTAAATTTACTTAAATCAAAACTTGTTCAATTAGAAATTGAAAAAAGACAAGAGGAAGAAAACAAGTTAAAAGGTGAGCAAAAAGAAATAACATGGGGCTCACAGATAAGATCTTATATTTTCCAGCCATACCAAATGGTTAAAGACCACAGAACAGGCTATGAAGAAGGAAATATACAATCAGTGATGGATGGAGAAATCGATAAATTTATTAAAGCTTATTTAAATAAAGAGGGATAAAGTGAAAAAAATAAAGCAAAAGCTAAAAATAGAATTTAAATGGAGTGCGATTTTTCAGGTAATTCTAGGAACATATTTAATGGCTTTTGCTTTTTATTTTTTCTATGAAAAAACAAAAATCATAACAGGCGGAGTCGGTGGTCTTGGAATAATTGTTAAAGAGTCACTTAAAAAATATAATGGGATAAATTTTCCGCATATTTCCTATTTTGTATTTGCTGCAAACTTTGGACTTTTAATTTTAGGACTTTTCCTTCTTGGAAAAAAATTCTTTTTAAAAAGTGTATTCTTATCTATTTTCTACCCTCTTATTTTATTTTTACTTGAAAAAATTGGAGAAGATAAAAATTTCTTTATTCACTATTTTAGCCTTCCACTTCATTCAAGTAAAATCCTATCATCACTTGTGGGTGCACTTTTATCTGGTATGGGATTAGGACTTGTATTTAGCGCAGGTCTTACAACGGGTGGAACTGATGTTATTCAGAAGATATTTCATAAATATTTTAAAATCCCAATGTCGGTTGCAATTTATCTAACAGATGGCTTAATTGTAGTTTTAGGACTTGTTGTATTTGAAATTGAAATTGTTCTATACTCTGTAATTTCGGTTATTTTAATTGGATATGTTGTCGATAAGTTTATGGTTCTTGGTAAGAAAGGATATACGGCATTTGTCGTTACTAATAAATGCGATTTAGTTAGAAAAGCAATCATTGAAAAACTTGATAGGGGATTTACCAAAATAGATGTTAAAGGTGGATTTACCGAAGAGGGTAAAACAATGGTAATTTGTACTGTCGGTAAAAACGAGGTATACTTGCTTAAAGAAATTGTAAGAAAAACAGACCCTGAGAGCTTTTCATTTTTTGTTGAGACAACTGAGGTTGTCGGAAGTGGTTTTGAAAGGAAGGAATAAAATGAGAGAAAACAATTTATTTGAAGTTGATGATGAGATAAAGCAAAATAAAAATGAGGATAGAAAGAAAAAACTTTTTATCTTTGTAATTGTTATGGCACTTATTTTTGTGCTAGTAACAGGTTTTTTAACAGGATATTTTTTATCTGGTAAATCACATGTTCAAAAAAATACTAACAATCGCTACAAGGACTTAGAAGAACTTGAGGATTTATTTTTAGAAAAATTTTACAAAGATGTCTCAAGACAAGAATTAAAAAAAGCATACTATGATGCTTTATTTAATATTAAAAGCGATAGATACACAAGATTAAGTGAACTTGCATATCAAATGAACTCAAAAGGTGGATATGGTATTTATGTTTCAGGATATAATAAAAATAACATTAAAGGTTTACTTGTTACAGGCATTTTAAATGGAACATTAGCATCTGAGGATATTATAAATGATGGCGATGTTAGAAGAACGCTATATCCAGGAGATGTTATTGTTGGATATTATGATGAAAAAGAAAATAAGAATATCTATTTTAGCGATATCAACGATTTTTCGGGCGATTTAGAAAATGTATTTGAAAAAATAAAACTAAGCAATAAAAAAATGACAGTTGATGTAATAGTAAAAAATCCGCTTGACAAGGCTAATCTTGAAAGAGTTGTTAAAATGCGCTATCAAGAATATGCTAGAAATGATTCTGTTGAGTGGAAAAACTTTGATAAAGATTCTATTCCTGGAGTAAATGCTGATAAAAAAATCTCTTATTTAAAAATAAAAGAATTCTCACCAGAGGAGAAAAAAGGTGGAGATGATAGCCATTTAAGAGTTAAAAAAGCGCTTGAGGAAATTGATAAATTCTTAGGTGATAATGAAAACAATGAGCTTTTAATTGACTGCAGAAACAATCCAGGCGGTGAGCTTTACTCAGTTTATAATATGTTAAAATTATTTATTCCTTGGAATAAAAAAACAACCGATCTTTTCTCACTTGTTCCAAATGCTTTAAAAAAAGATAAATTTAAAGATATGGAAATTTTTTCAAATTATGATAATACTAATTTTTTTAGAAAATATAAAATTAAACTTTTAGTAAATAACCGCTCTGCTAGTGCTGCTGAGGTTTTTGCATCAGTTATGAAAGAGCATTGTCCTAATTGCACAGTATATGGTAGTGAGACATTTGGAAAAGATTTATTCCAACAAACAGTTATTAAATCAGGACTTGATAATAGCGTTTTCCAAAATGGAATTGCTAAAGCAACTATTACTGCTGGAAAATGGGCATATTATAAAAAAGGCTATAAAAATCTTCAAGATATTACATTCATCACAGATAAAGATGGGAAAATAATAAATAAAGGTGATGCAAATTTCGTTGAAAATAATATTCAAGATGAATTATTTCAAGCCCTTTCAATTGGTAAACCATTTCTTAAGCATGATATGGTAGATGTTGAAAAAGTGGGATTTTTGGCCAACTTTTTAATGTTTTATATAAAAAGTAATCTTGATAAATTTCCAGAATTTTCAGATCCTAACTCAGAAGATTATAAAAGTTTAATGGAAAATAAATTTTTGCGTAGTGATGGCTATTTTGACTTAAAGATAAAAGATTATTTAAAAAAATTCACAAACCAAATTGGAGTAACTCAAACTGAGATAGATAACTCTATTTCAGATGATGAGTATACATATTTTACATATATTAAAATTTATAAATATCTTCTTTCAAGAAAAACCTATACTTTCCAAAGCTCGCTTTTGTTTGAAAATGCCCTTTTAAAAGGATATGACAGACAGCTTATTGAAATAATTAAAAAATGACAATTGTAAAAGAGAAAAACAATCACTATTTTTTACATGAGGGAATGCAGGTTTTAATTTCTAAGGAAATTATAGTAAAATATAATCTTTTAACTAAAGAATATCCTGATAGTAAACTTTTAGAAATATATAATGAAAACTTATATAAAATTGCCTATGAAAAATCACTTAGCTATCTTCACTCCGTCAAATCTGAATATGAGTTAATTCTACATTTAAAAAGTTTAAATATAGATGATAGTAATATTAAAAAAGTAGTTTCAAAGTTAAAAGAGTTAAAACTACTTGATGATAGATTATTTTCTAAACTTTACATAAGCAGTAAAATTTCAAGATATGGTAAAAATTATATCATGCAAGAGCTAATTAAAAAAAGAATCTCAAAAGATATAATTTCCTCTGAGCTTAATTTAATTGACGAAAAAGAATATATCCAAAAAAAGTTAAACTACTACTTCATGCTTGAAAAAGGCTCAATCAAAAACAGAAAAGAAAAAATTAAAGCTAAATACTATCAAAAAGGCTATGAGTTAGAAAATATTGAAAAAGTAGTTGATGAGTTTTTTTATAAAAAGAATTTAGATGATTTAAATTTAATAAAAGAAGACATAAAAAAAATATCATCAAAGCTAAAGCGTGATGATATTTCATATAAAACTAAACTTAGATTAAAACTTTTAAAGCTTGGATATGATTACAGTTTAATCGATGATAATATTTAAAAGTTATAATTATCCTTTATAAAATGATAAATGCCACTATTATAATTTTCAAACTCTGTTTGATTGGTGGCATTTTCTTTTACAAAATCTGAGGCATTTTTCATTGCGACACTTACTTTGCATATTTTAAAAAGCTCAATATCATTTTCACCATCACCAAAACAAATCGCATCATCAAGTGGTATTTTTAATAAATCAGATACTATTTTAGCACCATTTGCTTTTGAGATATTTTTTTGATATATCTCATATAAAGCATTATCCTTATAAATCCCCCAGAATCTTTTTCCAAATAAATCGTACTTTTTATCAATTACGCTTTCAAACTCATCCCTGTCATCTTTATTTATTAAATATAATACTCCAGATGGTGTTTCATTAAATTTTTCAAAATCTCCTATAAAGGTATTTTTCTTTTTAGCACCGTGCTTGAAATACTCTAATGATTTATTATCATTGTATATATAAACCGAATCGTTTATATTATAAAGAGCTGAGTATGTATATTTTTTTATATCACAAAATAACTTTTTAAAAAGTTCTGGATTCATTGTATTAGTTATTTGAGTAAAGTTTTTATCACTTGGATTTGAGATGGTTGCGCCGTTGTCTGTTATTAAAAAAGAATTAAGCTTTAATTTTTTATAAATTGGAATACTTGCACAATAAGGTCTTCCTGATGCAAGAATAATTTTGTAGCCTAACTTGGTTAACTTTCTTAAAATTTTAACATTTTCACTAGGTATTACTTGGTCTTTTCTAATTAAAGTTCCATCAATATCTATAAATATAAGTTTTAATAAATTCATATATAAATTTTACAAAAAATACTATAAATTTCAAAATTTAACTCATTTATCTTATAAAATAGTTAAAAATGGTATAATTTATATAGATTATGGAGAATTTTGTACTAAAAATTTCTATAACTAGTTTTATGTCGTTTTTAGTTGGAATATTTGTTGGCGTTGCAATATTTTTTTTAATTATGTTTTATTTTATAATCTCGAGCTTTAAAAAAAGCAGTAAAAAAAATAGACCTAACCTAAGCCCAATATTTAAAAAAGAAATAAAATGGATTGTAGAAGATTGTAAAAATGAATATAAAAATGATAATGTAAGAGAAGAAATTGGAGCTTTTAATCATTTTAAAATTATTACATCTAGAATGATTAAAGATATTGCTTCTAAATTTAATGTAAGATCTAGAAAACCTCAATTCGAGCTTACCATTGATGAGATGCTTCTTCTTACAAGATATATCTCACGTCGTGTTGATAGACTTTTTGAAAATAAGATTTTAAAAAGATTTAGAAATATGACAATAAAGCAAATTATTGATTTAAAAAATCTTGAAAAAAGAATTAGAAACTCAGCTGCTGTTGAAGGAGCGAAGTTATCTAATGCTGATAAACTTTTAAAAGTTGTTCAAGTTTTTAATCCAGTTTTCTGGTTTAGAAAGGCTGTTTATGAGCCAATTGTAAATAAGATTATATTAAATATAACCCTTGAGATTATTGAAATTATTGGAGAAGAGTCATATTTAATTTACAGTAAGTGTATCTTCTCAAGCAAAGAAGAAATTTACCTAAGTGAAACTGATGAAGAAAATAAAGCAAGAGAACTTGAAGAAATTTACAGATCAGTTCTAGAAGATAAGGAGAAAAAATAATATGTGTTTTAGAAGAAAAAAAGAAAAAAAGATGGGAAGTGTCATAACAAAACAATCTGTTTTTCGCATTCCACAAATTATTAAAGTTTATGGTTTAAAAAAAGAAAATAAATACAAACCAACAAGTGCCGTTTCTCCTATTTTTGGTAGAAATATAAAAGATGGCTTTATTCCACAAAGCATGATAAATAGAATGGATGATGTAAGAGAAAGATATGATGCCTTTAGAAAAGTTAAAAAAATATCTAAAGAAGAACTAATTGAAAAATACGGAACTATTTATCGTGAGTTTCCTAACATTCACACAAATGAGTCAAGTGAAAGATATCTTGGACAAAAAATATATATCCCAAAAGATGAGGAAATTCCTTCAATTTATGAAAATGAAAAATTAGACCCAATTACTAATAGCTTTACAAATGATACAAGAAAAAAAGATGAAGAGAATTTAAAAAATAATTTTTCTACTGATAAGAATTTAAATTTCAATGATGATTTTGACGATACAGATATAAATATAAACGATGCTGATTTAGCCTTAGAAGAAAATGAGATGGATTCTTTTAATGATGAGGGCTATTTTAGAGAGGATGAGGAAATTCCTGATTTTTTAAAGCCTGAAGTTAAAACTTATACAAGACCTAAAATGAGTGATTATAACTCTAATATTTATAAAGAAATTCCGCAAAGAGAAAACATTATTAAAAGGCCAAGAGAATCTAGACTTCCATCTGTAAATCTTTTTTCAAGAGCCGCAATTACGCTAAATGATAGACCACAATGGCTATTAGATCATATTGATGCAATAAACAATACTCTTGCTGAATTTAGAATTGATGGACAAGTAGTTAGATCAACTAAAGGACCAACTGTTACAAGGTATGAAATTGAAATTGAAAGAGGAGTTAACTTAAAGAAAATAGTTAGCATATCTGATAATTTTAAGATGAACCTAAAAGTAACTGATATTAGAATTGAGGCTCCAATTCCAGGGAAACAATACTTAGGTATTGAAGTTCCTAACTTAGAACCTGAGATTGTCCTTTTTGGTAATTGTGTTAACAACTCTGAATTTTTAGATGATAAAATTCATAATCTAAAAGTTGTCCTAGGACAAGATATTGACGGAGAGTATATCTATGCTGATATTGCTAAAATGCCTCACTGTCTAATTGCAGGTGCAACTAATAGCGGTAAGAGTGTTTGTGTTAATTCACTTATTTTATCTCTTCTTTTAAAAAATACAGCTGATGATTTAAAACTTATTTTAATTGACCCTAAATTAGTTGAACTAAGCGCATACAATGATCTTCCGCACTTAATAACACCAATTATAACTGATCCAAAAGTTGCAGCTTTTTCACTTAAATGGGCAGTTAATGAAATGGAAAGAAGATATCAATTATTATCTGAAAATCGTTCAAAGGATATTGCAAGTTATAATTTAAAAGTTGAAACTGGCGAGATAACCGAGAAGAAAATGCCAAATATTGTTATTTTAATTGATGAGTATGCTGATTTAATGAGCGTTGCTGCAAATGATATTGAATCGGCTATTCAAAGACTTGTTTCAAAATCACGTGCCGCTGGAATTCACCTTATCCTTGCAACTCAAAGACCAACTACAAATATAATTAAAGGTGTAATTAAGGCAAATATTACTACAAGAATCGCCTTTAGAGTTGCATCTTATATTGATTCAACTACAATAATTGATGAATCAGGTGCTGAAAACTTACTCGGTAAAGGTGATATGCTTTACTCATCAATTGAAAAGCCACACCGTATTCAAGGTGCATATGTTCCTGAAAATGAAATTTATGCAGCGGTTGATTTTATAAAGAGAAACGAAACTCCTAATTATGTGTTTACTCATGATGAGTTAATTCATATATCAAAACCTGTTGAAAAAATAGATGATGAAATGTTTGAAGAAGTTGCTAAATTTGTTGTTGATATTCAAAGCGCAAGCGCTAATTTAATCCAAAGAGAATTTAACATGGGATTTAATCGCGCTCAAAGATTATTAGATAGTCTTGAAAATTATAATATTATCTCTCCATCAAAAGGAAACAACCAACCAAGAGAGGTATTAGTTTCACCAATGCAATTAAGGGCGATACTTGGATATGATGACTAAGGAAAGTATTAAAGAAAAATTAAATAAAAAATACTACTTTATAATAAGTCTATTTTTTATTCTTTTTTCTCAACAAGCAAACTTAATAATATATATTACAAACTACCAAAGACTTGGATCAAATCCATTTTTGGTGTTTTTAGCTATCTTTTTGCCAGTAATTGGGGCAGGGGCAATTATTTTTGAATATCTTTATAAAAACAAGTTAAATTCAATTGTAAGAAATATTTTAAAAGACTATCTTCCGTTTGCAATTATGGTGTTTTCTTTTTTAGTAATATTTCTTGGTCAGCTTTATGAATTTCCAAAAGTATCAGGAGATTCAATGAATTACTCCCTTGTAAATGGAAAAAGAATTGTAATTGAAAAGTATAACTTAAACATTAAATCAAATGATATCGTAGTTGCAAAACCTGATAATACAAAAGAGCGAATAGTTAAAAGAGTTGTTGCAACTCCAGGTGATATTGTATATTTTGAAAAAGTAGATGGCAATTATTATATAAGAGTTTTAAAAAAGAATACACTAGAATATTATGAATTTAAAAATTATAATAAAAAAGATTATGCTCCTAAATTTACAATAAAACAAATAGGTGCTATCAAAGGTCTTTTAAAAAGCCATGTAGCTGAAAGTGATTACTTAGAATCAATTGGTAAAATGGATCCAATTGAACTTGCTTACGATAAGTTTTCAGATAAAAATAAGTATAATGATTTAAAAAGTAAATTTGCTTTTATAGTGCCAAAAGATAAATATTTACTAATTGGAGATAATTATACAAACTCAAGAGATTCTAGAACATATGGCTTATTTGATTATTATAAAATTGTAGGAAGATATATTAAATGAATAACTTAAATATAAACTGGTTCCCAGGTCATATGGCTAAAACATACAAAGAATTAAAAGACAAACTTAAGGTTGTTGATCTATCAGTTATTATAATTGATTCAAGAGCTCCTAAAGTTTGTTTTTTTAAAGAATTAAAAGAACTTGTTAAAAATAAACCAGTTCTTCTTCTTTTTAATAAAATTGATCTTTGCGATGTTAAAAAGCTTGATAGTATTATTTTAGAATATAAAAAGAATGGCTATCACTCTTTAAAAATTGATTGTAAAAATAACCTTGGAATAAGTAGTATTAAAAACTTAATTGAAAAAGAAATATTAAAAGAAAAAATTGAAAAAGCAAGACTTAAAAACTTAAACATAAAGCCCTACAAGATTGCTATTTTAGGAATTCCTAACTCTGGAAAATCAACTCTTATAAATAGAATAAATAAAAAAAATAAAGTTATTGTAAAAAATCTTGCAGGAACTACTAAAGATATTTCTTGGACAAGACTTGATGATGATTTTTTACTTCTAGATACACCAGGACTACTTTGGCCTAAATTAAATGATAATGATGCACTAAAGCTTGCATACCTTGGAAGTATCCCTGATGATAACCTTGATACATATTTAATTACATACAACCTTATTAAAGATTTAATTAAATTCTATCCTGGCAGTATATTTAAAAAATATGGTGTTAGCGAGGATTATGTTTTAGAGGAAATAATCAAAGCCATCGGGCTTAAAAAAGGGTGTCTTTTAAAAGGTGGAGTTGTTGATTTAGAAACTGTCTCAAAACTAATTTTAAAAGATTTAAGGAGTGGTCTAATTGGAAAAATCACCTTTGTATGATTTTGATTTAAACTACTTAAAAAAATATAAAATTATCGCAGGAGTTGATGAGGTAGGTAGAGGCCCTATTGCAGGACCTGTTGTATGTGCGGCTGTAATTTTAAAATGGCCTAATAATATAAATCTTTTAACTGATTCTAAAGGACTTAGTTTTAAAAAAAGATTAGAATATTTTAATATAATAAAAGAAAATGCTTTAGATATTAAAATTAGTGTTATAGAAAATGATGTAATTGATAGGATAAATATTTTAAATGCTACTAAACTTGCAATGAAAGATGTGGTAGAAAAACTATCTGTTAAACCTGATTTTATACTAATTGATTATATCCCAGAGCCATTTGATATTAAATATGATTATGAAACAATTAAAAAAGGTGATATTAAAAGCCTATCAATTAGCTGTGCATCTATAATCGCAAAAGTATATCGTGATAATTTAATGATTGAGTATAGTAAAAAATACCCAGGATATAACTTTGATAAAAATATGGGATATCCTACTAAAGCGCATTATGAAAGTATTAAAAAATTAGGAATTGTTAAAATTCACAGAAAGACTTTTAAAGGAGTTATAATTGACAAATAAAGTAAATAAAATATAATTAAATTTATGAAACTTGTAATCGTAGAATCGCCTACTAAGGCAAAAACAATTGAAAACTATCTTGGCCAGGATTATAAAGTAGTATCCACTAAAGGTGCTATGCGTGATTTAGCATATACTGGAAAGGGCGGCTTTGGGGTTGATGTAGAAAATGATTTTAAACCTAATTATAAACTAATTGATGGAAAAGATACTATTTTAAAAGAATTAAAAAAATTCAAAGATAAATCATCAATTATTCTAGCAACCGACCCTGATAGAGAAGGTGAGGCAATCGCATGGCATATTGCGATGCTTTTAGATTTAGATTTAAATTTAAATAACCGAGTAGCCTTTCAAGAAATTACCAAAGATAAAATTTTAAATGAGATAAATAATTTAAGACAAATTGATACTAACCTTGTTAAATCACAAGAAGTAAGAAGAATCCTTGATCGAATTATTGGATTTAGTCTATCTAATATTGTCCAAAGTAAAGTAGGCGGACGAAGCGCAGGTAGAGTTCAAAGTGTTGCCTTAAAATTAGTTGTTGACCTTGAAAGAGAAATTCAGGCCTTTATACCTGAGGAGTACTTTGAGATAAAAGCGTATAAACCTAATTTAGATAATAAAATTGATATTGAAAATAATATTTACTTATTTAGTGCTGATTATATAAACATTAAACCAATTGATATTAAAGAGGATATCGCAAATAAAATTTTAAATGAGGCTAAAAATCCTTTTAAAGTTGTATCTGTTAATGAAAGAATATCTGAATCAAGACCAAAAATTCCTTTTATAACCTCATCAATCCAACAAGAAAGTTTTAATAAATTCGGCTACTCAACTAAAAAAACAATGCTTATTTTACAAAATCTTTTTGAAGGTAAAGAAATAAATGGTGAGTTAACTGGTCTTATTACATATATTAGAACTGATTCAACAAGACTATCAGATGATTTTTGTCATATGGCAGAGGATTTAATAGTTAAAGATTTTGGAAAAGATTATCTTGCAGGATATAAAAATAAAGTTAAAAATAACAAAAAAATCCAAGATGCCCACGAGGCTATAAGACCTGCTTTTCTTAAATTTGTCCCTGATATGATTAAAAAATATCTTGAAAAAGATGAATATAATATTTACAAACTAATTTACGAAAGAACGCTATCGGCTTTTATGAAGCCAAGCAAAACAAAAGTAATTGATTATATTTTTGAATCAAATACGCACCAGTTTAAAGCTGTAAGTAAGAAAAATATTTTCAAAGGTAATCAAATATTTGATAAAATCACAGATACCCTTATTCCAAGTTATAATATTGGTGATGTTATCGATGATTTTAAAATTGTAAAAACTTTAAAAGAGACTAAGCCAAAAGCAAGATATACAGAGGCAAGTTTAATTAAAAAAATTGAAGAAGAGGGAATTGGAAGACCCTCTACATATGCTACAATTATCTCGACTTTAAAATCTAGAAACTATGTTGAAATTGAAAATAAATATATGATTCCTACTAATCTTGGAATACTTGCAAATGATAAATTATTAGAATATTTTGATAATATAATAAATGTCGGATATACCTCAAAAATGGAAACAACCCTTGATGAGATTGCAGATGGAAATACTGATTATTTAAAACTTTTAAAATCTTTTTATGATGATTTTTCAAAGCTTGTTTTAAAAGCTAAGGAAAATATGGAAAAAGCAAAACCTATCCAAGTTGGGAAAACATGTCCTGAATGTGGTGGGGATTTGATTTATAAAAGATCAAAATTTGGTCAGTTTATAGGATGTTCTAATTATCCTAATTGCAATTATATTGAAAAAATTAAAAAAGTAGGATACCGCAAAAAATATGTTAAAAAGGATGAATAAATAAAATGGGATTTTTTAAAAACTTATTCAAAAAAAAGCCAATAAATAAAAAATATGAAATGGGACTTCATAAAAGTAAAGAAGTCTTTTCATCTTTAGGTGAGCTTTTAAAAAGTAAAAATAAAATTGATGATGATTTATTTGATTCTATTGAAGATTTATTTATCCAAGCTGATGTTGGTGTAGATACTGTAATTTATTTTATTGATAAGTTAAAAGAAGAAATTAAACTAAAAAAAATATCAGACCCTAATAATTTACAAGAGTTAATTGTCGATATCCTTTTTTCTATTTACCTGCAAAATGAGCTTGTAATAACTGATTTAA
Source organism: uncultured Acholeplasmataceae bacterium (assembly GCA_963543845.1). Taxonomy (GTDB): domain Bacteria; phylum Bacillota_I; class Bacilli_A; order Acholeplasmatales; family Acholeplasmataceae; genus CAUTNH01. The sequence continues at coordinate 81,674 of CAUUCL010000002.1, forward strand.
AATATGAAAGCGGAAGAGTTAATGCCTATTTATTTGTGGGTGTTAATGGAACTGGAAAAACTACTTCAATTGGCAAGATTGCCAATATTATGAAAAAAGAAAAAAAGAAAGTTTTAGTTATTGCTGCCGATACATTTAGAGCAGGCGCTGTTAGCCAGCTTGAAGTGTGGGCCAAAAGAGCAGGCGTTGATTTTTTTAAAAAAGATGATACCCAAGATCCATCAAGTGTTGTTTATGATGGACTTTTAAAAGCCAAAAAAGAAGAATATGATGTAGTTTTAATTGATACTGCAGGTCGTCTTCAAACAAAGGTTAACCTTATGGGAGAATTAAATAAAATTCACCGCGTAATAAATAAAGTCTTAACCTATGATGCTAATGAGACACTTTTAGTAGTAGATGCTACAACAGGACAAAATGGTCTAAGCCAGGCTAAAGAGTTTAATGATGCTACAAATCTTACAGGTGTTATTTTAACTAAACTTGATGGAACTGCTAAAGGTGGTATTGTGCTTGCCATAAGACATCTTTATAAACTTCCAATTAAATATGTGGGATTTGGTGAGAAAATTGATGATTTAATTCCATTTGATATTGAAAATTATATCTATGGTCTTTTTGCTGATTTTTTTAGATAATGAATGATATTATTAAAAAAAATAATTTAATTGAGCTTTTCCTAGTTTATAAAACTCTTTTTACTAAAAAGCAACAAGAATATTTTTCGATGTATTATCTAGATGATTATAGTTTAAATGAAATTGCAAGTATAAACAATGTATCAAGAAATGCCGTCTTTGACGCAATTGTAAAAATTGAAAAAAAACTTGAAACTTATGAGAGGAATTTATCACTTCTTGAAAAAGAAAATAAAATAAACGCTTTAATTAAAGAGCTTGGAAAGTATGTAGATAGTGATAAGTTAAAAAAACTAAAGGACTGATACTATGGGAAATAATTTAGAAGATAGATTAGAAGGAACCGTAAAAAAATTAAAATCTAAAGGAAAACTAAACGAAAAAGACATCGACGAGATGATGAGAGATGTAAGATTATCTCTTCTTGAGGCCGATGTTAATTTTAGAGTTGTTAAACAATTTACCGAAAGAGTAAAACAAAAAGCAATCGGTGAAAAAGTTATAAACGGTTTAAATCCTGGAGAAATGGTTATTAAAATTGTCCATGATGAACTTAAAAAAATTATGGGTGATGAGACAAGCTCTATTAAATATCAAGTAAATAAACCAACAGTTATTATGATAGTAGGTCTTCAAGGAAGTGGTAAAACCACCGTTATCGCAAAGCTTGCTGCCTTTTTAAGAAAGCAAGATAAGAAAAAGCCATATCTTATTGCAGCCGATGTTTATAGACCTGCCGCAATTGATCAGTTAAAAAAACTAGGATCGCAAATAAATGTTCCTGTTTATAATAATGGCGAGAAAGACCCTAGAAAAATTGTTAAAACAGGTCTTGTGGACGCTACAAAATCTGGATATGATTTAATAATAATTGATACAGCAGGAAGACTTCATATAGATAATGAAATGATGGATGAGCTAGTTGACCTTAAAAAAATAGCAGAGCCTGATGAGATTCTTCTTACAGTAGATGCCATGACTGGTCAAGATGCTGCAAATATTTGTAAAAGCTTTAATGATAAATTAAATGCAACAGGCGCAATCCTAACCAAGCTTGACGGTGATACTCGTGGTGGTTCTGCGCTTTCAATAAAAGAGGTTTCTAACCTTTCGATTAAATACTCATCATTTGGAGAAACCCTTGATACTATCGAGATTTTCCATCCTGATAGAATGGCTAAAAGAATTCTTGGAATGGGAGATGTTCTAACTTTAATTGAAAAAGCCGAACAAGAAATCGATGAAGATGAAGCAATGAGTTTAATGGAAAAACTCGCAAATGATACATTTGATTTTAATGATTTATTAAAACAGTTTGAAATGATTAAAAAAATGGGTAAAATATCCCGTATAATTGGTTTTATTCCTTTTGTCGGCAAAAAGTTCAAGGATGCTGCAAAACAGATTAAAGAGGCTGATTTTTACCGTTTTGAAGTATTAGTTCACTCAATGACTGAAAAAGAAAGAAAAGATCCTAACCTTGTGATAAAATCATCAAGCAGAAAAAAAAGAATTGCTGATGGTGCAGGAAAGAATATTAAAGAAGTCCAAAATCTTCTAGAAGCCTTAGAACAACAAAAAAAGGCAATGAAGCAAATGGCAAATATGAGTGAAGAAGATATTAAAAAATTAAAAGATGATCCTTCAAAAATGCAAGACAATTTTACTCCTAAGCAAAAAAAATATAAAGGCAAGGGAAAAGGAAAAGGAAATTTTAGATTTTAACTAAAATAGGCTCAGCACTTAATCGTGCGAGCCTATTTTTATATTACAGTTAGAAATTATGACAAACTGCTTTTCAAAGCAATTACTATATTCCTTTAATACAATTTTATAAATACAATATAAATTTTACACAGAATTTACTTGTCAGCTATATTTTTTGACCTTATTACAAATACATATATTGTTTTAGGTTTACCGTTACTATATTTTCCTTTGTAGGTACCACTATAAAAAAAATACTTTTCAAACGAAATTTTATCATAAAATGAAGAAAATACCTTAATTTTCACGATAGCACTTTTGCCTTTAAAAGGAATGAAATAAGCTTCTCCAAATAATTTTTTAAAACGTAAATCATCAGGTTTATATTCAACACCATTAACTATAATTTCAGAGATTCCATTTTTTATACCTACACTATTATAATCCTTACTGCTTGAATTAGGAACACTTATTTTAAGTATTAAATAACCATCCTCTTTTTTAATAAATTCAACCGTATAAGAATACTCATTTCCAAAATTAAGTTTTCGCTTATAGCATGTATCCATATAGTTATTTTCTTTACTACATGAATACAAAAAAAGCAATAATATAAATACAATTAATGAATAAATTTTTTTTATCATGTTTGATTACCTATTACTAATACCCTTTTTTAATATAAAAACAATCAGTTAGTTTATATTCACCTTGTTTATTGTATGCTGATGTTATATAGGTATCTTCAAATGAGAATCCTCTTATTTGATATTTATTTTTAAATTCTATATCAACATTAACCATATCCTCTTTAAAATCTATAATATATAGTTGAAATTTTACAAAGACCTTTCTAGCTTTTAGTAATTTTTTATCTTTATCTATTTTTATCCCATCCATATAAATATTTTCGATATTCTCAATATCAGAAATTGCAAGAATTTGTTTATCAGAGTTTTTCTCAATTACTTTTATACTAATTTTAAAAGTATTATCATCTCGTCCTAAATATTTAAATTGATATTTATTCTCGCTTTTAAAGGTTATTTCTTTTTTAGGATCTAGAAAAATCCACTTTTTATATTCTTGTTTATAGCATGAAAAAAGAAGTGGTAAAATAATGGTAAATTGTAAAAATAAAAGAATTTTTTTCATCTTCCCATCTCCTTCATACTAGTTATTATCATTATTATTATACTATAATTTTTACTTTAGCTTGATAGCTTTATTATTTTAACAATTAAGATATAAAATTTTCTAACTCAAAATTAACGACTAAAAATGTAATTTTTAAAAATACAATATGCTGTAAGAAACATATATTTTAATGTTTCTTACAGCATATATTTTATAAATCCTGCTGTATATCGTTTTCAGGTTCTAAGATTTTTTCTTTTTCTTCCTCATCGATGTTACCATCTTGCATATTCTTTTTCATCTTTCTTCTAATTTTTATATATTCAACTAATTTTTTGTTTACAAATATAAAATATGCAAGGATTAAAAAGATTAAATTTACAATAATTAAACTAGATGTTAGAACACTATTATGTCCTTTATAATTATAATCTTGACTAAATAAATTAAGATTTTTTATATCATCGCTACTAAGTCTTTTTTTATCGCTTAGTTTATAATTTTCCTTTCTTAAATCTAAGTCACTCATTTTATCAATTGCCTCTTCTGATTCAAAAGTAGATGTGCCATCTGATGCAATAAGATATGTTTTTCTATAATAGTTAATTCCATTTATTTTTCTTGGACTATCGCTATCATTAAATACTAGCTTAATTCCATTTAGATAACTATTATTTAAAAAGCCACTTTCTCTAAATCTAAAATAATTAAAAGGAAATATCAAGCGTGTATAATCAGAGGTGTTTTTATTTTTAGGATATGTTTTACTGTATGAAAAGCTAAATGATACATAATCCCTAAACTTGTAGTTTTTCTCATTTAAAATAACATCTCTTGGGCTCATAAGATCTAAAACTTTAATTGGCTTTTCGTGGTTTGATAGGTTCTTAGCATAAAATTTAAGCATATAAAAAACTATTGAATAACCATTTTCACCTGTTTTTTTATTTTTTATTTGCTTAATTGCAAAGTGATAATTTAACTCATTTTTATCTAACTTTTTAAACTCATATAAATTTTCCTTTTTTGAGTAATAACCATCAATATTTAAATAGTTTAAATGATATTTTTCATACTCTTCGTTTTTATAAAGCGAGAAAATATTTTCAGCGTAGTATGAGCTTTTTCTATATACTAAGCCTATTTTTGTAAAAAAGAATAGGCTTAGTCCATAAATTGCAAGAAAAATTGATGCAGATATAATTATAAGAATTATTTTTTTAGTCTTATTCATAATCCTTTAAATCGGCAAATTTGTGAACATCAATTGTATCTTCTGTAATACCGCTTTTATACTCACCCTTTTTGTAATCATAAGTTGGATCGGATTTTCCACTCCAAAGATTTAGTTTTTTGCTCTTTGCATAATACTCTGCCATTTGTAAATAATTCCTCATTGAAATATTGTTATAAAATATTTCAGTTGATTTGATATTGTCCATTCTAAATTTAGCAAGACCATTTTTTACAAGTGTAAATGGAACTAATGATTTATTAGTCCAAACAAGTAAAAGTGCTCTACCGTTTCCCTCAATTGTTGGGCCCTCTCCACTAATTTGAACATAAATTCCACTTTTACTTGAATATTTTAAAATATACTTTGTAACTGCAGATGCAATTTTACCATATGGTTCATAGTCAATATGCTTAGTTCTTTGGCTTTCTGGTGTATCCATGCCTTGATATCTAACACGGCTATAATCAACATCCTCACCACCAACTTTTCCCTCTAAGTCAGAAAATTTAGTAGTATCGCCATCTACATATCTTGAAACAGAAACCTTTATTATTTTTTTAGAATTAGTATTATTTTTAACATCAGTTAAAAATTCTAACTTATCAGAATCAACTTTTGAATTTAAAATCTTAAGACCTTCATTTTTAACAATTTCAGAAAGTTGAGGTCCTTTTAATATTTCATCATAAGTATATTTCATCTCTTCTAAAAATATATCATAGTACTCACTTTTAAAATAACAATAATCAGTTGGGTCAAATTTAGTTGATTGATTTATTTTATCTTTAAATCTTACAAGTGTTGTATATTCTGAAAAATTAGTATCTGCCCCTAAAAACCCAACTATATCAACTATTTTTCCATCTTTTAAAATTGAAACACAGGCATTTGCTTTTCTACTTAAATTCTCATCCCATTGATCAACTTTATCTTTTAATTTATCAGAATATGTTGCCTTTTCTTTGTTTACACCAATTTTATAAACTTGACCTGGCTTTAATATAGTATCTTTTAGTGTTATTTCCTCTTTATCTAAAACATCCCCTGCAGGATAGATTGCAACTTTATAATCTTTTAAATTAACATCAGTTTTACCCGTGTTTTTTAATTCTAAAAGATTGTTATTAAATCCTCTATCAGGTGTTAATAATTTATTTATTACAAGCCCACTTTTTCTTCTCTCACATGCAAAAAGACCAAAGCTTAGTAAAAAAAACATTATAACAAAAATCTTTTTCATAAATTTATATCTCCTTACTTTTTAAAAAAGAGCCTTTGTTTAAAGGCTCTTTTTATTAAATTTTAAACTTGTTTAATATCAGATTTATTAAATACGCTTATTTGAGCATCACCTTTATATGTAGTAAGGTAACCTGTGATATCATATTCTTTATCTAATTTGAATACGGTTTTAAAGCCATATACAGTAATTTTGATTTTCTTATCACCAAATTCAATAGTAACAGTTTTTACTTTTGGATTACTACTAATTTCTACAACTTTACCTTTTATTGTAGTTTTTTTATTTAGATGTGAATCTTTTAAGCCTTTGAATTCCTCTTGAGTAATATCATTTTTAATTTCAAATTTTTTAGCTGTAAAGCCTGCTTCTTGACCATTTTCTAAAAGTGTTGTAATATCTTCAACTACAAATTCAAGTTCACCATAATTATTTACAGTTAATCTTGCAGCAATTTTAAACTTATCACCAGCTTTTAATTTATCGCCAAATGATAATCCTTTTTTTGCAACTAACTTGTAAACTGTATCTTGGCTATCTTTATCTTTTACAAAATATCTAAAAAATGAAAGACCATTATCCTTACCAGCATAAACTAAACCATCAAATGAAAATAATTTTCCATTATGAACATATTTACCTTCAGAGTTTTTAGCAAGCATTTTGTTATAATTTGAGCCAATTTCAGTAGGTTTTTCAGGTCCATCTACATTAACAGCTAAAATAGCTCTTACTTTAACGCCATCTTTTTCTGCTTCAACATTTAATAAAACTCCACCTTTTTCACCAGTTTTTAAAATTTTTGCTTTCTTTTTTTCTAAATCAACATTTTTGTTAAATTCATTTCTTTCATCAAAGAATGAATATGTAAAGTTTACTCCATTTGAATCTTTTAATAAGTCTTTTATTGCACCTTCAGATTCTGCATCTTTAGCCTCTGAAAATAATGTTTTTCCAGCTACTTTTTTAAGCTCTTCAATAATTTCTTTTTGTTTTGCTATTTTTGCTTCTTGTTCAGCTGATAAAGTAACATCTTTATTTAAAACCTCAATAACCGCAATTCTAGAGTTAAATTTACCCTTTAATTCATCAATACCTGATGATTCAGAATCTCTTACATCAACTGCAGTAATACCTTTAAATTCAATGATTTTTCCATTTAGTGCTTTTAACTCTTCATAAACATATGAGTATGAAACCATTATTTTCTTGCCTGATACAAGATCTTCCAAATAAACACCATATTTTTTATCAGCAGCATCTGTTACAACAACTTTAGCAGTCATTTTTACAACTTTTGAAAAATCGGTAGATCTTTTTAAACTTGCAAGTAAATTATCACCATATGATAAATCATTTGTTTGTTGTCTGTAAATTGTTTCATTTTCATCTGCTTTAATATTAGCAAAGTTTCCACTTGATAAAACCTCGATTTTAGGAATAGTATTTTTTGCTGCTTGAAGTTGGAAAGCATCATAGTAAAATGCACCAATTGCATCAATATTTATTTTATCTCCAACTTTCATATTCTTAGGAACATAATTTTTATCAGTGCATTTAACTAATGTTCTGTTTTCACCATTTTCATCAACAAGGTCAAATCTATCCTCACCGATTGCTGCAACAATTGCATTTTTAACTCTAAGATTTCTTCCTAAAATACCTTTTTCTTTATTACTTTTATCTTTTGCTTTTGCAACTTCTTCCTCAGTTAAATTGTGAAAATTTGATAAAAGTCTTTCATCTGGTTTTAAAACAGCTTTAATTTTAATTGTGTATTGTTTTTCTTTTTTAAACTTTTTGTAAGTAAATGTTGCTGTTAAAACTACTTCTTTTTTAGGATCTTCGCTAAGGTCATCAACCTCAGGATTATAGACATTAGCAGTTTCACCTTCAACTTTTAATAACTTATCATCACTTGATTTAAATGATACATTTATTCCATCTTTACTTTTAGTAACTAGTGAAAATGAACCAGCAGCAGTATATTTATCATCATCAAAATCAAGACCTGCTAGATCATATTTTTCAACAAATCTATCAAAATCTTTCTCACTTACACCACAACCTACAAATAATACTGCTAAAAGTGCAAATACTAAAAGTAGTAACCCTTTTCTTATTTTAACCATATTATGCTCTCCTTTATGATTATTTAATACTTCTATCATACGCATCATTTATGCGTCTTCTGATGTGTTTTTTAATTTCTTCAATAGTAGGATTTTCTATTTTCTTACCATTATCATTTGTAATATCATCAACTAAAATATCTGCAAATGCTTTACTGATTTCATCTCTTGCAGCAGTTGATTTAGCAAATGCTGGTGATGAGTAGTATTTATTAATCTCACCCTTATATATTTCAAAGATTTGACCAATAACTCTTCTTTTCATAGCCTCTTCAAAAGCAGCATCAGCAGCATTATAATCAACTATTGTATCTTTCATTTTCTTAATTTCATCAGCATATTCTTTACTTTCAATTATAGAATTTAAAACAGATGAATAACCACTGCTAAATGAAATTGCTTTTTGAACTTTTTGAGAAAGTAAGAATTTAAGAAGTTTAAATGCTTTTTCATTAGATTCTTTTCCATTATCTAGCATAGCAACATTTGGTCCTTGCAGGATTGTTCTTGCTTTTGTTGGATCAGTTTGTGGTACTGGTAAAACACCAACATCAAATCTATCTTTTTTTGCTGTAGGAATATTGTGTCTTGCTCCACCAGTTGAACCAATTGTAAATAAAAGTTGACCTTTTTTAAATTGTTCACTAGGATATTTATCACCGTTTGTTGCTTTAGTTATGAATTGTTTTTGTTTGAAATTTTCTCTATATTCATAAAATCTATTAACTACACGATCATCAACTTCATGGTTATTATTGCTAAAAATTGGACGACCTTTACCATCTTTATCATATTCAGTATATGGTAATCCTCTTTGCTCAAAATCAGTAATAACGTAGTTTGCATCTGAATCATAACCATAAATTGCTTTTAAAGAACCATTTTTTAATTGATTTTTAACTACTTCTTCCTCAGCTAGTTCTTTAACACCTTCCCATGTTTCAAGTTTACCATCAGTAATATAGTGTTCAAGTCCTAAATCTTTAAATTTGTTTTTATTATAGTAGATAACATCTGTAGATTTTGAAAGAGGTAAATTATAAATACCACCTTTTAAATTTTTATTTGATTGTTCAAAATAAGTTCCTTCTTTTTTAAAAGTATCAGCAATATCAGCCTTAATACCTTTATCTTTATCTCCATAGTATATCTTGCTAAATTCAGGATCTGAATCAATAAATGGTTTTAAATCTACTACATTTTTATTTCTTCTATTATAAGCTGCAATGTGATCATTGTATGCAAATACTAAATTAGGCTGTGTATTTGCTGAAAGTGCTTTTTCAGTATTTGTTTTTATATCTTTCCAGCCACCTGATTCATAAGAGACAGTAATTCCTGTTTTTTTGGTAAATTCTTTAGTAAGTTCTCTAACCTGGTTAACTCCATCTTTACCCCAAGAAGTGTAAACTACAACATCTGCTCTTTTACACCCAACAAGTACAAAAAGTGTAAAAAGTGCTACCACCAACAACATCAATTTTTTCATAAATAGATATTCCTCCTTTTTATATCTAATTTTTTTATCCTTTTGTTCCACCACGTGATACTCCGCGCATTATATATTTACGTAAGAATATAAACACTAAAAGAAGCGGGATTAACACAATAACTGTTGCAGCCATTTGTTGTTCTACTGCAATTCTTCCTGTTGAATCTGTAAATGTCGATCTAAGCCATACTGTAATTAAGGCGTATTGCTCTGAACCTCCAACAAGATTTGGCCAGATATAAGCATTCCATGCTCCCATAACTTTTAAGATAGTAATTGTAATAATACTTGATTTAGCAAGTGGGACCATTACTCTCCAAAGATATTTAAAATCACTACAGCCATCAACCTTAGCTGCGTAATATAGCTCATCTGGTATTTGCCTAAAGTTTTGCCTTAGTAAGTATATATGGAAAACCGTTACAAGGAACGGCACAACCATCGCAAAGAATGGCGATCCTGTAAAGGCTACACTATTTTTAGTCCAACCTGCTCTTGATACAGTGATGTAGTTTGAAATTACCATCATCTCACCTGGTATCATCATTGTTGCCATCATTATTGTAAATACAATATCTCGGCCTTTAAACTTAAGTCTAGAAAGAGCAAAAGCACCAATAATTGATAAAAATGTTCCAAGAATTGTTGAGGTAATTCCGACAATTAAAGTATTCATCATATACTTCCAGAAACTATCTGATGGACTATTTTCTCTAGCTGCTATTTTAGCCTTAGTATCATTTAATTCTGTTTTAAGATTATCTAAAATGCTTTTAGCTTTTTCATATTCGAATATCTTTTCATGAATTTCAAAATATTCATTTGAATATTTATCTTTTTGATTTGATTCGAATTTTTCATATTCTTTTTTATCACTTTCTATTTTAGTTTTATTTGTCTTTTCATATTCTTTAAAAGCATTAACTGAAACTTCAAGATTACTCTTTTTTAATTTAATACTTTCTATCTCATTTTTTACTAAAGTAATTTCATTATTTTTAGCAATGTATTCAGGAGTTCCTGGAGTTAATTTTTGAAGCTCATCTTCAAGATCTTTTAACTTAGTATTTTTACCAGATAAATCTCCATTTAGTTTTTTGATTTTAGCCCTTACCTCATTGTATTCATTTTTGTTTTTTAAATAAGCATAATATGAATATCCAGTTGCATCTTTTAACATAAGCTTATTAATATATTCATCTGAATATTTTAATTTACCATCATTTATAAAAGTTGCATCAAGACTTTCTTCAAACTTTTTAGCTTTTTCATCAATTTCGTTAATCTTAGCTTTATTCTCATCATAATTTGCTACTTTTTTCAAGTTAGTAACTTCTTTTTCCTGTTCATCAATTTTACCAGGTAAAATAGCTAATCTTTTATTTAAATCATTTAACTCAACTTTTTTCTTACCTAAAAACGCAATTCTAAAATTATCAAAAGTCCATTTATGAGGATAAAGAGTTGGAACATCACGCTCAACCTCACCCGCAGTTTTAAATGATGTATTTAACATCCAATAAAACGGGATGATAATTATAAGAGCCATAATTGAAAGAAATAAGATTGTAAATGTCTTACTTATTATATTTCCTACTTTTTGTCTTTTTAATTTCTTTTCTACATCCATAAAATTCTCCTAATAATGCACACGTTTTTTAGCAAAGTATGTATTTATTCCAGTCATGGCAAGAATTATAATAAATAATACAACCGCTGCTGCAGCACCTAATGGATAACCTCCATCACTGCCTCTTGCAAGCTGTTCATAAACAAATCCAACAATTGTATTCATCTCTCCAATTTGATATGACCCTGGAGGGAAAAGTCCAATTATTGCTGCGTATGTTTTAAACGAACCTATAAGTGATGTGATAATTACATATAAAAGCATTGGTGAAATTTGAGGAAGTGTAATTCTTCTAAAAGTTTTCCACTTTCCTGCATGGTCTATTTGAGCTGCTTGATAGTATTGTGGATTTATTGATTGAATAGCACCAACAAATATTAAAATTTTAAAAGGAAGTGCTTGCCAGATAATATAAGTAAGTGCAACAGTCATCATCGCAGTGTAAGTTGGTTTTGGTATATCGCTACCATTAGCAGATGTCAGCCAGTTTACCTTACTCATACCAAAGAGTTTTAAAAACTGATTTATTAAACCATTGTTATAGTCATATAAAACCGCAAAAACTAATCCTATCGCAATTGTATTTGTAATATATGGTAAGAAAAATATTGTTTGGAAAAAAGATCTTACCTTTTTAATACTCATAAGTCCTGCACTAATTGCAAGCGCAAGAATTGTTGATATTGGAACTGTAATAAATACAATTAGTAGTGTATTTTTTAAATACCTTCCAAATCCATCATTTACCTGTGAGCCCGATTCAACAGTTCTACCGCCAAGCTCTTTATACATTTGAAGACTAAATTTACTAAAGTGAATTTTTTGTTCAACTGGATCAAATGTTGGGTCAAAAGATATCAAAATAGTTTTAATAAGCGGATAAAATGTAAAGACTGCCATTAAAATTAAAATCGGTAAAAGATATAGCCAGCCTTTGTTATTGTTATAAAATTTGCGAAACTTTGCACCAGATGTTTGGCTTGGTTTTACTTTGTTTTCATCCATTATAACACCCTTTCGCCCGTCTCTTCGTCAAAGACATAAACCTTATCTGGTTTAATATTTAATTTAACTTGATTATCCTTTAATTTACTTGCATCTTTTGTATCATTTATTATGATTCTAAATGTTTTACTTTTAGCTTTTTCATGTTTTGCAACAAGCGAAAGGTCTCTTCCAATTGATTCATAATAATCATAACCAACTGTAAGTTTTCCTTTCTCATTTATTTCATATCCTTCTGGTCTTACACCAACAAGATATTTTTTACTAGGACATAAATTAGATAATTCTCTTGTAATTTTATCTCCTTCTAAAGTCTTAACAAAATCTAAAAAGGCAACAACTAACTTATCAGCTTTTTCTTGTGGATATTGATTTGCTACAAGTCTTGATATTGTAGAAAAGAAGTAGCTTCCATCTAAAATATTTTCATCAGATACCTTTAAATCATCAATCGCAACTTCTTTAATATTTAAACTATCTAAATCTAAAGTCTTAAATAACTTATAAGGAATAAAACCAATTGCATCATCTCTTTCAGATACAAGTGATACTATCTCATCATCTGATTTAACTTTTTTCTCAAATAAAACAGGAATAAATCTTTTCCATCCCTCAGTATAACGAGATACACCAAGTTTCATAAAAGCAAGTTCTCTAACACCAGATTTAGCGTTTTGAATAAGAGTTGTTACTGCTTTATGAGCCCAGATAAGCTCAGCTGGTTTTTGAGCCTCTTTATTATTTAAAAGCTCTTCAGAGTGTTTTTGCTCAAGCTCTTTAGTATATTCTGGAAGAAGTCTTGACCATTTTTTAAACTTTTTAGAAAAGATTGATTTAATCTCTTTTTGTGTCAAATTGTTTATTAAATTATTTTTATTAACAATTGGAACAATCGCATTTGCAAAAAATCTTCTAGTAAAACGGTAAATTGGATGTTCTATATTAGTATTGAAATCTCTTGATAAAATTCCAAGGTGTGGTCTTTTATCAATATATTCTTCCTTCATACCATCTTTTGCCTTTTTATGTTTTTTAGGTTTTTGTCTAAATCTACCTTGAACATGAGTAAATCCTTCTTGTGAGCCTTTAAGATTAAATTCATAATTAAATCCACCAGCATGTTTTTTAAACTCTTCTAAAAGCGGAATTAGTTCATCTTTATACTGGCTAGAACCTACAACATTTATAACCACATCGCTGTTATCCTCAGCACAAATTGGATGATTTACTTTTAAATCATCCCATTTTTTAAGATCTATTTTAGCATTAGTAGCATCTAAAACTTCTTCATTTCCAATAAAAACTTTTTTATTTTTAATATCTGCATAATATAAGTTAATAGGAGGAGTTCCTAAAAACTTAGCAACAAATAAATTCTTAGGTTCATCATATATCTTTTGAGGAATACCTCTTTGTTGCTCAATACCTGCTTCCATTAAAACAATCGAATCACAAATACTCATTGCCTCTTCTTGGTCGTGAGTTACGAAAACCGCAGTAATTCCTGTTTTTCTTTGAATTCTTTTTATCTCTTCACGCATTTGAAGGCGCAATCTCGCATCAAGGTTTGAAAGTGGCTCATCTAGTAAAAGCACCTTAGGTGTTTTTACAAGTGCACGGGCAATTGCAACTCTTTGTTGTTGTCCACCTGATAATTGAGCCGGTTTTCTTTCAAGTAAATTAGAAATACCAACAAGTTTAGCAACTTCTTCTATTCTTTCCTCTGCTTCCTCTTTCTTGATTTTTAAATTCTCAAGAGGGAACATAATATTTTGTCTAATAGTCATATGTGGGTAAAGAGCATAGTTTTGAAATACTAATCCAATACCTCTTTTATCAGGAGTTAAATCAGTAACATCATCATCTCCAAAATAAATTCTACCAGAGCTTGGTACATGAAGACCCGCTATCATGAAAAGAGTAGTAGATTTTCCACAGCCTGATGGTCCAAGTAAGCCTATTAGTTTACCATCTTCAATAGTAAGATTTAACTTATCGACAGCTGTTGTTTCCCTTCCTTGTTTATCTGTAAAAATTTTTGTAAGATTTTCTAATTTAATTTGCATATCTTAAATCCTTTCGCTCATGAAATATTCAAACTATAAAATTTATATAACATATTATAACACAATTCAAAAATTATGAAAGCGTTTACACGGGGAAAAGTAAAAGGTTGTAAGAAAACAAACATTTTAAATGCATCTTGCAAGCTCTTTTTATAACATTATAATTTATTAAAAAAGAAAAATAAACTTATTATTTTAATTTTAAATAATAGGTAGCCCTACCCGTTCCTTCCTTTTTTATCTTACCTAGCAAGCAAAGATTTTTCAAACTTCTTTCTATGCTTGTTGAGCTTAAAGACGGGACGAGTTCTAAAATATCTTGTTTCGTAAATTTTCCGATTTTAGTATTAATTGCCATTTCAACAACTTTAATACTAGGTTTTTTATCTATGACTAATTCTACTCTTTCTGAAAAATCATTATATGCACTAAGAATTGTGCTTAGGATATATTTTATAAACGAATTAACATCTTCACCATTTTCATGCCAATTAATTTGTGAATTATATAATGCATCATAATATAAATCTTTGTTCTTAGCAATTTTCGCCTCTAATGAAATATATCTACCCACAAAAAAACCAGAGCGATATAAAAGTAGTGTTGTCAAAAGTCTACTCATTCTACCATTTCCATCAGTAAATGGATGAATACACAAAAAATCATGTATGAATATAGGTATTAAAATAAGCGGATCTAAAAAGCCTTCACCCATTGCTCTGTTATACTCATCACATAATTTTTGCATAGCTACTGGAGTTTCAACTGGTGATAAAGGTGTAAAAATTGTATAAGTCTCTCCTTTTTCATTAGTTGAACTAATATAATTTTGAACATTTTTATATTTGCCACCATAAGATATTTGAGTATGCGATAACAAGATTTTATGTAGCTGGAGAATAAAATTGGGTGTAATTAAAATTGAATCAAAGCTCTCATGAATTA
Source organism: uncultured Acholeplasmataceae bacterium (assembly GCA_963543845.1). Lineage (GTDB taxonomy): Bacteria > Bacillota_I > Bacilli_A > Acholeplasmatales > Acholeplasmataceae > CAUTNH01. The sequence goes on from CAUUCL010000002.1 coordinate 96,903, forward strand.
TATTTAAAGCATCTCTATATCCAGCTATTTCCTGCTCATTTCTATTTTGAGGTGTAGTTTTTTTACTTACTAATTGTTTAATTCTTGTACTAGTCGTTTTAATTCCTTCAATCTCATTAGATGATTCGGTACTTTGCACTTTAGCAATTAAAACTAATTTTTCTAATTCATCTTTTTTTTGTTTTAAAAATAATTGTCCTTTTGCTTTTTCTTCGTGAATTTGCGTTAAGTAGCTAATAATTGTATTATCCCATGTTTTATTTTTGTAAAGTAGATAATTAAACTTTTTCATTTTTCTCACCATCATTTTTATTTACACACCAATTATACCACTTTTGGAGAGAAAAAGATATTTAAAAATTTTACGATGTAAGCATTATTTCCTTATAAAACCATTATGAAATTAGATTTTTCTAGTTGCTTAAATAATTTAGTTTAATTTTTAAATGTTATAATTTTATATAGAATAATTAGGAGGTTTTATGAAAAAAGTATTATATAGTTTATTATTTTTATTTATGTTAATTTCGCCATTTGGCTGTAAGACAAAAGTTACAAAAGTATCTCCTGGAAAAATAAATCTTGAAGAGTTAAAATTTTTACAAGAAAAAAACGGAAACCAAAATGTTAAGATAATCGATGTAAGAACTGAAGTTGAATTTTTTTCAGACCATATACCAGGAGCTGAGAATATTGATATTGAAAAGGGCGAGGAATATTTCGAGAATGAAATAAAAGAAAGATACCCAAATAAAAGCACAATAATTGTTGTTTATTGTAGAAGCGGAAATAGATCTAGCAGAGCATGGAAATTGCTTGATAAATTAAATTATATAAATATATTTGATTTTGGAGCACTTAGTAATTATAAATAATGCATATTAGTGTTTTAAAAAATGAGGCAATAGAGTTATTAAACATTAAAAAAGATGGTATCTATTTAGACCTTACAGGAGGTCGGGGTGGACACTCTAAGGAGATTTTAAAAAATCTTAGTTCTACTGGAAGGCTTATAATATTTGACCAAGATGAGTTCGCATACAATAACTTAAAGGAATTATTTAAAGAAAATAGCAACGTTATAGTTATTTGCGATAATTTTAGAAACTTTAATCTCAGTCTTGATAATCTAAGTATCAAAAAAGTTGATGGAATATTATTTGACCTTGGATTATCATCTGATCAAATAGATACACCAGAGAGAGGTTTTTCATATCTTTTTGAAAATAATTTAGATATGAGAATGTCAGAAAAAATAGAGCTTAGCGCACTTGATATATTAAATACATTTGATAAAGAATCTCTAACTGATATATTCTTTAAATACGGAGAAGAAAAAAACTCAAGAAAAATTGCTGATGATATTATTAAAAAACGACCAATAAAGTCATCTAGTCAAGTCGTATCTATATGTGATAGATACAAAACTGGTAAAGGCCATAGTGCTAAAAAGGTATTTCAAGCTCTAAGAATTTGTGTAAATGATGAATTAAATGCTTTAACTGAAATGCTTGAAAAAATTCCGAATTATTTAAATATAGGTGGAACTGTTGTAGCAATTAGTTTCCATTCTCTTGAAGATAGAATAGTTAAAACAAGTTTTAACAATCTTACTAAAGTAAAGATAGATAAATTAAGTCCCATAAATATTGAAGAAGAAAAAGATTTTATTATGCTTTTAAAAAAAGGAGTTAAACCATCAGATGACGAGATAAAAAATAATTCTCGTGCAAAATCTGCCATACTAAGAGCTATCAAAAAAATAAGATAAAATAAAAGGGGCTGTAAAGAAACAAAATAAAAATTGTTTCCTACAGCCTTTTT
>CAUUCL010000003.1:0-97781 GCA_963543845.1 uncultured Acholeplasmataceae bacterium
GGTAAGCGAAATCTGCTGGATTTTTATAAATTACAAGTGGCAAACTCGGGTTATATCATAAAATTATTTTTTTTTCAAATTTTAAGATGGTAAACAAAATTTTGTGCATAACTAACTAGTCATACACGTAAGTATTCAACAAGGATATAAAAATGAAATTTATTTGAAAAAATGCTATAATGTTTTATGGAATTTTTAGATAATCAGATAGTAATATGAATTTTTCTTAAAAGAAAACTCCTGTGATATTTTATTTGAATTTTATATTATGTATAAATCGGTTACTATAGTGATTTTATGTTTAATAATTTTGGTAAGGTATTCTTAAAAAACTAAGATTTTTAAGTTATGTAATACGGAATTATTGTTAAATCTTAAAACAGGAGGTATGTTTGAGGACAGCGTGTGGTTAGTGTTTTTGCTTGCGTTTCGCAAGCGTTGATTTAAATGTGAGGTCTATTTGTCTTGCTTGAATTTTATGTTTCTTTTATGTGCACGAGAATGTATGCTATTGACATAAAGAGTAACCACACGTGCTTTTTAATATATGAATATTTATGAAAATGCACGAAAGGAATTGGCTAAATTTATAGGTGTTAATCTCAAAGAAATTACTTATGTGCTTTATAAAATAGAAACAAAAAACTCGTATAGCTCATTTGAGATTCCAAAGAAAAATGGGGAGTCTAGAATTATTGATGCACCTAATGATAAGCTGAAACGGATTCAAAGAAAACTAGGTATAAAGTTATATGAACGTCACATGGAATATATAAATGAAAAAGGAATAAGAAAAAGTGTATCTCATGGTTTTGAAAAAAATAAAAGTATAATAACAAATGCCAATTGTCATAAAAATAAAAAATATTTATTGAATATAGATATTTCGGATTTTTTTTCTTCTTTTAATTTCGGAAGGGTGCAAGGTTATTTCTATAAAAGCAACGAATTTAATTTTACGAAAGAAATTGCCACAATAATTGCACAGTTAGCCTGCTATAATGGAAAATTACCTCAAGGAGCACCAACTTCTCCTATAATTTCAAATTTGATTTTTAATATTGTAGATATGAAAATTTTGGAATTATCAAAAAAATATAGATTGGATTATACTCGATATGCCGATGATTTGAGTTTTTCTACTAATAACAAAGTTTTCGGTAAAGAATATCTTAATTTTATACAAGAGTTATCAATTCTTCTTAAAAGAAACGGGTTTGAAATAAATCAAAATAAAACTAGATTAGAATACCATTCATCCAAACAAGAAGTTACTGGATTAACTGTAAATAATAAGATAAACGCTAATAAAGAATTTATAAAAAATACCAGAGCAATGGCTAATCAACTGTATAAAACGAATAGTTTTCAAATAGATGGAAAGGATGGAACTTTGAATCAATTAGAAGGGCGCTTCGCTTTTATAAATCAATTAGATTGGTCAAATAATAAAATAGAGTATCGAACAACAAATAAAAAAAATAATAAAAAATTCATTTCGGGATTGAATATTAGAGAAAAACAATATCAGTATTTTTTGTTTTATAAGTATTTTTTTAGACCAGCAAAACCAACTATTGTGACAGAGGGTAAAACTGATATTTTGCATATTAAGTCGGCACTAATGAAGTATTGTGATAAATATCCGAGGCTTATTACTAAAGTTGCAAATGATAAATATAAATTTAATGTATATTTTTTAAATAGGACAAAACGATTAAATTATTTTTTGGGCATTTCGGGTAATGGTGCTGATTCAATGAAAAATATTTGGAACTTTTATAATGGAAAGAATAATTGTAAAAATATATATGAATATATGCAAACAAAGTGTCAAACTGGGGTTCAAACTAAGTTCTTCTCAGATAAAGTTAATCCTGTGATTTTATTATTTGATAATGAACAAAAAAGTGATAGACCACTAAGAAAATTCTTGAAACATTCAAATATTGAGATGAGTAATGAAGAAATTTATAAGCAACTAAATAAAAATTTATTTTTACTGACGCTTCCATTTCCTCCCAATAAGAAATTAGATGAGTGTGAAATTGAGGATTTATATTCTGAAGAGACTTTAAATGTGACCATTAATCGAAAAAAATTTAGCAAGAATGCAGAAGATGGATCTAAAGAATATTTTGGAAAACACATATTTTCGTTATATATTATGAAAAATTACAAGAAAATCAATTTTGAAAATTTTGAGCCAATTTTAGAATTGATAAATAATTGGGTATAATTGTGGTTTTATGTATTTTGGATTTTTAGATTACGATTTGTATCCCAATTTCAAAATTATAGACTAAATTTAAAAAAAGACATAATTCTATTAATTTATTTTTAATAATTTTTTCGTAATTATGTGATCTTTTATTATTGACTTTCATACGTTTAACTTTGAATTGCAGGTTAGTCTGTATTTTTCAAGCCCATATTATTATAAGACATTATTTCTCTGTTATAAATTATATTTTTATTTTCTATAATTGGATACTTGCCTTATGTTCTATAATATGGATTTATCATCTTTATTGACGATTATTGGTTTCAAAAACTACGCTCTAGAGTATACTTAAGTTACAATTTATGTGAGTTTAAAACTAGTTAGACCATAAACTTTGAACTAGAGCCAAAAAAAACAATAATTGAATTTAGCAGTTATTCTTGACGAAAATAAGATTGTATCGTATTTTCGTCAGAAATCAAAATATTTATAAGGAAATTTACTACACTATATAGATTATATTACTCAAAAGCAAAGTATACTAATGACTTTAAAATATTTAAATTAATAGACTAATCTACTTGTCTCATATCAATAACAACTCTACCTGTAATTTTATTTTCTTTTAAATCTTTTAAAACATTATTGATTTCTTTAAATGGTTTGACAGTTACAACTGGAACAGCAATTCCTTCTTTTGCAAATTGGTAAGCCTCTTTTAAATCCGTTCTAGTTCCAATAAGTGAACCTACTACTTTAATTCCATCTAAAACAGTTTTTAAAACTGGCAGATCCATTGATACTGGAGGAATTGCTACAGCCACAACAGTTCCACATCTTTTTACAGAAAATATCGCTTGATCAAATGCTTTTTTAGCTACTGCAGTTACAATTGCTACCTGCGCACCACCATTTGTATTTTTATTTATAAATTCTATTGGATCTTCTTTTATAGAATTGCAGACTAAATCAGCACCAACTTTTTTAGCAAGTTCTAATTTTTTATCATCAATATCAACCACAACAACTTTAGCATTAAAAACCTTTTTAGCATATTCAACTGCTAAATGACCAAGACCGCCAATACCATAAACTACTAGCCACTCCCCTGGTTTAATATCTGATACTTTAACTGCCTTATAAGTTGTAACCCCTGCGCATGTTATAGGAGCTGCTAGTTTTGGATCTAGTCCTTCTGGAACTTTTACCGCATAATCGGCAATAACTATACATTTACTTGCAAGGGCACCATCTGCTGAAAAACCAGCGTTTACTGCATCGTGACAAAATGTCTCTCGGCCACTGTTGCAGTACTCACAATTCCCACAACCTGAATAAAACCATGCAACAGATACTCTATCTCCTACTTTAAGTGATTTGACGCTAGGATGAATTTTAGAAACTACACCTATACCCTCATGACCTATAAATCTATTAGGCACATATGGAAATGTTCCATCTACAATATGCAAATCACTATGACATACACCGCAATATTCAACATCAATTAAAGCCTCTCCATGATTAAGTTCTCTTAACTCTTTTTCAATAATATCAACTTGACCATCTTGTGCCTTTCTTCCGGCTGCTCCAATAATTTTTTCTTTCATAAAACCACCTCATACTTAACTTTTTTTAAGATTTATCTATATTATAATTATACCCAATAATCAAATAAAATACAATAAATTATACTAACAATTTAAATATCAAATAATAAAAAGAGCCTAGAAAAATCTAGGCTCCTGCTAGCTTATAACCTTACTTCTACTAGCTAAGTTTTTTAGAACGATTTTATATACCTTTTATAAAACACTTTAAATAAAACAAAAACAATTACAAATAAAAAATAACCAATAATCATTAACAATAAACTAATAACATCATCTTTAAATGTAATCGCTTCTATGGAATATTTTTTATACTTCTATTTGTGTATCTAAATTAGCTCTATCAATTGCAATTTGAATTTTAGTAATCTCAGATGTTAAACTAGTAATTTCTTTTTCTACTTCTTTTGGTTCAAATAAACACTCAGTGTATTCAACTTGTCCATCATTAGTTGTAATTCTTTCTCTTTTTTTATTGCTTGCTAAATCTTCTAGTCTTCTTAATTTACTTGAAAGTTGCGCAAGTAAAATTAAAAGTTCTGAGATTGATAAACTCTTATATTCTGTTTTTGTGTTTGCATTAGCATTTATAATTTTAATTTTTAGCTGTCTTTTTTTAGTTTCTAACTTTTCTATTTCTTTGCTAACTGCTTGATAATTATAATCACTTACCTCAGGTTTTTCACCCTTTAGATAAACTACTTTAGATTCTCTTTTTTCAAATTCTAAAAGTTTTAATATCTCCTTATCTAATATTGTTAGTTCTTTCATTGCTTGTTTAATTGATACTTTCATTATTTTCTCCTTTATTTAAATATTTTAATAAATACTGTTGCAATTGAAAAATATATAACAAGTGCTAATAAATCATTTGAAGTTGTAAGAATAGGTCCTGATACATTAGCGGGGTTTATTTTTCTTTTTTTAGCAATTATCGGAATTACAACCCCTAAAATTGCTGATATAAACATCGAGATAAAAAGCGATAAAAATACAATAATTCCAATTGATATTGAAAAGGCTGTCTGATTAAGGCTAGCAATACTTGACCTGCTTGCTCCCTCAATTATTTTCAAAGGTAAATTTAAAAAACCAAACGCTATCACAAATCCATAAAGTCCAATAACAAGTGAATTTATTAAGGCTATCATAACCTCATTTTTAAGATGTTTTTTTATTTCTTCTTTTTTATCTAACTTGTTTTGTCCAATTGATAAAATCGTAACTGCAAGACTTTGCGTTCCAATATTTCCTGCAGTATCTAAAATAAGTGATTGGAATAAAAATATTACCGAAACAACTTGAATTGTCTTTTCAAATACAAGCAGAAAATTAGCAATTAAAAGTCCTAAAATAATGGAAAGTAAAAGCCACGGGATTCTTCTTAGTGACCTTTTAATAGCACTATCATTTTTATTATATTCAGACAAAAATGCCAGTCTTTGGAAATCTTCTTTTTGCTTTTCATAAATTTCCTCAATAATATCATCTGAGGTAATTACGCCTAATATCTTTTTATCATAATCAACAACTGGTATAGCCTTTTCATCATAGTCTTTAAAAATATCAACTACTTCAAATATAGGTTTATCGTTATAAATATAATTGTAATCATTATCTATTAAATCTGATAATTTATCTGTCTTTCTTGCAACAATTAAATCTTTTAGTTTAACTACACCAACTAATGTATCATCTTCTTTTACAACATATATATCATCTATATAATCATTATCTTTAGATTTTTCAATTAAATACTGCGTAGCATCTTTAATTGAAAAATCCTCACTAATTTTTATAATTTCTGGTGTCATTAAAGATGATGCTAAATTATCAGAGTAAAGCAGCATTTTCTTTATTTCAATTTGCTTTGTCTCTTTTAAAAGTTTTATAATTTCTTCTTGTTCATCTTTTTTATACTCAGATATAAAGTCTTTTAACTCATCTAATTTGATTAAATCAAGAAGTCTTTTCTTTCTATCAGTTGTAGGTAGTTTTTCAAATAAATCTTTTTTATCATCTATTTCTAGCTGTTCAAATAATAGAACAACTTTTTTATAATCAATTGCACTTCTTAAAATTTTCTTTTCATCATCATCTAATCCAGGATAAATTAAAGATAAATCATAAGCTTGGATTTTTTTTACATCTTGTCTTAATTGATTTAGTGGCTTTTTAAAATCTAGTTTCATAGTCCACCTCCAAATGCTCTTAGCATAACAAGAGTTAAGCTAAAATAAATTGCAACCGATGATACATCAATAATTGTAGTAATAAATGGTCCTGATGCAACTGCTGGGTCTTGTTTTATAAGTTTTAAAAATGCTGGTATTAAAACTGCAATTATTGGAGCAACCACAATTACGATAAAAAGCGAGATTGAAAGGATTAGAGCAAATATTAAAGCTTGGATAACAGATGATGTATTAGTTTTAACAAATCCTTGCAGGAGCTGATTATCTCCTGCATTTATTTTTTTAATCATCATAAAGGCAAACGCAAAAATAAATGCTGTGATAGTTAAAATTATCGCAGTAAATAATCCCGATAAAAACTCTTTTAAAAAGTGCTTAAAGTTAATTTTCCCTTTTTCACTTAACTCACTTAATGTTACGGCAAGTGTTTGGGTTGCAATATTTCCAGGTGTTCCAAGCATAATAGGTTGAAATACTACAAGTATTGCAATTCCTGCAAGCTCTTTTGAAAATCCTGTTGTCAAAAGTGCAATTGGGATACTTAGTAAAACTAAAGTTATAAGCCAAGGTAATCTGTGAAGAGATGCCTTAATTGTTCTTTCTTTTGTAGTTTTAGGAAGAGCTGCTAGTTTTTCAAAATCCTCAATACCCTCTTCTTGAACAATATCAATTGCATCATCTGATGTTACCATACCCAAAAGTTCATTATTATCATTTACAACTGGCATTTCATATACTTTATAATTTTTGATACTTTGGATTGTTATTTCAATATCATCAGATATATTAGCAGGTTTTAAATACTCCATTATGTTTAAAACTTTCATCGGAGATTTTGTCTTAAGTAAAGTTTTAAAGGATAATATTCCTTGATATTGATTGTGGCTATCTACTATAAATATAGTTGAAATTGACTCTACATCAGGGGCCTGTTTAATTAAAATTTTAGTCGCCTGTTTTACATCTAAGTCTTGATCTATTTTAATTATTTCGTAATTAGTATATGCTCCTGTTTTATCCTCATCATACAGCATTAACTCTTTAATTATTTCTTTATCGCTTAATTTGGCAATTAAGCCTCTTCTAGTTTTTGAATCAAGAGCATTTAAAATGTCAATCTTATCATCACTTGATATTTCATCAAGTATTAAAACTGCTTTATCTGTTTCAAACTTTCTAATCCAAAAAGCAGCCTTTTTAATTGATAGGTAAGATAATAAATTAGCAATACTTTTATTACTTGCTTGCAAAAACAAAGATTCTTTTTCACTTTGAGTTAATGTTTCAAACTCGCTCGCAAAATCAAATCCATGTATTTCATCTAAAATTTCTTCAATATTATTATTTTTTAATAGCTCTTTTAACATATATTTATTATACTAAAAATATGATAAAATACTATATATAAGTAAGTGATATTTTATGAAAGAAATAAAGAATAATTTTATATTGGAAAAAGTTATTAAAAACTCTCGCTTTATTACACTAGTGTTTAAAATAGATGATAACTTTAATCTTAAAAATATAATTAACGATGTTAAATTAAATTATCCAGGCGCAACTCATTACTGCTATGCCTATAAGAATATCTCAACTGGTGGTTTTTTTGATGATGGCGAGCCTAAGGGAAGTGCGGGTATTCCTATTTATAATGTGATTTGTAAAAATAACCTAGATAGAGTATTAGTTGTTATTGTTAGATACTTTGGCGGGATTAAACTTGGCGCAAGTAATCTTTTTAGAGCTTATTTAAATTCTGCAAGCGATGCAATTAAAAATTGCGAAATTGTAGAATTTGAAAACCCAACTAAAATTAAAATTATTTTCTCTTATGAAAACGAAAATAAAATTATTAACCATCTAAAAGCAAATAATGTAAAAATAACAAGTCAGATAAAAGATGAAAAGGTTAAATATAATATTTTACTAAATGATGAAAAGATAATAGAATCTATTAAGTATTTAATAGATGATATTGTTTATCTAAAATAAAAAGGCCCTAACGATTAGAGCCTTTTGTTTTATTTTAAAATTGAAAACTCTTCAATAGGTCCTAGCGGTTCGCCATCCATTTGACCGTATTGGGTATTTTTCTTAACTGTAATAACATGTCCTTTAAAAGTTTGAATATTATTTTTCTCCATTGCTCTTCCTTTATATACCTTAGGAAAATCATTAAGAATTTTTTTCTTAGGCATATTAGATACAACTACAACATCAAGATAATCATTTACTCTATTTGAAAAAGGAGACATGTTTATTCCACCATAGTATGGTGCATTCATAATTGAACATAATTGAACATTTTCAAAGTGATAATTTTCAGAATCAATTTCAATATCAAGGCAAAATGGTTCATGCTCTTTTATCGCTTTTAAAGCAGCTTGGTAGTAAAGTTTTTTAGTTTTTTTAGTATTAGTCATATCAATATATCTGCAAACAAGACCATCAATACCAATACCTACACCATTTAAAAACTTTCTAGTTTTTTCTCCAACAAGCATTTTAGGAAGCTTTGTAAGATACTTATAAATCGGAATTATTTTTTCTTTAATGTTCAAACTTTTAAGAAAATCATTTGCCATTCCATTGTTGAAAAAATATATATTCTCTAGTTTATTCTCATCAAAATCAATCTTGTTAACTAAATTATTCAGTGTTCCATCGCCACCCATAACTACAAGTTTATCTGCTGGATCGATTGAATTTATAAAGTCTACATGTGATTCAATAAGTCGAATATTTTGCATTGTTACAACTTCTTCATTAAAATACTGCTTAATCATTTTCTCATGTTTTTTCATTTTGTTTTGTCTTTGACAATTTCTAGCACACGGATTGTAAAGTATATATATCACATCTATCATCCTTTCAGGCTTTTATGCCGCGAGTATTAATATATGGTATCGTTTTAATTAGATATTTAAAAAGCGATACTTTCATATTATACTATTTTTATACTTTATTTCAAAGCCAAAGGCTTATTCGAAAATTATAAATTATGGCTTTATTACGAGATTTTCAGGATAATACTAATAATACTAATAAAAATCATAATAATAATAAGAAAAATAATAATAATAATAAGGCTGCCAACTACCGTTAGCAGCCTTATTATTATTTATAATTTAGATACGTTAGTTGCTTGCATTCCACCATTTTTTCCTGGTGCAACATCAAATGAAACAGTATCTCCTTCTTTTAATTCTTTATACCCATCCATCTTTATTTCTGAAAAATGCACGAAGTATTCTTTATCGCCTTCAGTGATAAAACCAAAGCCTTTACTTGAATTAAACCATTTTACTTTTCCTTGCATGTAATTCTCCTTCTATAATAGATAATGATATAAGATATCTTGGAATTTAAAAATTAAATAGACTTTGTGGGAAATTGTAAAATACTATTTAACCTTAATTGTAATAATTTCAAATGGGTCAAATTTCAAATTATTAGTAAATTCTTTATCAAGATCCTCTTCGACTAAGTTGCAAAATTTAATCTCACTATATTTTTTGTTTATATTAAATTTAGCCTTTTGAACTTTACTTGTTGGATTGTATAATCTTATAATATGTGATTTTCCATCATATGACATTTTATATGCTGTCAGAATTATTTTTTCATTATCTAAACTTATACTATCTAAATAATTATAACTTTCACAAACTGGAAGATAATAAGTATTAAAGCAGTTAGCCAGTCTATCAATTTCAGTAAGTGGGTCATCACTTTTTATTGGAGCAAAAATATAAGAATAATCTGTTTTACCAATTCCTAATGTCTTTCCTGGATAATCTGATGATCTTACAAGATTTATATCAAGCATTCCATTTTTAGTATAAAAACCATATTTAGATTTATTGATAAGTCCAACTTTATTTTTATCATCAGATAACATTATCCATTTATAGCCACACATCTCATATTGGGCTTTTGTGATGTTAGAGTTTTCATTTCTCTTTCTTTTTAAATGCCCAAATTGAATATCAAAATAGCAATCATCAGTATCAACATTAACAGGAAAAGATGTTCTTAGCATATACTTCATATCCTGTAAATTAGTATCATGATAAAAATAGATTAAATCTTTTTCAGTATCAATTAAAACTCTTTCAAGAATTGTCGAGTTTAAAAATTCATAATTATTTATAATTTCGATAAACCTATCATAAGATGATACCTCTTGACTAACTAGAGTAGCTGTTTTAGGAGTTTGGACTCTATAGTTATCACAAATATCCCAACCATTTCCAAAATCCTTATAAACTGATAATTTATTACCTTCTGGCTTTGTTAAAAGTTCTGTGTTAGTTAAATTATTGTAAATAGATAATATTTGTCCTGTAGAGTCTGATATTTTAATTTTTAGATTACTTGTTCTAATATCATTTAAATCAACTTTATTATCATCTTTTTTATAACTTATAACATCACTATTAGTTGATAATGGGTTCATATTATAAACTAAGTATTCATTATTTTTCTTTTCTATTTTCTCGCCATGATATAAATTAGGATTAAAGAAATATTTTGTATTTTTTAAATTAGATGATATCTCATCAATTCTTTTAGAAAGTATTTGATATCTTTTCTCTGATTCTTCATATACTCTCATAATTGATGAGCCTGGTAAAATGTCATGAAATTGATAAAGTAAAACCTCTTCCCAGATTTCTTTTATCTCTGAATTATATTTACCAAAATCATCATTTAAACTAAGATATACCTCAAGCGATCTTAATTTTTCTTCTAAAAGACGATTGTATTTTTTATTATTAGGTGCCGATGTGTAGCAACCTTGGTGGTTTTCAAAATATAACTCCCCACTAAATTTAGGAAGCTTATCTTCATATTTTTTTAACTCCTCAAAAAAGATATCAGATCTTGAAAAATTATTTTTGGCAAGTGGGTAAATATCTTTTTCTCTTATAATTCTTTGAACGTGCTCTTCTCCAGGTCCACCACCACCATCACCAATTCCAAATACATTTAAAAATAAAGGTGATATTTCTTTTTCAGGATACTTTTTAACTCCATCAAGAAGTGAGGATGGTCTTGTTGCAGAATTATAAGTTCCCTCTGGTGGCATATGTGCAATAATTTTACTCTTATCAATACCTTCCCAAATAAACGACTTATAAGGAAATACATTAACTAAATTCCATGAAAGTTTAATTGTCATAAAATAATCAAGACCTGATTTTTTCATGATTTGCGGAATATTTCCAGAGTACCCAAACACATCAGGAAGCCATAAATTTTTTACTCTAAAATTAAACTCATCTTGAAAAAATTTCACTCCATGAAGCATCTGTCTTACAAGGGCTTCTTCACCTGATACGTTAGTATCTGCCTCAACCCACATACCACCTTGTGGCTCAATTCTTCCCTCACTAATATATTTTTTTACCTTTTCATATAAACTAGGATAACCATTTTTTAGCCATTTTAGCTGTTGTGGTTGTGAAATACCAAAATTAAATCCTGGGTATTTTTCAATTAAATATATAACATTTGCAAGATTTCTTGCAATCTTTCTTTTAGTTTCTCTAACTGGCCAAAGCCATGCCAAATCCATATGAGCATGTCCAATTGAATATACACTTATATTGCTCTTAGTCTTATTTTCTAAATACTTTTTAATTAAATTATTAGCCACATCTAATAAATTAGGTTCTTCATAAATAATTAAATTAGATATTAAATCAAGATCATCTAAAAGTTTTCTTGAGTATTTTTCATCCGATAAATCACTCATCATTAAATCATATAAAAACTCTAAGTCATAGTAAAGTTTAAATAGTTCATCACTTTTTTTAATTATCTTACAATATTTAATCTTTGCGCCATCTGATAAAAAGCCAAATAAATCATTAGCAGCCCCGTCTACTAAAAAAATTACACTTCCATCAGGATTTATTAAATTATTTATCTCATAATCATACTTACCAGGCTCACCAAGGCCTCTGTCAAATACTGATGAGCCATTAGTAAAACCTTTAAGCGGTTCACCATTAGGAGAAAAAAGTAAAAGCTCACCATTAAAATCCATTGAAAGATAATAAACATCATCTTTATTATAATTAGGAATTTTTCCTTCAATTATAAACCAAGCACAGTCAAATAATTTACCAAAAGAATCTCCTACTTTAATTGGTTTATATTTTTTCTTATCTAATAAATCTTTTGAAAAAGCAATTGGCTCTTTTGATTTTAGAGCATAAATATCAAGATCACATACATCAAGCCTTAACATTTTATCAAGTTTATTAAAGATTGCATCTTTAATTTTGTGTTTAATTCTTAATAAATAATTATTATTAAATTCCATATACTATTCTCCTTAAATATGAGAGATAACTAAACTTAAATTACCAGAAAGATATGCCTCTTTTATATTTGATGTGATAATAAAACTATCACCTTTTTTTATTTCAAAATCATCTACCCTGCCAGTTCCATCTAAGACTGTGCAAAGAAGGAAATTATCATTTTGCAAAACTAGGTCATCTTCTCTACAATTTAGTAAAAATACACTAAAGTATTTAGATTTTATAAGAGTTGTAAGTAGGCTATTTTTAATTTTTTTAACCTGCTTTAATTGACATTTATTTTTATAAGGAACTTTTATCACATCTTTTGCTTTATCTATATGAAGTTCTCTTTTCTTACCATCAAAGCCCATTCTGTCATAATCGTATAACCTATATGTTATATCGCTTGATTGCTGAACTTCTAAAAGGAGCGTATCTTTACAAATTGCGTGAACCGTTCCAGATGGTATATAGAAAAAATCATCTTTTTTAGTATGCTTTTTTCTTAAAAATTCATTCCACTTATTATGATCAATTAAATAATTTAACTCATTTTTACTCTTAGCATTATGCCCTACTATTATTTTAGTATCAACCTCAGCATCTAATATATACCAACACTCACACTTACCAAGTGAACCATTTTCATTTTTCTTTGCGTATTTATTATCTGGATGAACTTGGATACTTAAATCTGAATTAGCATCAATTATTTTAACAAGTAGTGGAAATTCTTTGGTTTTGCATTTTTTAAAAAGTTCTGGGTGATTTTTATAAACTTCATCAAGTCCCATCCCTTTATACTCGCCATTTTTTATTTTAGTGGTTCCGTTTTTATGTCCAGAAATTGCCCAGCATTCACCAGTTTTATTTGAAGGAATATCAAAATTAAATACCTTTTTTAACTTATCTCCTCCCCAAATCATTTCTTTAAATACTGGTTCTAAGAATAATATTTTATCCATATAATCTCCTTTAAAATTAAAAGCAGTTTAAAAACTGCTTTTACCTAATCTCTTTTTAATGCTGAAATTAAAATTAATAATCTCACAATTTCTACATAAATCATAACAAGTGCAAATAATATTCCAAATGCTGCTTGCCATTCTAATTTTTTATCAGCTCCAGCCATTACTAATCTTTCAGTATATGTAAATTGAAGCGATAAAAGAAGTGTTCCATAAATAATTAAAAATACGCTTATAGCAATTGAGATATATATAATTGTTTTACTGTTAAGTTTTGAGCTTGTTCCTTGAAGTGCTTGTGGGAATGCAAGTATTACTATAAGATATGCTATTGTAAATAATAAAACCATCACAAACATAACCCATAAAATTTTACTAACTGCATTTTTAGCTCTAAATGATGCTGACATATTAAAAAGTAGTGTTACAAAAAATACTGCGATTGTAGATGATAATGCTATAAATGCTCCCCATTTTAAAAACGCCGATAGAATAACTGTTATAACTCCTACAAATGCCCCTTCAAAAAGTGCATACACAGGAGCAAAAAATACTGCAGCCCTTGGGAAAAATGCCGATAGGATAACACATAGAAAACTTACAATACCTCCAACACCTAATATTGTGTAAAGCCAGGGCTGAACTACAAACCCCGCTTCAGCAGACGCTCCTTTTTTAACTATTCCAAAAACTGATACTAAGGTAGCTGAAATAATTGTTAAAAATATTAAAAATAATGTTTTTAATGCAACTGATTTATAACTAACAACATTTGTTAATTCACGTTCAGATGCTTGTTCTTTTTCAAGTGAACGAAACATTGGATTAAAAGTCATAAAATATCTCCTCCATAAATAAATTATACCATAAATTATTTTATAAAATGTAATACTTTAAATATTAGCCGTAAAAAGACTATTTAAAAGTTTATCATCTTCAACATACTTTTCATCTGAAATGTCAGAAAGAGCTCCGATTTTTTCAAGAGTTTCAAATACTGTTTTATTTATTGAACCTCTTTTTTTAGCATCATCTTTATTTAAAAATGGTGTTTTTTCTCTTTCTTCAACTATTTTTTTAGCTGTTTCTATACCAAGCATATCAACAGCTTTAAATGGCATTCTTAAAGATTTTTCATCTTCTATTAAAAAATCATTAGAATCTGATTTATAAATATCAGCTCTTACAAAGTTAAAGCCTCTAGATGTCATTTCAAGCGCAACTTCTAAAGTTGTCTGAAGTGATGTATCTTTAGCATTTTTATCTTTGTTTGATTTTAACTCTGATAATTTATTAAAAATTGCGTTATAACCTGCCACCATTATTTCATGATCGAATTGGTCAACTCTTTTAGAAAAAAATGCTGCATAGAAAATAAGTGGGTAGTTTATCTTAAACCAAGCTATTCTTATAGCCATTAAAACATATGCTGTTGCATGGGCCTTGGGAAACATGTACTTTATTTTAGATGCTGATTTAATATACCAGTTAGGAACATTATTTTCTTTTAATATCTTTTCATATTCAAGCCATTTTTTTATATCTGATGATGGTTTTCCTTTTCTTATAAATTCCATAATATTAAAAGATGTCAGTGGATTTATTTTATACTTATTTATTAAAGTTGTCATAATATCATCACGACACCCAATAATATCATTAAACGGAATTTTTATGCCATCTTCTGTCCCTTTAACTAATGTATCTCCATTACCAAGCCAAATACCCTCACCATGTGATAAGCCTGATACTTTCACAAGATTTGAAAAATCCCTTGGTTTAATTTGAGTTAGCATCTCTCTTACAAATGGTGTTCCAAGCTCAGGAACTCCATATGTTCCAACTTCCGAGAATATCTCATTAGATATTAAATTTAGCTCTTTTGTAGATTTAAATAAATCATATACCCTCGGATCGTTTAACGGAATATCTTTTACACTATCAAATGGGAACTTATCAGGATTTTTCCAAACATAATTCATAATAAAGCGAATGATAGTCGGGTCATCATGACCTAGTATATCAAGTTTTAATAAATTACTTTCAATTGAGTGATAATCAAAATGCGTTGTTTTCCAACTGCTTGTTACATCATCTGCAGGATATTGAACAGGTGTTATATCATAAACTGATATATTCTCAGGTATAACAACAATCCCGCCAGGGTGCTGACCTGTTGATCTTTGAACACCTTGAATTTTTTTAGCCATAAATTCTTGTCTTGCTCTTCTAATTGAAATACTAGGATTTTCTTGTAAATATCCTGTTACATATCCAAAAGCATTTTTTTCTGCAACTGTTTGAATAACTCCCGCTCTTAAAGTTTTCTCTTTTCCTAAAAGCTCTCTTACATACTCATGCGCTTTAGCTTGATACTCACCACTAAAATTTAAATCAATATCTGGAATTTTATCTCCATCAAATCCTAGGAATGTCTCAAATGGAATATCATGCCCATCTCCTTTAAGCAGAGCACCACATCTTGGACAAGTACATTTTTTTAAATCAAATCCACATTTAGCAGCTTTTAAATTATTATTTATAATTTTCTCACTATCAGATAATTTATCAATTTCAGATTGCTCATTAACTTCAAAAGCCTGATAATCACCATTAGGGCAATAATAATGTGGAGCTAGCGGATTAACTTCTGTTATATCTAAAATTGTTGCAACAAAGCTAGAACCAACCGATCCTCTTGAACCAACCACATATCCATCTTTAAGTGATTTTTGAACAAGCAAATAGGCAATATAGTATATTGGCGCATAATTATTTTTAGTTATTATTTTTATTTCATGTTCTATTCTTTTTCTAATTTCAGGATGAAAAGCCTTACCATATTTTTTTTCAATATTTTCTTTAACCAATCTTTTTACCTCATCACAAACTGATGGGATTTTTAAGTTTTTAGAAAATACATTATCATCAAGTGAGAAAAGCGTATCTCCAAATGCATTTACATTATCTACTTTATCTTTTATTTTATTAGGATTTTTGACAACTATCTCGTATACTTTTTCATAACTTAAATTAGGAAATGAATTAAGCATTTCAGATGTTGTTCTAAAAAAGCAATCTGGCTTTTCATTATATTTTTTAAGATAATGAATACCTCCTCCAACTTTAGGAGATCTAATAAAAAGACTGCGATAAATTTTATCTTCTTTTTCAAGATAGTAAACATCTCCCGTTGCTACAACAGGTTTTTTTAGCTTTTGTGATATTTCGATAATTCTTCTTTGAATATCACTAATTACTGCTTCTCCTTTTGTATCTAAATCTTCAATTAAATGCAAATAGCACTCTCTAGGTGATATTTCAATATAATCAAATCTTTTTATATATTTTTCTAATTCTTCATCAGTAAGAAAATATGCTGCCTGAAAAACAGGACCAAACTCTCCCCCTGATCCAACTAGGATATTTTCTCTTAATTTTTCTAAAAGAAGCGATGGAATTCTAGCTCTTTTATAAAAATAATCAGTTAAAGAGTAACTTAAAAGTTTAAATATATCACGGTATCCATTTTGATTTTTAGCAAGCAGTGATACTTTATAAGGAATTAAATATTTATATCCATCATTATTTTTTAAAATATAATCTCTTAAATTATATGCCGATTTAATATCGCTTGGTAAAACATTAAGCATTTTAATAAAACACTCACTTGTTGCAAGGGCATCATTATATGCCCTATGATGGCCATCTAATTTAACTTTAAAATATTTACAAATTGCATCTAGACCAAATCTTTTTAAATCACCATTTAAAAAATACTGAGACATTGTAAGAGTATCTATATATGAAAACTCCATCTTTTTGCCAGTTAATCTTTTAACGCTTTCTCTAAGCATTCCAATATCGTATTTAGCATTATGTGCAACTAATACTGAGCCTTTTATAAAATCTAAGAATTTAGGCAAAACATTCTCAATATAATCGGCTTTGTCAAGCTCATCTTTATCGATATTAGTTATTTTAAATATTTTTTCAGATACAACCTGTCTTGGCTTTATAAGTTTTGAAAACTCAGAAACTTTAAAACCTTTAGAAATTTTAACGGCTCCTATTTCAATTATCTCATCATAATTTTTAGAAAGTCCTGTCGCCTCAACGTCAAATACAACATAATCTTGATTTACCAAGTTAAAATCTTCTTTACTTGATACAATTTTAAATTCATCCTCATATACAAGGGATATCTCGGTTCCATAAATAGGTTTAATATTATATTTTTTACAAGCCTTTGAAAACTCAGGAAATGCAGCAACTGTATCAATGTCTGTAATTGCAATTGCCTTATGGTTGAAACTTGCGGCAAGCCTTACATAATCACTTGCAGATGCGACACCATCTAGATTGCTCATTTTAGTATGAACTGAAAGTTCAACTCTTTTTTCATCTGATACATCTTGCCTAATTTCAGTTTCAGGAGCTTTAATATTTTCGATACTATCAGCTAATAAAACTATATCTTTCGCAAAATTATCCATTTGGATTTTACCTTTTGCACTAACATAATCATCATCTTTAAAAGTTGTTACTTGGCTTTCATTATCTCTTATAAATTTTTTCACAAGGATTGTATCATTTTCATTAGTTAGTAAAAAAGAAAGCATACTTGTTGTTTTTAATTTGTTTATTTTTAAATCACTAATATAACCTAATACCTCAACATATACAGGCTCTTTTTTAGAGATATATAAATCAAACTCAGTTAAGTTTTTAGGAATTTTAAAAATATCTATTTGCTCATATTTTCTATTTTGCCTAATATAATTTTCTCTTGATGATACCTTACTCTTTGGTCCTTCATTTTTTAACTCTTCTTTAATTAAGTCAAGTTTTTTATTAAGCATCTCTTTTTCTATTTTATTTTTCTTTTCTAGCTTTTCAGATAATGATTCAATACTCTCGTCAATTTCAACTTTAACATCAACAAAAATTCCTATTTTTGAAAACTCATTTTTAATAGGAATTAAAAACTGCTGAATATGGCTAAAGTCTTTACCACAGATAATATATAATGTATTTGTATCTTGATTATATTTGGTTTTATAATCTATTAAATATCCGATGGTTGGCTTTGTTTTTTCAATATTTTTTATAATGTGGGAATAATAATCGGCAAAATAGTTAGAAAACTCCAAAATACTTTGGTATTTGATATTAAAATTTATATTGTTATAAATCTTATCAAAAAAAGAAAATTTAGCAGCCTCGATAAATTTTATATAATCAATTAACGGAACGATATTAGAAAAGATGATATTAACATCTAAATTATTATCACAATCTAATTCTAAATCTTCGAGTTGAGAATCTTTAATTATACTATTTGAAAATCCATTTTGCTCAATGAATATTTTCCATTTATTCATAAATTCCCCTTTAAAAATTATTTATTACTACTAGTTTATTTTCTTTTAGTGTTTTTTTTACATCTACTATCCTTTGGTTAGATGAGCCTCTAAATAATAGATCAAGACTTAACTTATCATACTCAAATGGACCATCTATTAAATAATCAAGACTGTTTAAAAAATTAATTTGATCTTTTTGATTTTTTTTTATTATCTCTTCTATATAATACCCACTATATGAAAGACAATCAAGACCAAGACTTTTAGCGTACTTAGAAATTAAGTAGCATTTTCTAGCTTGTAAAAAAGGCTCTCCTCCTGAGAAGGTAATTCCTTTTATTAAAGGATTTTTTTTTATTTCTTCTTTTATTTTTCTAATACTTTTTAAATATCCCGCTTTTAAATCTCTAGTTTCAGGATTATGACACATATAGCAACTTTTAAGGCAACCTTGTGTAAATAATACATACCTTAAACCAGGTCCATCTACTATTGACTCACTTATTATTCCAGATAATCTTATTTTTTCAAACATTTTATTTTTTCAAAGATGAATGCTTTACTCTTTCCATAACTTCGCTTTTCTTAGCATCGTTAAATCTATCAAGAGTTCCAACTAGATAGCCTGTGATTCTTCTTATCCTATCAAATGGTTTATCAATTTCCTCATATCTTCCACATCCTGGGCAAACATCATTTATTATTCCATGATATCCACATACAGGATCAAAATCAACCGAGTGATTTATTGAGCCATAGCCAACACCCTTTTCTTTCATATGTCTTATGATTTTTTCAAAAGCATCTAAATTCTTTGATGTATCTCCATCAAGTTCAACATAAGAAATATGTCCTGCATTTGTAAGCTCATGGTATGGCGCTTCAATGTTTATCTTATCATATGCAGTAAGGTTATAGTAAACTGGGACATGGAATGAATTAGTGTAAAAATTATGACTTGTAACATCTTTAATATTTCCAAATCTTTTTCTATCTAATTTAACAAATCTACCAGATAAGCCCTCTGCTGGTGTTGCTAAAAGAGAAAAGTTTAATCCAGTCTCTTTTGCTTTTTTATCCATTCTGGCTCTCATATGAGAGATTATCTCAAGACCTAGTTTTTGGGATTGCTCGCTTTCACCATGATGTTTACCTGTTAAAGATTTTAAAGCCTCAGCAAGACCAATAAATCCAACTGATAATGTTCCATGGTTTATAACTTTTTCAATAGTCTCTCTTTTTTCTAGTTTTTCAGAATCAAGCCAAATACCTTCCCCCATTAAAAATGGAAAATTATAAACCTTTCTCTTTTTTTGGATTTCATATCTTTCAAGAAGTTGTTCAATCACAAGATCTATTTTCTCATCTAAAAGCTTATAAAAATCAGGAATATTATTTGTTAAAAGAGCAATTCTTGGAAGGTTTATACTAGTAAACGAAAGATTACCTCTACCTGTTACAATTTCTCTTTTTTTATCAAACTCATTTCCAATTACTCTTGTCCTGCAGCCCATATAAGCTATTTCAGTATCAATATTTCCTTTTTTATAATACTTAATATTAAAAGGTGCATCAATAAATGAAAAGTTAGGAAATAATCTTTTTGATGAGGTTTCAATTGCCATTTTAAATAAATCATAGTTAGGATCTTCAGGATTATAATTTATTCCTTCTTTTACTTTAAATATTTGAATTGGGAAAATTGCAATTTCGCCCTTTCCAAGACCCTCATTAGTTGCTCTTAAAATTTGCCTTACAACAAGTCTACCCTCATTTGATGTATCAGTTCCATAATTAAGTGATGAAAATGGAACTTGTGCCCCTGCACGAGAGTGCATGGTATTTAGATTATGAATTAAAGACTCCATCGCTTGATATGTATCATTTTCAACTTCCTTAGTCGCATTTTCATATGAAAACTCTAAAGCCTTATCAATATTTTTATCATTTACCTTTTTTCTTATCTCATCTAAAATATTTCTATTTAAATACTCGGGTAAAATTTTAGCCTCTTTTTTTATCTCATCTAAAAGTTTTTTAGCATCTAAACTAATTCCTAAAAGATTAAATGCTTTTTCAAGATTTTGTAAAAACCTTTTTTGATATGAAAGTCTTACTCCATCTGAAAGATAGTAATCAAAAGCTGGAACACTTTGCCCACCGTGCATATCGTTTTGATTTGACTGAATTGCAATAGCGGTTAATGCTGCATATGTTTGAATTGATTTTGGTTTTCTAATACTACCATGACCTGTTTCAAAACCATTTTTAAAAAGCTTAGATAAATCTATTTGGCAACATGTTAAAGTTAGTGTTAAAAAATCTAAATCATGAATATGGATATCCCCATCTTCATGAGCCTTAGCGTGCTTAGGATTAAGCACAAATAACTTATTAAAAGCCTTAGCACCCTCACTACCATATTGAAGCATAGCCCCCATCGGAGTATCTGAGTTTACATTGGCATTTTCTCTTTTCAAATCACTTTCTGTGCTTTTTAAATTAGCAATATCCTTGTATGTTTTCATCAGTCTTTCTGATGAATTTCTAATATGCTCTCTTTCTTTTCTATATAAAATATATGACTTTGCAACATCAAAGTAGTTAGAGTTCATTAAAACTTTTTCTACAATATCTTGAGTTTTTTCAACAGTCGGAACTTTGCCATCTGGAAATTCATTTTGAAGCTCGTTTACAACACTAAAACAAAGACGTTCTAACTTTTCATCTGATATGTTAATTTTGCACGAAATAAATGCTTTATCAATCGCATTTTTTATCTTGTCACAGTTAAAAGTTGTATACCTTCCATCTCTTTTTTTAATTTTTGTAAACATATATTCATCCTCCTAATTTTTAGCAAGTTAACCTCAAAACATTTTTTAGTATATGCTTATTATATAATTTAAAAAATTATTTTCAATATTTTTAATTTTTTAAAAAAATATGGCTAAATTTGGCTTTTTTACCGATTTTTAAAATAGCCATTAAATGGCTTTGCAAAGCCATTTAATCAAATTAAATTTTTGCATTTTTTAAAAGATTTTTAAAGTTTAATTTTTTTATTTCGCTTTATTAAGCGATTATTCTTGCGAGTAAAATTTAAATTATAAACTTAAGAATTTTTTTTTAATATAAATTTAAAATATTTTATTATTTATAGTCTTATTTATACTTTTTCAAAATATCAAAAACTTAAATTAAGGATGTTTTAATGTTATAATAAATATGTTTATGTCAAACTATGAAAAAATAAAAAATAATAGATTGAGAATTATTATTTTAGCCATTTCTTTTATGGCTTTTTTATCTATTGGAATAATTTTTTCGGATCTTAATTTTTTAAGTAATCTAAACTCATCTTTAAATGTTTTTTACCTATTTACTGCTATATCATTATCTATTTTATATATATACTTAAAACCACTTATAAGTCTTCTTTTAACTATCCGCCAAAATTTTACTGTTTCTAAAAAATATTCATACAATGTTTTTTTAAGTGAGTATTCAATAAAAAATATTACTAATTTTTTATCTCCTATCACAAAGGATAATTTTAGTAAATATAAAAGCCAAAATGTAGATAATAACGATATAAGAATAAATCAATTGCTGCAGCTCATTTTTTCTTTCATTATACTATTTACAAGCGGTATATTTTTATTTTTAATAGGATATGATAACCTAAAAAATAATTTATCTTTTTACTTTTATTTTATCTTTTTAATCCTTGCTAGCTTATTTATTTTTTTAGTTTTTATCTTTAGCTTTTATCTATTTAATTTTAAAGTAAACCCAAATAAGAAAATTTCAAAGTTTGTAGAAAATTTAAAATTTATACTAGGTGAGTATATATTTAAAAAATACCTTTACTTTTTCATTTTAAAAGTGCTTTCTCTATTTATCTTTTTACTTCCATCAGTTAGTATTATTTTTTTACTTTATGCTTTTAATATAAATGTTAACTTATACACTGCAGTATCAATAATAGGAGTATTTTTTATTTTTTATCAGGTTATAGGAATTATTCCTTTTGCAAGATATCTTGTAATTAGTGATTTGATAGCTTATACATATTTAAGTAATTTATTAAATTTAAATTACAAAAATATAATATTTATTATTTTGCTATATAGATTTATAAACACATACTTTATGATTTTCACAGGAGAGATATTTGATCTTTTAATTAAATTTAAAAACATAAAACAAGCCGATATTTGGAAAGATAGAATAAATAATCTAATCCAGAAAAGATCTAAAAATCTTACCTATAATGCAATTTATCTATCAGATAGATTTGATACTAAAATGTTTTTAAAACTTTACTCAATTTTAAAGGGATTGAATTTAAACTTTTTAATTATGGCAAATGAGGTTGTAAATGATTCTAAACTTCCTCAAAATGATAATTTTAAACTCATTAAAATATATAAATATAACCTAAAACAAAATGTAAGAAAATACATAAAGCTCTATACTCCAGAGATATTCATAACCGATACAACCGAATACTTTGGATTAAATAGTAAAAAAATAGCATTTGAAAATAATATCCCATTTTTATATATTCCAAATAGTGAAAAAGATAAAAATAGGAAAATGAAAAAATTTTTAAATGCCGCAAGGATTGCAATTTTAAATAATTTAGAAAATCTAGATTTAGTAAAAAATGATAAAATAATAGATGCAAATACCCTTGATTTACAAAGATTTGCAAATATAAAAAAAGACTTAGTTAGTAAGTTAAATATCTATAATATTACAAAATTAAAAGAAACGAATTTATCAATTCTTATTATGGATAATCAAAATATTATAGATAGTGATTTTTTAAATCATGCTAGAAATAGTAAAAATAAAATCACATTATTTACAAGTAAAAAATACCATAAATCAAAAAATATTAAAATCATAAAAGGTGATTTTTTAAATCAGAAGGATTTATATAATATATTTAAAAAATATAACTTTGATTTAGTTATTGACCTGCAATATTTTAAAAATAGCCAAGATATTATTTTTGCCTATGATTTATTTTTAAATTTAATGATTTCAAACAAGTGCAATTATCATTTGAAAGTTGATTTTGAAAAAAATAATGATTACATACCTAAACTAGACCCAATTATATATACTGCAACTAAGTTAAAAATACTAAATTTAAAATATCTTAAATTGCCACAAATAAGTTTAAATAAAGATAATATTGAAAATGATTTAAAATATTTAAGTATGTTTGATTTTTATAATAAATTAAAATTAGAAATTTATAATCTTGTAAATAATCTAGATTATTAAAGGAGATAATAATGAAAGATTTAATATATGTTATAGGGCTTTCAAAATTTGGAGCAAGTGTTGCTAGTATTCTTTCTGCATGCGGAAAGGATGTTGTAGCAATTGATATTGACAGTAGAGCCTTTTCAAAACTTGATGAAAATTACGGCGGAATGAAAATTACAGGTGATGCTCTTGATTTAAATTTTCTTGATGAAAGTGAAGTTTCAAAAGCAAGCAAAGTAGTAATTGCTGTAAAAGATGATAATGCTAATATATTTTTAGCAAATGTTTGTGATGTCATCTTTAAAATTCCTCAAATATATGTAAGATTAAACCGAAAAGATCAAGAAGGAGTGCTAAATTCTAAAAACATAAAACCAATTTATCCTTTTAGATTATCTCTTGATTATTTTTTAAAAGAACTTGGTGAAGGCAAATGAAAATAGTAATAGTAAATGGAAGCAATAGTGCTGATTATCTAGTTAAAAGATTTAAAGAAGAAAAGCACCAAGTAATTATTATTAACTCTAAAAATGAGTGGGCTGAGTATATTAGCAGAAAAAATGCTGTTGATGTTTATGTAGGAGATCCTACTAAGTTATATGTTTTAGAAGATAATAATATTGAAGATGCTAATTTGTTTATATCTCTTTCAGATAATGACTGCGAGAATTATGTATCATGTCTAATGGCTAAAAAACTTTTTCATGTCGAAAAAGTTTTATGTTCTGTTTTAAACCCTAAGAATGTTGATATTTTCAAAAGACTAGGAATTGATATTGTAATTTCATCAACTCATATTATTGGTGAGACAATTAAAAATATGGTATCAATTTCTGATATTGTAAGTTCTCTTACATTTGAAAACTCTAAAATTATTATCTCTGAGGTAATATTAAAAAAAGGCGATTTTGCAATTGACAAAGCCTTAAAGGATTTAGTCTTTGGTGAAAAATCGACAATATCTTGCATTATAAGAAATAAAAATGTAATTATTCCAAAAGGTTATACTATATTAAATGAAAAAGATAAAATCCTTTTAGTCTCAACTCCTGATACACAAAATAATGTTGTAAATTATTTAAAAAATGGAAAGATATAAATTTAAAAATAATACAAATGAATATAAACTAATCCTAGGCTATATCGGAATATTTTTAATGCTAATTGGTGTTGTTTTAATAACACCTATTTTAATGACTCCTATAATTCATTTAATATACCATGAAAAAGAATACATCAATATCCCCTATTTCTTAATCCCATCTTCAATCTCGCTTTCTCTTGGTGTATGTCTTTATATGAACTTTTTAAAAAATAGAGTCGGGAATTTAAAAAAACACCAAGATATTGTCCTTGTTATTTTAGTTTGGCTTATCGCTATATTTATTGGAACAATCCCTTTTTTATTTATTGGTAAATCTTTTACTAAATCTTTATTTGAGATAACAAGCGGATTTACAACAACCGGATTTGAGGCTTTCAATCTTGATGAGCTGCCTAAGATTTTTATCTTTTATCGAAGTGTTACAAACTTTTTTGGTGGTATTGGGCTTGTTTTAATTTTGGCAAGTGCAATAAATATAAAGCATGGAATGCTTTTTTACAAAGCAGAAGGCCATGATGGCCTAATGCCAAGTTTAGTTAAATCCTCAAAACTGCTTTTTTCAATTTATTCATACTTTATTTTAATTGGAACATGTCTTTATATAATTGCAGGTTTTAACTTCTTTGATGCACTAAATCATGCTATCTCATCGATTGCAACTGGAGGTTTTTCAACTTTTAATGATTCGGTGGCAAGTCAAAATCGCAGTATCCAGGTTGTATCAATTATCCTTATGATTTTAGGATCTACTAACTTTTTAATATATGTTGCAATTTATAAAATGAAGTTTAAATCTATTATTAAAAACTCAGAAACTATTTACTCGCTTTTTTTATACTTGGCAGTTTTACCAATTGTAGTTTTAATACTTGCAATAAAGTATAAAGTAGGATTTAATAAAGCATATAATGAATATGGATTTTTATATATCTCAGCCCAGACTACAACGGGACTATCTAATGTATCTAATCTTCTTTTTATTCCTGATTTTTTATTTATCATTTTACTTATTAGAATGATTATAGGAGGCCAGTCTGGCTCAACATCAGCAGGAATAAAGCAATACAGAATGGTTTATATTTTTAAAGGTATGAGTATTTATCTTTTAAATATGTTTAAAAACTCAAGAACAATTTCTACTAATTATATTTATGTGATGGGAAAAAAAGTTATCTTTTCAAAAGATGAATACCGAAAACATCTATCATTTTCATTTATTTATTTACTGCTTGTAATCTTTGGCGGAATTGCGCTAATTATTGCAATGCCATATAATGCGAATAACTTTGATGGAAATTTAATAAAACAGGGAATTTTTAACTTTGCAGCTGCTCTTGGTAATGTCGGGCTTTCAATGACAGACCTTACCAAAGCAACAAATGCTGAGCTTTGGATATATATATTCGCAATGTTTTTAGGAAGACTTGAAATTTTACCAGTATTTATTGGAGCTAAAAGATTATTTTCTGATATATTTAAAAGAAAGAAAAACAAATTTGTATACAGCGATAAGGAGATATAAAATGAATTTTAAAAGAAAAACAAAAATAATTTGCACAATCGGACCAAGAAGTGCAAAAAAGGAAGTACTTGAAAAACTAATCGAAAATGGAATGAATGTCGCAAGACTTAATTTTTCTCACGGAACTTATGAATCTCATAAAGAAAATATTAAACTAATAAAAGAAGTATCTGAGAAAAAAAATAAATTTATCGGGATTATGCTTGACACAAAAGGACCTGAGATTAGAACTGGTAATTTTAAAGATAATAAAGCAGAATATAAAAAAGGTCAAAAAGTTGCGATAACTTCTGAAAATTATTTAGGTGATGAGAATAAATTTCAAATAAATTGTCCTGAACTTTTTAAAGATATAAAAGTAGGAGATTATATCCTAGTAAATGACGGTAAAATTAGATTTGATGTTTTAGAAAAAAAGAGCGAGAAAGAAATTATTTGTAAAACTGTAAACAGTGGTATTTTATCAAACCAAAAAGGATGCAACGTTCCAAATAGAGCTATATCAATTCCTTTTTTAAGTAAAAA
Source organism: uncultured Acholeplasmataceae bacterium (assembly GCA_963543845.1). Classification (GTDB taxonomy): domain Bacteria; phylum Bacillota_I; class Bacilli_A; order Acholeplasmatales; family Acholeplasmataceae; genus CAUTNH01. The sequence continues at coordinate 27,119 of CAUUCL010000003.1, forward strand.
AGATAAAGAAGATATTTTATTTGGACTTGAAAATGGGATTGATTTAATCGCAGCATCTTTTACAAGATGTGCTGATGATATTTTAAGTATTAAAAAACTAATCTCAGATAATAAGTTAAAAAATGCTAATATAATTGCTAAAATCGAAAATGAGCAAGGTGTTGAAAACTTACAAGAAATATTAAAAGTAGCCGATGGCATAATGGTTGCAAGAGGAGATTTAGGTGTTGAGGTATCACTTCAGCTTGTACCAATTTACCAAAAGAAAATAATTAAAATGGCAAACGAGGCAGGTAAACCTGTAATTACTGCAACCCATATGCTTGAGTCAATGATTACAAACCCAAGACCAACAAGAGCTGAGGCATCAGATGTTGCAAATGCTATTTTAGATGGATCTGATGCAATAATGCTTAGTGGTGAAACTGCAGTTGGAGAGTATCCACTTGAAGCATTAAACACAATGCATACAATTGCAAGCGCAATTGAAAATACTATTCAATATGATAAAAACTTGCAACTTTCAATTATATCAAGTGAGAAAACCATTAACGATGCAATTGGTATTGCAGTTGCTCAAACTGCACTTACAATTGAAAATACAAGCGCAATAATTGCCTTTACTGAAACAGGTGGTACTGCTAAAAGAATTTGTAAATTTAGACCAATTGTACCCATTATCGCAATTACAAATAGCATTGATACTGCAAAGCAGTTATCATATTATAGCGGAGTTTTTCCAGCATTTAAAAACCATATTAACAATTTTGAAAAATTCGATGAAATTGCAATCGAGGTTTCAAAAGAATTTGGCTTAAAACCAGGAAGCAATATTATCATCACATCAGGTTGGGCACAAAGCCATGGTAGAACTAATACAATGAGGATTATAGAAATACCTAAAAAATAATAAATGCAAGTTAAAGATAAAATAAGACAATTTATCGGAAATAAATCATTTTATAAAATGACATTTGTTTTAATTATTCCAATAATTATTCAGCAGATAATTTTATCAATCTCAGGTTATATTGATAATCTAATGATTAATAAATTTAGTAATGCTGCATATAATGGAGTATCTGCTTTAAATAGATTAACATTTGTCATTTTATTTTTTTCTGTTGGAATTTCTGCTGGAATATCAATTTTTCTAGCCCAGTACCTAGGCGCTAAAAAGAAAGAAAAGATTGCTGGAATAATACAGCTAGGTTTAATTATTAGTCTTATCTTTGGAATAATTGTTTCCCTTTTAATTTACTTTGTAGGTCCTTATGTTGTCAAGTTATACCTTTTAAAATCTAATCCTAGTTATGATGCTAGTTATGATGAATTAAAAGCTGTTAACTATGGAATAGAGTATAGCAAATACCTTGCATTTTGCGGAATATTCTTTGTTTCTAACTTCATGATTACAACAATTTTTAGAACTCTTAAAAAACCAAAATATGCTATGATAGCAGGTCTTATCGGGGTTTTATTTAATATATTTTTAAACTATCTTTTAATCTTTGGAAATCTCGGTTTTAGCCAAATGGGGGCAAAAGGAGCTGCGATTGCAACCTTGACTTCTAAGTTTATTGAGTTTATAACTCTTATAATATTTGCAATTATTTTTGATAAAGAAAAATATATATTCTTAATATTTAAGAAAAACTATATGAATTTATATATGTTAAAAATGTATATTAAAAAAGCATCGTTTATCATTTTTAATGAAGTAATTTGGGCTCTTGTTATATCGTTTTATGCATTTTTAATAACTAGACAAAATCAATTATGGTACCAAGTTTATAGTTATGCTCAAAATATTTGTGATTTATTTTTTGTATTTATAAGTGGTCTTGCAACAGGTATCGCAATACTTGTTGGTGAGAATTTAGGAAATGATGATTTTGCAAAGGCTAGAGATTATTCGAAAAAACTAATTGGTCTTTCAATTATTTTATCATCTATAATGATGATTATGCTCATTTTAATAGGTCCTCTTTTTTTGCTAATTTTTACATCTAGAGTAAATAATATATTTTTAACATCATATTATCTAATAATAATTACAGCTTTTATTTTGCCATTTTACAGTTTTAATGCTTGCGTTTATTTTATTCTAAGATCTGGTGGCGATTCATTGAAGGCTTTTTTGCTTGATGAGATTCCCTCGCTTTTTATTGGAATACCGATTCTTACAATTATTTACAACTATAATTATGATTTTCACTTTTCAATTATCTTTACACTTTTAATATCTAAGATAGTAGATTTAATAAAAGTTTTTTACTCTATTTATTTTTATAAAACTGATTCTTGGGTTAAAAATATCATAAAAGCTGATATTTTATAAATATGTTAAAATAAGTAAGATATGGAAAATAAACTTACTAAAAAATATTCATTTTTTACAGCGCTTGGTCTTGTTATTGGAATTGTCATCGGATCTGGTGTTTTTTATAAAGCGCAAGAACTTTTAAATCATACAAACGGCAATTTATTTGCTGGTGTTTTGGCTTGGATTTTAGGTGGTCTTATTATGATTATCTCAAGCTACACCTTTTCAATTCTTGCGACAAGATATGAAAATTTAAATGGTTTAATTGCTTATTCTGAAAAGTTAGTATCAAAAGAATACGGAATGATTGTAGGAAGCTACTCGGCATATTTTTTTAACCCTTCTATGACGGGTGTTCTTGCATGGGTTTCAGCACTATTTTTCCAAAATTTATTTAACCTTCAAATCTCTCAAATCGGAATTTTATTTATCTCACTTGCAATTCTGGCATTTTTTTATTTATTTAATTTATTTACCCCTAAGCTATCTGGAATTTTTCAAATATCTACAACATATATAAAAATGCTGCCTTTAATTATTGTTGGTGTTTTAGGTATAATATATGGTCTTATAAACAATGAATTTGAATATGCCTATAAAAACGGTGAAATAGTTAAGCATTTAAATAAATCCAGAATGCTAATATCAAATTTTAAAGCTAACACTAGCCCGATTGGATTTAATGCATTTTTCAAATGTCTTGTAGCAACTGCTTTTGCTTATGAGGGTTGGAATGTTGCAACATCGATAAATAGTGAAATCAAAAATCCTAAGAAAAACTTGCCTAGGGCATTAGTTGTTGGAACATTTTTAATTATGCTAATATACATAACCTACTACATCGGTCTTGCAGGTGCTGCCGATATTAACATTTTAAGAAAAGGCGGAGTTAATTTTGCCTTCGACCAATTATTTGGAAGAGTTGCAGTTATTATGAAAGTTTTTGTTTTAATTAGCTGTCTTGGAACAACGAATGGACTTATGATGGCAAATGTAAGAGCCCTTTACTCACTTTCAGTAAGAGATTATGGACCATTTCCTAATACAATGAAAAAAGTTTATAAGAAAAACAAAATGCCTAAATTTGCAAGTATCATAAGTTTAGCTCTTGCGACAATCTGGTTTCTAGCATTTTTTATTCCGACATTTATTTATAAAAGTACAAGCGTATTTAGATTTGATATAACTGAATTGCCAATTATATTTATATATGTATTTTATATTTTAATTTACATAAATATGATGATTAAAGAAAAAGATTTAAATAAATTTAAAAGATTTGTTGTTCCTGTTTTTGCGCTTATCGCAACTTTTATAATGATTACTGCTCTTTTTTACTCTCATAAAGAAGGACTTGCTTGCTTTTTATTCTATCTTTATATTACATATTTTTTAGTATATGTAGTAGAATATTTTAATAAAAGGAAAAAATTAACATATTATAATTTGAAAGAAGGTTTAAAGATATATGATCCAAATCGTTAATGAAATTAAAGATGCTTTAAAAGGAAAGAAATTTAAAATTTGCTTTCCAGAGGGAAGCGATGTAAGAGTATTAAAGGCATGCGAGATGCTTTTAAAAGATAAAATTTTAACTCCAGTTATTCTTGGTGATGAAAATGATGTTTTAAAACTTGCTAGGGAAAATAAAATAAATCTTGATGGTGCTGAGATTATTAGTGTTTCAACTAATTTTCCAAAATATAAAGAAATGGAAGATTTAATGTTTGAACTTAGAAAGGGTAAGGCTAGTCTTGATGAAGTAAAAGCAATGCTTACAAAATCAAATTATTTTGGAACAATGCTTGTAAAAATTAACTACTGCGATGCCCTTCTTGGAGGAGCAACCTACTCAACTGCTGATACTGTAAGACCTGCTCTTCAAATAATTAAAACAAAACCAGGAGTTAAACTTGTATCAAGCTCATTTATAATGTTAAGGGAAGCAAAAGATGCTAGTCAAAAATTTATATTTTCAGACTGTGCTTTAAATCTTTTCCCAACAAGTGAGGAACTTGTAGAAATTACAAGGCAAAGTGTTGAAACCGCAAGAACTTTTAAAATCGATCCTAAAGTTGCGCTTTTATCATACTCAACACTAGGCTCTGGAAAAGGGGAAGCTGTTGATAAGGTAAAAAATGCTTATAACATCTTAAAAGATAGTAATGCCAATTTTTTATTTGAAGGAGAAATCCAATTTGATGCCGCTTATGTTCCAGAGGTTGCTAAAATAAAAGCAAAAGATTCTAAAGTTGCAGGATGTGCTAATGTGTTTATATTCCCTGATATTAACAGTGGAAATATCGGATATAAAATTGCTGAAAGACTTGGAGGATTTGAAGCATTAGGACCAATTCTGCAAGGATTAAATGCACCAATATGTGATCTTTCTCGTGGATGCAGCGTGTTAGATATTTATAAAATGTCATATATTACTATAATGCAAAAAAATTAAAAGGAGAATATTATGCAAATTACTAAAGTAAATATTACAATTATCAAAAACCAAGAACACCTAAAAGCAATCGCTGAGGTTATCTTTGATAATCAATTTATTGTTAAAGATATTAAAGTTGTTGCTAAAAAAGAAGGATATTTTATTTCAATGCCAAGCAAAAAAATCGAGCATGGTGGCAAAGTTGAATACTATGATGTTGCTCACTCACTAGCTCCTGGATTTACTAAAGAGATAAATAATCATATCCTTGATGAGTATTATAAAATAATTGGCGATAAACCTAAAAAAGAAAACAAAGAATAATAAAAAAGATGTGCTATCTCGGCACATCTTTTTTATATGAGATAAGTCTAAGATAAAAAATACTACTAAGAGAAAGTATTGCTCCAAATATAAACCAAAGAAAATAATTACTAGGATTTAAAAGTTCTCTTCCACCAATAAAGATAATTAAGACTCTATATAGAGAAATTATGGAACTTATAAAAATAATCGCAACTGTTAAATTATTAACTCTTACACACTTTGCAACTATTTTTAAGAATATAAATATGTATATTGCCATACTAATTCCTCTTAAAAGCTGAGCTATTATAGATACATATAAATTATTTGAAAGAGCTAAAACTACCCACCTGCTAGATAGCAAAAATACCATTAAAAAGGCGAGCTTTTTAATATTTAGCTTTTTATCATATTTAGCTAAAATAAACATTAAAACAACCTCGACAATCACAAATGCTGCAAGTAGATAACTATAATTGCTTGCGCCAAATTTAAATCTTGTATCAAAGTAATTAGGAACAAAAGTATCGATAGCATTCATTGTTCCATATGAAAATAAAAAGAAAAATAAAATTGCATAAAAGTTCTTATTCATAAAAAGCTCTTTTAATGTTGCCTTTTTAACATCTTTTTTTAGATCATCTAAAATTTTAACAGGTCTTATAAATACTAAAATTGTCGATGTTAAAATAAATAATATTCCGCAAATTGAAAATACATATAAATAGTTAGTATTTGTAAACCTTAATATAAAACCACTTAAAATAGCCCCTGCTACATACGCAATTGAACCATACACTCTAATTTTTACATAATCTATTTTTGAATTATCAGAATAAACTTTTGTAAAAGAATCAAGTAGTAAATATACTGGCTGACCAGAAATAGCAATTAAAAAAAGCATTATAAAAAGAAGCGTGAAATTCATTCCAATAGTTGATAGGAAAATAATTAAAAGTCCTTCAATTAAAGAAAGAATAGTTACAAATTTTTTATTATTTTCTAAATTAGAATGCTTTCCTATTAAAGACCAAAGGGGATTTATAAAAATAGATACAAAAGGAAGGAGCATTAAAAGATAACCTGCATATTCAATGCTTAGTCCATTTTTAGAATATATTACAGGATTTAATGTATTACTATTATTTAAACCCTTTGAAAGTCCACCTGTTAAAAATAAACTTAAAAAAGGATAAAAAAACGAATCCCCCATATATCTTAAAAAATAAACTATTTGGTATTTAAATGTCTCTTTTTTATTATTTACACAAGTTTGCATAAATTTACAACTACATTATATTTTTTCATTTTATCAATTATATTTTTTCTTTCTAATTTACTATATCCAATTAAATAAAAGCTTGCTCCACTTCCTGAAAGTTTAATCCCTTTTGATATATTAAATAAACAATTATAGATATTTTTAATCTCATCATCTTTTAAAATAATATCTAAAAAATCATTTGTTGCATTTTTATAATATGATGAAAAATCATCAATATATAATCTATAATCTATTTTACTTATTTTTTTATATTCTATTTTTTGAAACATATCATGCGATAATACTTTCTTTAAAGGAGTTATTATAATTACTTTTTTATTATAACTTTTATTAAGTTTTTCTAATTTCGTCCCATCATAAAAAACATAGCTTGGCTTATTATAAAGTGAAAAGACTGTATCACTTCCAAATAATTTGGCGATCTCTTCTAATTTTTTATTATCTAAATTAAGCTTAAAAAAACTATTTAGTAAATTTATAAGAAGGCTAGCATCAGAGCTTCCACCGCCTAAACCTGAGGCAATAGGTATTTTTTTTATCAGTTTTATCTTAACAGGTTTTATCCTATACTCTTTTATAAAATATTCTAATACTTTATTTAAAATGTTATTTTCTATATTTACATTAGATTTAACAGAAAAATTCTTACTTTTTCTAATAGTTATTTTATCGCTTAAAGAAATTGGTAAGATTATACTTTCCAATTCATGCTTATTATTATTTAATTTATCCCCTAGATTTAATCCTAGATTTATCTTAGCAAATGCTTTAGCTTTCATTTTTTATAAAGTCATATAAATTATATATTTGCCCCTCATCAAGTTGTTCAGCTCTTAATTTTTCATTGTTATAATTTTTTATAAGATAATCTTTTATAAAATTTATTTTATCAGGATATATTTTATTTATATTATTTATGATAGTTTTTCTTTTTTGATTAAAGATATTAGATATAAATAAAATATAATCCTCAGAAAATAGAATATCTTTTTTTTCAAGGTATATAACTGAGCTATCAACTTTTGGCTTTGGCATAAAATCATTTTTACTTATGTTTACAATTCTTTTTTTAATGCAAGCATACTCAAATATTACACTTAGTTGGTTATATTCTTTATTATTTTTAAAAGCCATGAGCCTATCTATAATTTCTTTTTGAAACATTAAAATCGCTTTTTTTATATTTGATCTTAAAAAATAAAATAATATTTTACTAGTTAGATTATATGGGGGATTAGATATTAAAATACTACTATCAGGAAAACTTCTCTCGGATTTAAAAAAATCTTCAAAGATGATTTTAAGATTTTTATTATCTTTTTCTAATTTATCTAAATGCTTTTTTAACTCTAAATCAATTTCATAGGCTGTTACAGTTTTTGCAAGTTTAACTAACTCTTTAGTTAAAAAACCCATCCCTGGTCCTATTTCAATTACATCTAAATCATTTAATGGAGTATATGATACAATTTTATTTACCACATTTTTATTAAGTATAAAGTTTTGTCCAAATTTCTTTTTAAAGTTAAACATTTAAAATCCTCTTTAAATCCTCTTTGCTTGCTCCGATACTTACAAGCTTTTTATAAAGTCTCTTAGAATTGCTATGACCTATATTATAATGTTTTGTTATAACTTCTCTTTTTTCAAAGGCCTTATCACTTCCTATTAACCCAAGATTATATAAATCAATTGGAAGAAGATTTGAGTTAGTATTTTTTTTATACTCAATTATATTATCAAATAAATGCTCTAAAGTACTGCTTGATATATTTTCAATTCCCACTTTATTTTTTTTAATACATAAATTTTTATCAAGATAAATATGCCTTGGATTTTTTAAATTCCTTGCAATATCAAACCTTATCCTCTCACCTGCAGAGTCAGGATCAAATACTAAAACTACAGTATATCCCTTATTTTCAAGATTTACCAAGTCCTTAATTAAATCCATGGTATATCCTAATCCATTAGTTTTTCTAATTAAAATATTTTCATACTTTTCTTTTATTTTTTTAATATCGTTTATTCCCTCAACGACAACTACATAATTTTTAATAATACCCCTCTTTTGTTTATTTGTTATAATTTTAGTAGGTGATAATAATGACAATCTTTGAAAAAATTGTAAATCGTGAAATTGATGCAAATATTATTTATGAAGATAGCGATATAATCGCATTTTTAGATATTGCCCCAATTAGCATCGGGCACACTTTAGTTATTCCTAAAAAACCTTATAAGGATATCTATGAACTTCCAGATGATATTATCGGTAAACTTTTTAAAGTAGTTAAGGATTTATCAATTAAACTTAAAAAGACTTTTAATGCCGATGGAATAAATCTAATAAACAATAATGAAAAAAGAGCAGGACAAGTTGTTTTTCACTACCATGTTCATATAATTCCAAGATTTAATGATGATAAAATCGATTTACAAGCTAAAAGACTTGATGTAACAATAGATGATATTAAATCATGGCATAAAAAAATAACTAATACTAAATAGGATATATTGTAAAGACAACCCCATTTTCTAAATTTTTAGCGTTAATATCTAAACCAAATTTTAAAAGAGTTACTTTCGTAATACTAAGTCCAATACCAAAACTACCATCATTAGATTTTTGGTAGAGTGTGAACATTGAATCAATGAATTCAGGATCAATTGCTGGACCATCATTATAGATTGTAAGTCTTTTTTTATTTAGATTTATCTCAATTTTATTCTTAGCATATCTTAATGAGTTTTCTAATATATTTTGAATGGCTATGCTAAAGTTTTCAGCATCTCCAAAATATTTACTATTATCAAGATTGCATATAATATCTCCTGAAAATCTAAATTTATTATCTGAGACTAAATTTTCTATAATTGGTTTTATTAAAAACTCTTTATAGGATTTAGATTTTTCCTCTAGGTATTCAGCTTTAATATAATTTATAAGTTTAGCAATTCTTTTAGAAAGCTCATCAGCCTTTTCTAAAATTACATTTATACTTTCAATATCAGCAACACCATCATAAATTGCCTCAGCATATGATTTAATTATTCCGATTGGATTTTTAATATCATGTGACATATTTTGAAGCATATCTCTTTTGGCAATTTCAGATAAAAATAACTCACTTCTAAGCTTATCAACATTTTTACAAAGATTAGTTATCTCATCTTTTCCTATTATTGTTACAGGTTTTTGATAGTTATGCTTAGGAAGATTTATTACATCATCACTTAACTTATTTAATCTTTTAGCAATTAAAAAATAAATAATTAAGTAGTTAAATATATTTATTAAAACTAAAATTATAATAAGACCTATTAAAAAAAACAAAACTGTTTTTTTCTTATTTTCTTTTATAAACTCCTCATCAGTAAAAGCACCTATTATCTGGATATTTTTCCTGTCTTTATTTTTTTGAATAATATCAAATAATATCGTATATGTTTTTTTATTTTCATGATACTTTAAAGTCTTTGAGACAAGTTTTGTATCATCATCTTTTTTGCTTTTTAGGTTATCATTTATTATTTTATCAATGTTTTTTACTATATAATTTAAAACATTCGATAAATTCTTAGTCTCATCGACTCTTGATACTTTATCAATCCAATTATCAAATTTATCATTTTTAATATAGACGCCATTTTTATTTTTAATATATTCATGATTAAAAAAGCAGTTATATGGATGATCTTTTATAACTCCTTCATTAGTTTGAATTATCTCTTTTTGTTGATAAAAATATGCACCAAGTTGACCTTCATTTAATTTTTGAAACATATTATTTGAGGCAAAAAGTAGTATAAGAATAAATATTCCAAAAAATAAAAAGGCAGCAATCGTGTAAAAAGTACTCAGCAGTATACTTAGTGATATTCTACCTTTTTTAATCATTATAATATTTTATAACCTAATCCATAAATTGTTTCAACTTTTAACTTCGGAAGTTTATTTCTTAATCTTCTTAAAAGATCATCAACAACTCTTGAGTTTTGCTCATAATCTTTTCCCCAAATACTATATAAAAGTTCTTCTCTTTTAATTTCTTGATTTTTCCTTCTTAAAAGATATTCTAATAGTTGAAACTCTTTATATGTTAAAACAATTTCCTCATCTTTTTCTTTTACAATTTTTCTTGTAAGATTTATCTCATATTCAAAATATTCAATAATTTCTTCTTTTTGTTTTTCTTTTCTATTTAAAAGCTTATTTATTCTTAAAAGCAGCTCACGTGGTGAGAAAGGTTTTGCAAGATAATCATCACTTCCAATTTCAAGACCATAAACTTTATCAACATCTTCATTTCTTGCAGATGTAAATAAAACCGGAATATTCTCATTTTCAGCCTTTATTTTTTTAAGTAAATCATATCCATTTATTCTGCCTGGTAGGTTTATATCAAGTACCCATAAATTAACATTGCTATCATTTATATAAGGCAATGCTGATTCACCATCATAAAATGCTTTTACTAAATATCCTTCCATTTCAAGATATTTAACTAATAAATCGGATAATTGTTTTTCATCTTCTACATAATATATATTCATATTAAAACCTACTTTTTAATTATTTTTACACCATTCATATAAGGAAGTAATACCTCAGGAACCTCAATAAATCCTTCCTTTGTTTGGTAGTTTTCACAAATTGCAACAAGCGTTCTTCCAACTGCAAGACCAGAACCATTAAGAGTGTGGACAAGATTTGTTTTATCATCTTTTTGATCTTTAAATCTTATTTGTGCTCTTCTTGCCTGATAGTCTCTTGCGTTTGATATTGAGGCAATCTCACGATATTTATTCTGTCCTGGAAGCCAGACCTCAATATCATATGTTTTACACATTGAAAAACCTAAATCACCTGTTGAAAGCATCACAACTCTGTAAGGAAGTTTTAAAAGTTTTAAAATATCCTCGGATGCTGCTAGCATATCCTCAAGCTCTTTTTCAGATTCTTCAGGACGGCAAAACTTAATAAGCTCAACTTTATTAAATTGATGCTGCCTAATAATTCCTCGGGTATCTTTTCCAGCACTTCCTGCCTCTTGTCTAAAGGCTGTTGAATATGCTACAAATTTTATAGGAAGTTCACTTCCCTTTAAAATCTCATCACGATAATAATTTATCATTGGAACTTCAGCTGTAGGATTTAAATATAGATTTTGTCCATCTACTTTAAATGAATCTCCGATAAACTTTGGAAATTGTCCTGTTCCATACATTGAATCAGAATTAATCATATAAGGAGGAATAGCCTCAATATAGCCTTTTTTTATGTGAGTGTCAAACATAAAATTTATTAAAGCTCTTTCTAATCTTGCACCAAGACCTATATCATATGTAAATCTTGGGGCTGATACTTTCGCAGCTCTTTTAAAATCTAGAATACCTAAATTCTCACAAAGGTCAAAATGATCTTTTGGAGTAAAATCAAATTTTCTTATTTTACCCCATTTTTTTATTTCTAAGTTATCTAAATCAGATTTTCCAACTGGTAAATCACTATCTGGAATATTAGGAGTTTTTAAAAGAATATCTTTGATTTTTTTATTTATCAAATCAAGACTTTCATCAATTTTTAAAATCTCAACTTTAAAATTATCAATCTTTAAAAGAGTGTCTTTTATATCTTTTCCTTCACGTTTTAATACTCCGATTTCTTGTGAGATTTTATTTTTCTTTGCTTTAAAATCATCACCTTTTAAAATTAGTTCTTTTCTTTCTTTTGATAAAGATACTAATTCTTTAAGATATGAAAAATCATCATTTCTAGTATTTAATTTTTTTACTACCTCATCAATGTTTTTTACAACATATTCTAAATCCAACATCTTATCACCTTAGCTTTAAAGAATTTAAATTTTATTCTTTATTCTTCTTTTCTTTCTTAGCTTGCTTTTCAAGCTTTCTGGCTTGCTTTTTATCTACTGGAGCATCGTCTTCATCATCTTCTAATAAAATATCATCAGTCTCGCCTTCTTCATGCGGTATTATCGCAGTAGTTGCGACTTTTTGATTGTCTTTTAATCTGATAATTCTTACTCCTTGAGTTGATCTACCAATTTCAGAGATTTGATCAATAGCAACTCTTATAACCATTCCAAGATCAGTTGATATAATTAAATCTTCATCTTTATTAACTTGTGAAAGATTTTTTAAATTACCATTTTTCGCTGTAACATTTAAAGTTTTTACACCCATACCACCACGGTGTTGGCTACGATACTCATCTGCTCTTGTCTTTTTACCATAACCTTTTTCTGTAACAACTAAAATAGACTCAGAGCTATCTTTTGATATTACAGCGGCACCAACTATTTTTTCTTTTGGTTTTAAATTCATACCAATAACACCAGCTGCTTGTCTTCCCATAACTCTAACCTCGGTTTCAGCAAATCTTGTGGCCTTACCATTGCTTGCTCCAAGAATTATATCTTTGCTACCATCAGTTACTACAACTTTTAAAAGTTCATCATTAGGTTTTAAATCAATCGCAATAATACCTGATGTATTAATATTTTTAAACTGTGATACCTTAGTTCTTTTTACAATACCTTTTTTAGTTACAAAAAATAAATTTAGGCTGTCATCATCAAAATTTTTAACTGTTGTAAGAGATGCAAAAGTTTCATCTTTATCAAAGTTTAATAAATTAACAATCGGAAGTCCTCTTGAATGTCTTGAACCCTCTGGAATTTGATAACCCTTAATTTTATAAACTCTACCTTTATTTGTAAAAAATAAATGATAATCATGCGTTGATGTCATTTTAATAGAATCGATAAAATCATCTTCATATAACTTCATACCAGATAATCCAACACCATTTCTGTTTTGAAGTTTATAACTGTCAAGTTGCATTCTTTTAACATAGCCGTTATTAGATATTGTAATAATTACATCTTGAACTGGAATTAAATCTTCATTTTCAATTGAAAAATCACATGTCATATCAATTGTTGAACGACGCTCTCTTGCATATGATTGTTTAATTTGAAGAGCTTCCTCTTTGATAATTTCAAGTTTTCTCTTCTCGCTTTTTAAAATTTGTTGGTAATCCTTAACTTGGTTTCTTAATTCCATTGCCTCTTTATTGATATTTTCAATTTCAAGACCTGTTAGTTTTTGAAGCTTCATATCCAAAATAGCTTGCGCTTGGATATCATCTATTTTTAACTCTTTACAAAGTCTTAGTTTAGCCTCATCTGTTGTTTTACTCTTTTTAATAATCGCAATTGTTTTATCAATATTATTTAATGCTTTTATTAAACCTTCTAAAATATGAAGTCTTGCTTCAGCTTTTTCTAAAAGGTATTGAGTTCTTCTTTGAACAATGCTAAGTTGAAAGTTTAAAAAGTTTTGTAAAATATCAGTAAGTGAAACTGTTTCAGGTTGACCATTTACAAGAGCAATCATATTTATACCAAATGATGATTGAAGTTGAGTGTGTTTGTATAAATTATTTATCATAACAGAAGGAATAACATCTCTTCTTGCTTCAATTACAATTCTCATACCTTTTAAAGTTGACTCATCTCTTAAGTCAGTTATTCCATCAACTAATTTTTCTTTTGCTGCTTCTGCAATTCTTTCAAGAAGTCTTGTTTTATTTACAAGATATGGAATTTCACTAATTATTAACTGAGTTTTATTTTTAGTTTCAACAACATCAATTTTTGCTCTAATTGCGATTATTCCATTACCTGTCTCATAAGCATTTTTAAGCCCAGTTAATCCAATAATTGTTCCCCCTGTTGGAAAATCTGGTCCTTGGATATATTTCATAAGTTCAACTACTGAAATTTGAGGATTATCTATAAACGCAATAAATCCATCTAACACCTCTCCAAGATTATGAGGAGGAATATTTGTAGCCATACCAACCGCAATACCAGTTGAACCGTTAACTAAAATGTTGGGAAATTTTACAGGAAGAACTGATGGCTCGTTTTCTGTATTATCATAATTCGGAATAAAATCAACAGTATTTTTATCAAGATCTCTAACAAGTTCCATTGCGATTTTACTCATTCTAGCCTCAGTATAACGCATTGCCGCAGCTCCATCGCCATCAACAGAACCAAAGTTTCCATGACCATCTACAAGTGGATGGTGATAGGAAAAATCTTGAGCCATTCTAACCATCGCCTCATAAATTGATGAATCACCATGAGGGTGATACTTACCCATTACCTCACCGACAATTCTAGCTGATTTTTTATATTGAGTATTTGCTCTAATTCCTAAATCATTCATAGTATAAACTATTCTTCTTTGAACTGGTTTAAATCCATCTCTTACATCAGGAAGTGCACGTGCAACAATTACGCTCATTGCATAGCTTAAAAAAGAATTTTTCATCTCTGTTGAAATGTTAACCTCTTTAATTCTTCCGTGGTTAACTTCTTTTAATTCATCATCTTCTTCTTGTTCTTCTATTTCTTCTAATATTTCTTTTTCATCCATACTTTATACTCCTTTAAGCATCAATGTTTTTAGCATATATTGCATTTGCTTGAATAAACTCTTTTCTTGGTTCAACCTCATCACCCATTAGGGTTGTAAAAATTGCATCAGCATCCATTGCATCTTCAGTTGATACTTGTAGAAGTGTTCTTGTATCAGGATTCATTGTTGTATCCCAAAGTTGCTCAGGATTCATCTCACCTAAACCTTTATATCTTTGAATTTGGAATGTTTTCATCTCTTTTTGAAGTTGCTCAAGTCTTGTCTCGCTATAAGCATATTCAACCTTTTTACCTTGTGATATTTTATAAAGTGGTGGCTGAGCAATATAGATATAACCTTTATCTACTAAATCTTTCATATAGCGGTAGAAAAAAGTTAAAAGTAGTGTTCTAATATGCGCACCATCAACATCGGCATCGGTCATAATGATAATTTTATGGTATCTTGCTTTTTGACTATCAAATTCATCTCCTATACCTGTTCCGATTGCTTTTATAAGTGAAAGAATTTCCTTATTAGATAATGCTTTATCAAGTCTTGCCTTTTCAACATTTAAAACCTTACCACGAAGAGGAAGGATTGCTTGGAATTCAGAATTACGACCTTGCTTTGCTGAACCACCAGCCGAGTCTCCCTCGACTATATAAAGCTCTGATATTTCAGGCTTTTTACTTCTGCAATCAGCAAGTTTTGAAGCAAATCCAAGACTGTCAAGTGGAGATTTTCTTCTTGTTGCATCTTTGGCTTTTCTTGCAGCAATTCTTGCAACACCAGCAGAGATTGCTTTTTCTAGTATTGCTTTTGCATCATCTGGATTTTCATATAAAAACTTAGTTAAAGCCTCACCTACAAGCTGGCTTACAAGCTGTCTTACCTCGGGATTACCTAGCTTAGTTTTAGTTTGTCCTTCAAATTGGGGATTAGGGTGTTTTACAGATATAACTGCAATAATTCCCTCTCTTGTATCTTCACCAATTAGCGATTCTTGGTTTTTCTTAATTAAGTTTTCTTTTTGTCCATAGTTATTAAGCTCACGTGTTAAGGCAAGTTTAAAACCATCTTCATGCATACCACCCTCATGAGTTATGATATTATTAACAAATGAGTATATATTAGTTGCATAAGAATCATTATATTGAACTGCTACCTCGGCAGTTATGTTATTTACAGTTTTTTCAAGATAAAATAGTTCTTGATTTATTTTAGGACGTTTAGAATTTAAAAATTCAACATACTCTTTTATACCGCCTTCATAGCAGTACTCTGCCTTTAAAATCGGAGATACTCTTCTATCTGTTATCTCAATTTTTAGTCCTTTATTTAAAAATGCAAGCTGTTGAATACGATTTCTTAAAATCTCATAATCATATTCTTGGCAGTCTGTAAATATAGTTTTATCGAATTTAAAAGATACAAT
This sequence comes from uncultured Acholeplasmataceae bacterium, assembly GCA_963543845.1. Taxonomy (GTDB): domain Bacteria; phylum Bacillota_I; class Bacilli_A; order Acholeplasmatales; family Acholeplasmataceae; genus CAUTNH01. The sequence goes on from CAUUCL010000003.1 coordinate 43,368, forward strand.
AGTTCCATGATCTTGAGCATCACCTATTGTTTGAAGTTCACATGTAGGTTTTCCTTTAGAATAGCTTTGAGTATAAACTTTACCATCTTTATGAATTTCAATGTCAAAATTATCAGATAAAGCATTAACAACCGATGCACCAACACCATGAAGACCACCAGATACTTTATATGATTTTCCATCGAATTTACCACCAGCATGCAGTACTGTTAAAATTGTCTCAACTGCTGGTTTTTTAGTTTTAGGGTGAATATCAACAGGTATTCCACGACCATCATCTGCTACTTTAATAACATTACCTTTTAATATTTCAACACTTATCTTACTAGCATAACCTGCTAAAACTTCATCGATTGAATTATCAACTATCTCCCAAACAAGATGGTGAAGTCCACGTGAGCCTGTTGAGCCTATGTACATACCAGGGCGTTTTCTTACAGCCTCAAGTCCTTCTAGTACTTGAATATTTTTGGCGCTATACTCCTCGCTTTGATTTTCTATATCTTTTTCATCTTCTACCATATTAAAACTCCTTATCTTTTAATTTCTATTTTCATAAATTTATCATTTTCTAAATTCTTAACTGATGATATTATTATTTGAATATTATCAATTAGTGTATTAAATACCATTTCAATATTTTTACTATCTAACATATTTGTAATATCATCAATTAAAAATATGGGATTTTTATCATTTTTAATTAAATTACTTAAAATTGCATATTTAATTTTTAAAAGACTTAATTGCATCTCACCATTTGATGCAACTTTTTTTATCTCTTCATCATTTAATAAAATCTTATAATCATCTTTTTGAATACCATTTAAAGTTTGTTTGTATTCAATTTCCTTTTTAAAATTTTTCTTAAACGCCTTTTCTAAATTCTTAATTTGAACATCTGGCTCATATTTAATAAAAACATTAAGATTTTTAAAACATTCTAACTTACTAAGCTCATAATTTAGGCTATCTGCATAATCTGTTCTTATTTTTATAATTTCACTAGCAAGTTCAATTAACTGATCTGATACTACATTAAAAAATGTTAAATCTGATTCGTGAGTAATATTTTTTAATATTAAGTTTCGCTGTTTTAAAATCTTTTTATATTTAATCATTAAAGAAGAATATTTTTTAACAAACTGTATTATTTCAAAATCAAAATATTCTCTTCTAGTTTGTGGATTTAAATTAAGTAAGTTAAAATCTAAATTCGTAAATGCTACCACAGGATATAATCCAATAAAATCGCTAACTTTTTTTATATGATTTTTATTTAGGTAAATATTTTTATTATCCTTTGAAAAAATTGACTCTACTATATTTTTATTATCTTCTAAAACAATCTTAAAAAAATTCTCATCCTTTTTAATTAAATCAGCTATATTACTAGTTTTAAAACTCCTAGTTGTAAAAGCATAATATATCGCTTCTAAAACTGTAGTTTTTCCTACAGCATTCTCGCCATAAATTAAAATCTTGTCCTTTTCAAAATTGAGTTCTAAATTTTTATGAAGCCTAAGATTTTTAAAAATTATTTTTTTAATCATGTAATAATATATTTTTTATTATTTACTAAAACAATATCATCTTTATTAAGTTTTCTTCCACGTCTTTTTTCGCTTTCGCCATTAACCCTGATATCATTTTCCAAAAGGTAGTATTTTGCCTGTCCACCACTTTGAATAATATCGTTTATTTTAAGAAATTGACCCAGAGTTAAAAAAGTATCGTTTTTGCTTTGTTTTTTCATGTTTTTTCCTTTAATAATATTAAATTATAACAAAAATAGCCCAAAAATTCAAATTTAAAGGAAAGATTTTTAAAAAATGACATTTATCCCATCTTTTATAAACATCGCAAAAATGGGCATTTTTTAAATTTTAAAAATATTTATTTTTTTATCTTTAAATAGTTGCTTTTTTTATATTTGTGTTAAAATAATGATGTTAAAATAAATGAAAAAGGAGATATAAAAATGCCATTTATTACAGATGTTTATGCAAGAGAAGTTCTTGATTCAAGAGGTAATCCAACTGTTGAAGTTGAGGTATATACTGAATCAGGAGCAAAAGGAAGTGCAATTGTTCCATCAGGTGCTTCAACAGGAGTTTTTGAGGCTGTTGAATTAAGAGATGGAGATAATAAAAGATACCTTGGTAAAGGTGTTTTAAAAGCAGTTGAAAATGTTAATGATGTTATTGCCCCTGAGATTATCGGATGCAATGCATTAGAGCAAGTTAGTATTGATAAAATTTTAGTTGAACTTGATGGAACTCCTAATAAAGGTAAACTTGGTGCAAATGCAATTTTAGGTGTTTCTATGGCAGTTGCAAGAGCAGCAGCTGATTACCTAGGACTTGATTTTTACCGCTATATTGGTGGTATGAATGCTAAAGTTCTACCAGTTCCAATGATGAATATTATAAACGGTGGAGCTCATGCTGATAATTCAGTTGACTTCCAAGAATTTATGATTATTCCTGCAAATTTTAAAACTTTTAAAGAAGCTATTCGCTGTGGTGCTGAGGTTTTCCATAACCTTAAAAAAGTTCTGGCTAAAAAAGGATATGTTACAGCTGTTGGTGATGAAGGTGGATTTGCTCCAAATTTAAAGAGCAATGAAGAAGCTCTTCAAACAATTGTTGAGGCTATTAAACAAGCAGGATATACTCCTGGAAAAGATGTATTTTTAGCAATGGATGTTGCTGCTAGTGAGTTTTATGATAAAACTAAAAAAGTTTACAAACTTGAAGGTGAAGGAAAAGAGTATAAAGCTAATGAGTTAGTTGAATTTTATGAAACTCTTATTTCTAAATACCCAATTGTATCAATTGAGGATGGTCTTGAACAAGATGACTGGGATGGTTGGAAACTTTTAACTGATAAAATTGGTGATAGAGTTCAACTTGTTGGTGATGATTTATTTGTTACTAATACAAAAAGATTACAATCAGGAATCGATAAAAAAGTTGCAAACTCAATTTTAATTAAAGTAAACCAAATTGGTACACTTACTGAAACACTAGATGCAATTGAACTTGCAAAAACAAATGGCTATACAACAGTTATATCTCACAGAAGTGGTGAATCTGAAGATACTTTAATTGCTGATTTAGCAGTTGCATTAAATGCTGGTCAAATTAAAACTGGTTCTGCATCAAGAACAGATAGAATTGCTAAGTATAATCAACTTCTAAGAATTGAAGATGAACTTGATGGTACTGGAATTTATCGTGGTGTTGAAACATTTAAAAAATTCAAAAAATAAAAATTAAACTAAAAACACCTTAGCTAATTAAAGGCTAAGGTGTTTTTGTATCATGGATTTTAAAAGCCTTTACCAATTTTCAAAGGTAAAGGCTTTTTGTTAGTCGTTTATTCTTCCAATTAAATGATAAGGTATACTATTATAATTTTCATTTTCTTTTGCAATAATGCTATCTTTTTTAATTAAATAATTTCCAATATTAAAATCCTTAAATGATTCTTTTATATCCTTTTTTTCTATATCATATAAATTATTATTTTTAACTTGCGCATATTTTTTAACAGCATCTGATATTACACCAAGGTGTTTATTTTCAGATACTATAATATTATTTTCAACAAGTCCATTAGGAGTTGCTGCGCTTTCAGGTTCTTCCTTTTTGTCAAATCCAACCATCTTTGAAATTGCGCTATAATCTGCCATGATGTTATTTTTCATTATCCTAGCACTTTCAGGATCTTTTATCCAATTTTCATAAAGAGCTTTAGCATCTTTTAAAAGTTTCCATTGTCTAGCATCGGGTGTATTTACATTTTTACTATACCATCCACCAGCAAGTCCCTCGTATGCTCTTGCATCGTATCTAATTGGATCTTTAGCATTTATAATTGTATTATCATATACTTTGTGCTCTCTTCCTCCGCCAATTAAAAAGCCATTTCCTGCTATATTAGATAGCAAGTTGCCATATGCAACCTGGCCTGCTAGGCAATCATCAAAATAAATTCCATTAGATTTAAACTTCTCATTTCCAATATTAATAATTGCATTATATCTAATTACATTTCCAAAATAACTTAAATTTCTGCCAGAGTAAATAGCTCCTGCATCTGCTGAATTTTTTACTACATCATGAACATAATTGTACTCTATTATATGCTCATTGCCAGCATATAAAATACCAGTAAAAGGTGCATCAAATATTTCATTATGCATCACTTTATTTCCAACGCCTAAAATACTTACACCTGCAATACCACTTTTAAAGTTTTCACCATAGGCGTGAATATAATTATTTTTTACGATATTATTTTCTAGCCTTAAACCATCTTTTCTAATATCGTTTGTAATATCGCCTTCTTTATAATTTAAATTATTTCCAACAATAATTCCACTTTTACCAACATTTTTAATTTCATTTCCAATAATTAAATTATTCTTTCCTCTAATTTTAATTCCATCAAAGGCGACATTTTTAATCAGCATGTTGCTAATTGTTATATTGCTTCCATTCATATTTATTCCATTAGATCTGCCGCATTTTAAAGTTATTCCATCAATTGTAATATTATTTACACTATCAGATTCAATGATACTTTTTTTAAGTAGTGAAATTGTAACATTGCTATTTTTATTATATCCCTCTGGAAAATACATATATAAATTTCCTGTTACTCTATCTATATAATACTCGCCCACCTCGTCAAGTTCTTCAAACACATTATAAACATAATATGAGCCATTTTCTTTAATTCCATAGGGTGAGCTGTACTTTAAATCAAGCTGTCCTTCAGATTTATTAAAATCTTCAACTGGGCTTGATACATCAGCCCAATCCCAGTAAAAATATCCATATGTCCAAATACTATTAAGTTTATTAGTTGGTTTTTGCCATTTTTGCATACGGTTTTTCATACCATTATCAACTTTGAATTTTGGTGGTCTTGGACTTGGTGTACTATTCCAGTTAATAATATCAGGAACATGCTCAGAAGCCTCGCCATAATCAACAATTTTTCCTATTTTAGCAAAATCTTTATTAGGATATCTTGCAAGATTTGCCCTTTTTTCATCATAGAAAACCTCGGCTGCAACACCATTATCCTCACCATATTTTCTTCCTTGTGAATATCCGCCAATAGCATATAATTTTCCAATAGTTTCAGAATCTATTCCTTTTTCAAAAAGATTAACTACTCTAACATTTTTTCTTGCTTCATCTGTAAGCCTTGCTGCATCACTAGAATTTAAATCTTTAAAATCAGATGCTTTAATGCTAACACCACCGTTAAATACTACTTCATCTTTATTGTAGGATGTATAGGTAATTTTATGATTATTAGGTAAGTTATCACTGCTGTTAAATGATAACTCTTTTTTAAAGTTATACTCTCCTGCCATAATCGCAACTATAATATCCTTATCTACTTTAGGTGAGTTTTCTTTAATTAAACTTCTTATTACATCTCTTGCCTTATTTACAGTTTTAAATGGTCTTTCAAAAGAACCATCGTTTTCATCATCACCAGTTTTTGCAGATACATAATAATCCGCATTACTTACTGTCTTTTTTGAAGGCTTTTCATATATTGGAAGACCATTAGGATTTAATTTAGGTTTTGGATTAGTCTTTATTATTCCAAGTAAAATTAAAGAAACTATAACCGCTAAAAGTGCTAGCAATAAAAAAGATATAACTATTATTGTTATTTTATGATTTTTCTTTGATTTCATAAATTCTCCTTTTTTTATTTTAATTATATATAACTCAAAAACGTGCCAAATGGCACGTTTTTAAATTTTATTCCTCGTCTAATGAAATATCATTTAAACGATCGTATTCATATTTGGTATCTTGAAGTATACCAGTACCAGCTGGAATTAATCCTCCAATAATAACATTTTCCTTAAGTCCACGAAGCTCATCTTTAGCACCACAAATTGCTGCATCTGTTAAAATTCTTGTTGTCTCTTGGAAAGATGCACTTGATAAAAATGACTCAGATCTTAAAGCGGCTCTTGTAATACCTAAAATTATAGGTCTTGCAATAGCTGGACGAAGTTTGTTTGTAAAGGCTTTTTTATTTTCCTTTTTATAATCATTTATTGATACTTCAATACCTGATAATAAATTAGTATCACCTTCACTTACAACCATCATACGTTTAAGCATTTGTCTTAGGATTATCTCAACGTGTTTATCGCTAATTTCAACACCTTGAGCATAGTAAACTTTTTGAACTTCTTCAAGAATGTATTTTTGAACTCTTTCAACTGATGTTACTCTTAAAAGTTCTTTTGGATAAATTGAACCTTGAGTTAATTTATCTCCCGCTTTTACTTCTTTATTTTTTCTTACAATAACATCAACATTAGCCTCTGTTTTATAAGCGTGTTCTTTGCCTTTTTCATCAGTTATTATGACAGTAGATATTCCCGTACTATCTTTTTGAATTTCAGAAACTCTACCATTATACTCACTAATTACAGCCTTACCTTTAGGATTTCTTACCTCAAATAATTCTTGAATTCTTGGAAGACCTTGGGTAATATCGGCAGCTGAGGCAACACCACCTGTATGGAATGTTCTCATTGTAAGCTGAGTACCTGGCTCACCAATTGATTGAGCTGCAATAACACCAACAGCCTCACCAATTTCAACTGGTTTATTATTTGCAAGGTTTCTTCCATAACATTTAGCACAAACACCATACTCAGAATCACATGTTAGATTTGTTCTAATATAAACACTTTCAATTCCTAATTTCTCAATTAAAATTGCATTATCTTCATCAATCATTTGATTTTTTAAAATTAGAACTTCACCATTTTTAGGATGGCAAATCTCGCATGCTGCATATCTACCGATTATTCTATCTTTAAGAGGAACTACAATCTTGCCACCGTTATTTTCATCTCTAATAGCAGATACATTTACTCCTCTTTCAGTATGACAATCATCTTCAACAATTAAAATATCTTGTGATACGTCTACTAATCTTCTTGTTAAATATCCTGATTCAGCAGTTTTTAAAGCTGTATCAGTTGAACCTTTTCTAGCACCATGGGTAGAGATGAAAAACTCAGAAACTGAAAGTCCTTCTCTAAATGATGCTTTAACTGGAACTTCAATTACATCACCCTTAGGGTTGTTCATAAGTCCACGCATACCAGCAAGCTGTGTAAAGTTATTAACATTACCACGGGCACCTGAATCACTCATCATTGTTAAGTGATTATCTTTTGGAAGTTCAGCCATTAAACCTGTTTGAATATCGTTTCTTGCTTTCTCCCATACTTTAACAAGTAGACCTTTTCTTTCTGCTTGTGTAAGAAGACCCATCTCATAGTTTTCATCAATAACCGCACATTCTTCATCGGCTTTAGTAATTAACTCTTTTTTCTTTGAGTAAACTTTAATATCAGCAAAAGATACAGTAAAGCCTGCGATTGTTGAATATTTAAATCCTAGATCTTTTAAATTATCTAGCATTTTAGATGTTTCAGCAATTTGATAGCGTTTAAATATTTCAGCAATTAACATTGATAAGAACTTTTTAGCAAATGGTTTAGGAAGTTTAGTCTCATCAAACTTTTTATAAAAATCCTTTGGATTTCCGCCCTTAGGAAGGAAAAACGCTGAACTTGGTCCATTTTCTAAATCTTCTTTTGTAGGAGATTCAATAAATGGAAAATCTTTTGGAAGAATTTTATTAAAGATAATTTTTCCAAGTGTTGTAGATAAGTATTGATCTTGGTATTCCTTTTTGAATTTTGATGAAATTGATGTAGGCTTTATAAATATTCTAGTATGTAAATCAATTAACTTATTCTCATAAGCAATCTCAGCCTCTTCAACAGATGAGAAAAATTGTCCCTCATTTTTAGAGCCGAATGTTTTTTCATCTTTAGGATTATATGGAGTTTCAATTGTTAGATAATAATTACCTAAAACCATATCTTGCGATGGTGTAACAACTGGTTTTCCATCTTTAGGCGATAGGATATTATTACTTGCAAGCATTAAAAGTCTTGCCTCAGCTTGTGCCTCTGGTGAAAGTGGCACGTGAATTGGCATCTGGTCACCATCAAAGTCAGCGTTAAACGCTGTACATACAAGTGGGTGAAGTCTAATCGCTTTTCCATCAATTAGTTTTGGCTCGAATGCTTGAATACCCAAGCGGTGAAGAGTTGGGGCACGGTTAAGTAAAATTGGGTGTTCAATAACAACTTCTTCAAGTGATTGCCAAACATCATCATCCATTGAATCATATTTAGCAACAACATCTTTTCTTTTTTCAATATTTAGCTTTTTTTGTAGTGAATTTAAAACAAATGGTTTAAATAAAATAATTGCCATCTCACGTGGAATACCAGCTTGATACATTTTTAAATCTGGTCCAACGATAATAACCGAACGGCCTGAATAGTCAACTCTTTTACCTAAAAGATTTTGTCTAAATCTACCTTGTTTACCACGAAGTAAATCTGAAAGAGATTTTGCAAGACGTTTTTTCTCACCATTTCTAGATGGTGCATATCCTGCTTTCGCATTATCAAAAAGTGAATCAACTGCCATTTGAAGCATACGCTTTTCATTTGTTTGAAGTAAATCAGGAGTAATTCGCATTTTCTTCATTTCTTTTAGACGATTGTTTCTATTTATAATTCTGCGATATAAATCATTTAAATCAGTAGTTGCAAATTGTCCTCCATCAAGTGGAACCATTGGACGAAGATCAGGTGCAATTACTGGAATTACATCCATAACCATCCATTCAGGTTTATTATCTGAATTATGGAACATCTCAACTACTTCTAATCTTTTAACAATTTTATCTCTTATTTGTTTAGTTGAAACTTTATATTTATGTTTTAAAGTTTCAAGTTCTTTTTCTAAGTCTATCTCTTGAAGTAATCTTTTAATAGCCTCAGCACCAGTTAATACCTCACATTGGCTATGCGAGAATTTTTCTGATATTCTTGCATAATCATCTTGATCGATTATTTGTTTTTTAGAAAGTGGTGCACTTCCTGGGTTTATAACAATATATGAATGAAGGTATACAACTTTTTCTAAGTCCTTAACTTTTATACCTAAAAGCATTGCAATTCTTGAAGGGGAATTTTTTAAATACCAAGTATGAACAATTGGAGCAGCAAGCTCAATATGTCCCATTCTCTCTCTTCTTACAAGTGAATCTGTTATTTCAATTCCACATTTAGGACATACTTGTCCACGATTTACACTTGTTTTTTTACCGCAATCACATTGTTGATCTTTAGTAGGTCCAAAAATTCGCTCACAAAAAAGTCCATCTTTTTCTGGTTTAGTAGAACGATAGTTAATTGTCTCATGAGTTTTAACCTCACCATATGACCACATTCTAATCTCATCGGGGCTTGCTAATCTAATTTTAAAATGTGAAAATGTTTTATTACCAAAACCATCTCTTTTAATATCTTGTTTTATTCTTGTTTGAACATCTATCTCTGCTGATTCTTTTTGATTTTTAATCATCTCATAATGAGCATCATAATCATAGTATGACAATGCTGATATTTGGTAAAATTCTAAAACTGCATTTATCTCATCAACATAACCTTTTTCAGTTCTTATAATTGAATAAAGTTCTGATCTATTTTTTTGAAGTACACCTAAAAGATCAAATGTCGATTCGATTCCATTATCTTTTAAATGTTTAACTAATTTATCGCTTAAAAGAAGAGATGCTAAATTATTAGGAATACAATTAGTTCTTAGTATATCTATTATCTCATCTAATACTGAGGTAGAAATATTGCTGTTTTCAAACATTAGTTTATAGTTAGCAATTGTGAAGCGATCAGCATTTTCTAATGTATCAATACCAATTAGATGAAATTGATTTTTTGCATCATCGCTAATTTCCAAATTTTGAATAGGAATATCTAATTTTCTTTCTTTACTCATTATCTCTTACCTCTAAATCTTGGCTTATCAGTTACAAGTGATTTGATAACTTCATTTTCACCTGTTTCACTGTTAACAAGCTCAACATATAAACCTAGTGCTTGCAGCTCTCTTGTTAAAACTCTAAAGCTTTCAGGTAAACTTGACTTAGGAATTTCACGACCTGCTGTTATTGCACTATATACATTATTTCTTCCCATCATATCATCTGATTTAACAGTAAGCATCTCTTGCAGTGTATAAGCTGCTCCATATGCATAAAGCGCCCAAACTTCCATCTCACCAAATCTTTGACCACCGTTTTGAGCTTTACCACCCATTGGTTGTTGTGTTGTAAGTGAGTATGGTCCTACTGCTCTTGCGTGAAGTTTATCATCAACCATGTGTGATAGTTTAATCATATACATTGTTCCAACAGAAATCTTATTATTATAAGGCTCTCCTGTTCTTCCATCGTATAGTGTAACTTTTCCATCAAGTGATACATTAGCCTCTTTCATAATGTCAACTAATTCTTTATCTTCAACACCATCAAAAACTGGAGTAGCTATTTTAATACCTAGTTTTTTAGCAGCATATCCAAGATGAATCTCAAGAATTTGACCAATGTTCATACGAGATGGTACACCTAGTGGGTTAAGCATAATATCAATTGGTCTTCCATCTTCTGTATATGGCATATCCTCACGTGGTAATATTTTAGAAATAACACCCTTATTACCATGTCTACCTGCCATTTTATCTCCTTCACGGATTTTTCTTTTCTTAGCAACATAAACTTTAATTGACTCATTTACTCCTACAGGAAGCGGAGCAGTTTTCTTAGTTAGGTATTGATAATCTTGAACAACACCACCACCGCCATGAGGAATTCTAAGTGATGAATCACGATAATCTTTCGCTTTTTCACCGATGATTGCCTCAATTAGTTTTTCAGCAGGAGTTGGTTCAAGCATACCCTTAGGCTCAATTTTACCAACTAAAATATCGCCTTCGTTTACCTCCCAACCACGAATTACAATACCACGCTCATCAAGTTGTTTAACAGCATCTGCTGAAACGTTTGGAACATCTCTTGTAATTTCTTCTTTGCTTGATGTTTGTCTGTGATCTTTTGTTTGAATTTCATAACAATCAATATGAACTGATGTGTAAACATCATCTTTAACTAAATCCTCACACATAATAACGGCATCCTCATAGTTATATCCTTCCCATGTCATAAATGCCACTGTTACGTTTCTTCCAAGTGCAAGCTCACCCTTATCAGTTGAAGGGCCATCAGCAATAACCTCGCCCTTATCAACCCAATCACCATATTTTACAATTGGTTTTTGAAGTACACATGTATCTTGGTTAGATCTTTCAAAGTTTATTAAATCATAATCATCTTCTTTAGTATATCCTAAATCAGATAGTCTTTGAGCTTGCTCAAAGGTGAATTTTTTCTTAGGAGTATAAATTACTTCATCTCCAATTTTTACCTCTTGCTCAGGCTCGTTTGTTATTCTTATTTTTCTTGCATCAACATAAGTTATATATCCTGATGAATTAGATACAAGTGTTGCTCCTGAATCTTTTGCAACCTTATATTCAATTCCTGTTCCAACAATTGGAGAATCTGGTTTAATTAGTGGAACTGCTTGTCTTTGCATGTTCGCACCCATTAATGCACGGCTTGCATCATCGTGCTCCAAAAATGGAATAGTAGCAGTTGCAACTGAAACTATTTGCTTAGGTGATACGTCCATATATTGAACTTCATTTGCATCAAATACTGCTGTTTCACCATTTAATCTACCAATAACTTTATCAGATATAATTGTTCCATCTTTATCAATCGCAGTTGATGCAGAGGCAATAACTGCACCTTGTTCTTCATTAGCAGTTAATCTTTTTAATTCTTTAGTAACTTTAGGATTTTTACCATCTTGTGCTTTTACAACAAGATAAGGAGTTTGAATAAATCCAAATTTATCAACAGATGAATAAGAAGCAAGTGATGAGATAAGACCGATTGATTGACCTTCTGGTGTTTCAATTGGACAAATTCTACCATAGTGAGTATTGTGAACATCTCTTACATCAATACCCGCTCTATCACGAGATAATCCACCTGTACCAAGAGCTGAAATTCTTCTTTTTTGTGTAAGCTCTGAAAGTGGATTTGTTTGATCCATAAATTGTGATAATTGTGATGAACCAAAAAATATTCTCATTGCTGCAACTAGTGGAGTTGTGTTTATTAAATTAGCAGGTGCTATCTCACCAGCTGATACTGTTGACATTTTATCAACGATATTTTTTTCAGTTCTAGCAAGACCTACTCTAAATTGATTTTTTAAAAGTTCTCCAATAAGACGAAGTCTTCTATTACCTAAATGGTCAATATCATCGACTGTTCCAATTCCATCATGTAAATTTAAATAATAACTTACATCTGCTAATATATCAGATACTGTTACATAAATTTTATTTTCTCTTTGGTCATTACCAACAACATTAATTGTTTTAGTTTTTCCAGTTTCTTCATTTTTAACATTAACTTTGATTACTTCAACAAAAACATCTTCACGAACTTTTTCTTTTTCAAAAACATTTCCTGTTAAAAAATATTTTGCGATTTCATCTTCAATGTTATCTTTGTTTTCTCGTAATACTCTAAGAGCTTCTTCATCTACTTTTTTATCTTTTTCAACTAATACCTCACCAGTATTTATGTTTAAAATGTTATCCTTAGTGAAAAGCCCATCTTTTGTCTCATACGCAAAGATATGTTCTTCTTGTAAATTTTGTAAGCTGTTTTCTTTTTTAATTGCACAAATTCTAAATGCTGATCTATTTTTCTTGATTAACTCAATTACATCTTTTGTAACAATGGTACCTGCTTTTAAAATTGAACCATCATTTAACTCATAATCAGCCGCAATAGTTGTGTTTATTATACGATTTGAAAAGTCAAGTTTAGTATTAAATTTATATCTGCCAACTTCACTTAAATCATATCTTCTTTTATCAAATAAGCGTGATCTTATAAATTGTCTAGCATTAAATGCTGAAACTCTTTCACCACTACGAAGTTTTGAATACATTTCAACAACTGCTAAATCAGGTGTTGTATTTTCATCTTTTACGATTGTATCAATTAAAAGTTCCTTACCAAATAATTGATTAATTTCATTATCTGTTATAAGTCCTAATGCACGCAAAAAAGTAGTTAAAAAGATCTTTTTTGATCTATCAACTTTTGCATAAAATAACTTCTTAGAACCCATTTCAAATTCAATCCAAGCACCACGAGTTGGAATCATTTGACTTGTATATTTATATTGATTGATTTTCTTATCAAGCTCACTTGCAAAATACGCACCTGCTGAACGAATAATTTGTGATACGATAACTCTTTCGGCACCATTTATAATAAATGTTCCTGTTGGTGTCATACATGGCAAATCACATAGTAAAACAGTACTTTCTTTTATCTCTCCTGTAAGACTGTTTTCAAGTTTTGCCTGCGCAAATAATTGTCTTGAATATGTAAGATCCATTTTTTTGGCAGAACTAATTGATTGTTTTGGTGATTCAATAATTGGTTTATCAAAGTATAATCTCATGGTTCCTTGACTATCTTCGATAGGTGAAATTTCATGCAATAACTCTTCAATATCTTTTTCTAAGAAATTCTTGAAAGAGTTTGTTTGCATTTCTAATAAATATGGAAGCTCTATATCATAATACATTCTAGAATAATTTCTTCTTTTAGCTTGTTTTCCATATTCTACTACTTTATAACTCATTTTACACGCTCCTTAATAAATAAGCATTTTTAATTTTTAGACATAATAATAAAATAACCTTTTTTCTTTTTTAAAACACTTACATCTTTATAAATTGTTTTTAAATATTCAATACTAGAATTTGCTCCTTTATCTTTTGCAACAACAAAAAGGCAAATTCCATTATCCGTAAGATAGTCCTTGCTATCTTTATAAAATAGAAATAGTTTTTCTTTCCCAATTCTTATCGGTGGGTTTGATATTATAAGATCGAACTTTCCATCTACACTACTAAAAAAATCGCTCTCTAAAAAATTTATATTAACACTGTTTAAAGTAGCATTTTTTCTTGCAAGAGCGAGTGCTCTTTTATTTATATCAACACCAGTTATTTTTATACTTGGATAAAACTTTTTTAAAAATACCGAGATAACTCCATAACCCGAGCCACAATCAATACAAGTTTTAATATTTTCTAAATTAGGTAAATACTCAAGTAAAACTTCTGTCCCTGCATCTACTTTTTTCTTAGAAAAAACACCACTTGTTGTTTCAAATATGGCTTTTACATTATTGATTATTTTAAAAAAACTATTGCTATCATTTTTTAAACTCTCATCGTTTTCAAAATAATGACTCATTTTATTTTCCTTTATAAACGACAAAAAGCCTAATTCAAAAATTAGGCTTTAATAATTTTATATTAAAATATTTTATTTAGTAATAAATTATTGTAGCTCAACTTTAGCACCAGCTGCTTCAAGCTCTTGTTTTAATTTATTAGCATCGTCTTTGTTAAGACCTTCTTTGATAGTTGAATTAGCTGTTTCAACTAAAGTTTTTGCCTCAGCAAGTCCAAGACCTGTTGCTGTTCTAACAACTTTAATAACATTAATTTTGTTTTCACCAAAGCTTTTTAAAATTACATTGAATGCTGATTTTTCCTCAGCTGCTGGAGCACCAGCTTGAGCAGGACCCGCAACTGCTACTGCGCTTGGGTCTACTCCAAATTCCTCTTTTAATGCTTCTACTAGATCATTAATTTCAACTAATGTCATTGTTTTTAATGCTGCTATAAAATCTTTTTTAGATATTTTTGCCATTTTTATTTCCTCCTATTAATTATTTTCTTTTTCTTTTAATTCTTTTAACATATTAAGTCCAATTGCAAGGCTTCTAATTGGCGATAGAAGTCCTACTGCAAGTTGAGTAAGTAATACATCTCTTGATGGAATATTAGCAAGTTTTTCAATATATGTTTTGTCAACTTCTAATCCCTCAACAACACCGCTTGTGATAACTACTTTTGAGTTATCTTTTGCATAATCACTTAAAGTCTTTGCGCCAACTACAACATCTTCATAGCTTATCGCAAGTGCTTTTGCACCGATAAAGTCTTTTGCAAAATTTTTGTAACCTAGACTTTCTGCTGCTCTTTTTGAAATATTGTTTTTGAAAACTCTAATTTCACATTGTTTATCATGAAGATTTTTTCTTAGATTTGTTAAATCTAATACAGTTAATCCTGGATAGTCAAAAGCAATTATTGCTTTAGCTTTTTCAAATTTTTGAGCAAGTTCTTTTACCGATTCTTTTTTCTTTTCGATTGCTTTTACGCTCATATTTCCTCCAATCTTTAAAAATAAAAACTCTTTAATCCAAAGAAAAAAGAGTTTATTTTTTAATAATCCTCGGTAGGGTATTAAGTCCTAAGACTCCTACTTTCTTTGGAATTTGATTATTTAATTGTTTCGATATCTAGTTTAATTCCTGGTCCCATTGTTGATGATACAGTAAGTGAAGTTATATAACTACCTTTTAAAGTCGCTGGTTTTAATTTTATAACGTGTCTTACAAAAGATTGAATATTCTCACAAACTTTATTAACATCAAATGATATTAGACCAACTGGTATTTGGATATTTCCAAGTTTATCAACTGAAAACTCTACTTTACCTGCTTTTACCTCTTCAATAGCTTTTTTAATATCAACTGCTACTGTTCCAGTTTTTGGATTTGGCATTAAACCACGTGGTCCTAATACCTTTCCAAGAGGTCCTAGTTTTGGCATCATTTTTGGTGTTGCCACCATTACATCAAAATCAAGCCAACCTTTTTTAATTTTTTCTAAAATCTCATCGCTTCCTACAAATTCAGCTCCAGCTTCTTTTGCAAGTTTTTCATCATTACCATCGCATAAAGCACAAACAACTTTTTTCTTTCCTGTTCCGTGTGGTAAATTAAATGCACCACGTAAGTTTTGTTCTGCTTTTTTTGAATTTAAATTTGTTTTAATCGCAAGTTCAACAGTTGCATCAAATTTAACATAACTTAATTTTTTATTTAATTCAACAGCTTCTGTTAAAGGGTATAATTTCATTTTTTCATAGCCCTTACTTGCCTCTTGGTATTTTTTACCTCTTTTCATAATAGCCTCCTAAAATGTGGTCCAAGCGGGATTTCCTCCCACATGTTTAGAACCTTAATCTTCAATTGTTATGCCCATATTTTTAGCAGTTCCTTCTAATATTTTAGAAGCTGCTTTTACATCGTAGGCATTTAAATCACGCATTTTTAATTCTGCAAGTTTTTCAAGTTCGCTTCTTTTAATTGTAGCAACCTTTTTTGAATGTGGTTCACCAGAACCCTTATCAATTTTACAAGCCTTTTTTAAAAGATCACTTGCAGGTGGTGTCTTAGTAACAAAAGAATAACTTCTGTCCTCATAAACACTAATTACAACAGGCACAACATATCCAATTTGATCTTTAGTTCTATCGTTGAACTCTTTGATAAAAGCTGGAATATTAACTTGTGCTTGACCTAAAGCAGGTCCTACAGGTGGTGCAGGTGTTGCTTGACCAGCAGGAATTTGTAATTTAACTTCTTTTACAACTTTTTTAGCCATACACATCCTCCTTCATTTTATATAAGCATGTGGTCTACGGATTATCTCCTACCACTAACGGTGTGCTTTTTAACAGCTATAATATATTATCATTTTGCATAAAAAAAGTCAAAAAATATACTTTTGACCTTTCTTATAAAATTTATTAGAACTACTTAAAAACTATTTTTTCTTGTAAACGAAAAAATTTCTTATCCCAAACCAAACATTGAAATTTTTGATCTTCAATCGCTTTTTTAACCTCAAGGGTTGCATTTTTATAATATGTGTATAGTACTGTTTCTTTATTTAATTTAATTTTGCCATCTTTGTCGAATTTTATTTTATTGTTATTCTTATCAACATACTCAAACATTTCTCCTTCAATTGAATTATTACATATAGATTTAAAATCATGTCTAAAACAAAAAGAAATTCCATTTGATAATTGTTTTGACTTGATTTATCAACATAATAATAAAAAATAAATCTTTCATTCTTCTTATCTAATTCAGCTTTAAACGTGCGCCCGCTCTCTTTATAGTAATCACCAAGATAGTAAATCTTTGATCTACTTTTATAATCTAAACCACAGCCTACAGTTAATAATGTTAATGATAGAAATAATACTATATATAATATCTTCTTCACAATCATCCCTCCATTAAAAACCAAAAGCATATACCCAAAATGGGTATTTTTCTATCAACTAAATATCATTCTCCGTTTGATTATCCAAGTACATTTTATACTATAATTATATCCTACAATCAGAATAATTGCGAGATGTATAATACTAAAATAAAATACATAATAAGCGTTTTTAAGAGAATAAATTACCACACATAAAATTAAATTAACTAAACATTGTATAATATATTTAAATATAAATAGAGCAATTAAAATAAATGCTCATAACTTACAAGATAAAATATTAAACAATTTATAATTATGGATTCAAAACTTATTTCAAAAATTTTACACTATATTTACAAATCGCGCTATAACTTCTCACAAAATGAACTACTTATAAATTTCAAAGGTGATGAAAGAATAGTTCATTTTGTTTTGGATGCATATTTTATTTTTAAAAATAATCGATACTATCTTAAGAGTAAATACTTATTTGATTATATTTATATAAGTAAAAAAAGACATGTTATATATGATAGAAACTATCCGATTAAATTAAATGAGAATAACTTCGTGATTTCTGATTTAGTTTTATTTGATAAAGAGAAAAAGCAAGTTCTTTATTTAGTTAGTAGAAAATATGAGGAATTTGATGTCAAAATTGATAAGAGCTATCATTTATCATTTTATTTTGATAATAAGGATTTGAAAAATTATAGGCTTCATGCTGATAATTTTAAGGATTTAAAAATAAATAAAATCTACAAAGCAGTAATAACTAGCATTTGTGATTTTACAGTAAATATTAAAATACTTGAGTTAATTGGTTCAAACAATGATTTTGATATTCACATCAAAAGACTAATTTCTAAGGCTAATTTTAAAAGATACTTTCCTGCAGGTGTTTTAGATTATGCTAACAATTTAGAAAACATTGACCATGCTAAAAGAAGAGTTGATTTAACTAATATATTTACAATCACATTAGATAATCCAGGAGCTAAGGACTATGATGATGCAATATCACTTACATATGATCAAAAATATATAAATTTATATGTCCATATTGCTGATGTGGCAAATTATGTAAAAGAAGAATCTCCCATAGATAATGAGGCTAAATCAAGATGCTTTAGTCTTTATCCTATAAATGGGGTTATTCCGATGCTTCCTGATATACTATCAAATAATTATTGTTCATTAAATAAAGATGAGAAAAAACTAACAATCACATCACATTTCAAATTTGATAAAAACTATAATCTAATTGATTTTAAAGTATTTGAAAGTTTAATTGTGGTTGATTATAATTTTTACTATGATGATTTTGAGAAAGTTCAAGCTAATAGCAAAGTATCAGAGCTTTTTGAAAATCTTAAAACTTTAAATAATGAACTTAAGAAAACTACTTTATTTAAAAATCAATTATCCTTTTTTCAAGAAGAGCCAAGATTTTATTTTGAAAATAAAAAAGTAGAAATTGATACATTAACTAAAAATAGTCTTGCCTCTGAGATAATTGAAACCCTTATGATATATACAAATTATCACATTGGTTCATTTTTAAAGGATAATGATATTGTAATACCTTATAGAAACCACGCTATGCCAAAAGAGGAAAAATATGAGGAGATTTATAATAATTTAAGTTATTTTGGAATTGATATTGATTTTAAAAATGTATTAAAGGCCTTTAAGGATGTAATAGATAAAAGTATAAATTATTCCCCACTTGAAAGAAACTTAATAAACGAAACTTTGTTAAAATCTCAGCAAAAAGCCCTTTATTCAATTACACCAGAAAATCACTTTGCGCTTGGAATAAATAATTATACTCACTTTACAGCCCCAATTAGAAGATACTCAGATTTAATAGTTCACAGGCAATTAAAAAGATACTTGAATAATTCTGAGCAACTTAAAAAAGGATATATTCTCTATCTTGTTGAGATAATAAACGAAAAGGAAAATGCCTTAATAAAACTTGAAAGAGATCTAAGAAAACTTTCAGCAATCCTTTATTTAAAAAATCATAAGAAAGAAAAATTTGAAGTTATTATCTCAGATGTAATTGAACGCGGAATTTTTATAAACTTTAAGGAAGGATTTTCAGGGTTTATATCAGTATCTGATTTAAAAGATTATTTTTACTTTAATAGCCAAGAGAAAAAACTATATTCTGATTTAGGTGATGAATATATGTATGGTGATATAATAAATGTAAAATATAAGCGTTCAGATATGGAAAGATTATTTTTAGATTTTTTAGTATGTAAGGAGTAGCTTTGGAAGTTATAAAAAATAAAAAAGCAAAATTTAACTACCAAGTATATGAAAAACTCGAGGCAGGTATTAAACTTGTCGGAAGCGAGATTAAATCAATCAGAGAGAAAAAATGCTCAATTGATGAATCATATATAACAATCAAAAAAGGAGAGGTTTATCTATTAAATGCAACAATATCTAAATTTGATAAAAGCTCTTTTTTTAATCATGCTGAAAAAAGAGAGAGAAAACTTCTCTTAAATAAAAGAGAAATTATTAAGCTAGAACAAAAAACTAAAAAAGAAGGATTTACTATAATTCCACTATCTTTTTATTTTAAAGGCTCTCTTTTAAAAGTTGAAATTGCGCTTTGTAAGGGTAAGAAAACATACGATAAAAGAGAGGCTATTAAAAAAGAAGAGGAAACTAGAAAAATTAAAAAGGCTATTAAAAATTTCTTATGATAAGAATAAATGAGTTCTTACAAAAATTCGAAACTCCTTTTTTGAATGTTTTTTTTAATATAGTTACACTTTTAGGTTCTGTTATTGGGATTGTATTTTTTTACTTTATAATTTTAATTTTCTACGATGTAAAAAAATCTAAGTTATACCTAGTTACTATTTTGATTTTTTTTATAGTTATTACCATTTTGAAAAATATATTAAAAATACCAAGGCCATTTACATTTGGAAGTGTTTATAATCTTGATTATGAATTAACCGAAAAACTTAATCCTAATCACTCAACTCCAAGTGGTCATAGTTATGTAGCTAGTTATTCAGTCTTTTTCATACTATTTAATTTTAAATTAAAATACTTTAAAAAGTTATTTTGTTTCATCTTATTATTTTTAGTTATGCTTTCTAGAATGTATCTTGGAGTACATTCTATCCTAGATGTCCTTCTTGGCGCAAGTATCGGATTTTTAGCGAATTATATTCTTTACTACTATAAAATGCTTAAAAAAATAAAATTTAAATATAGCACTTATTTATTGTCTTTTATATTTTTACTAGCTTTTATAATTCTTGCAAAAAATAAAGTTGCTAAAAATAATCTAATTCTTATTGTAACAATTATTCTATCTCCGATATCTGATACTTTAACAAACGAAAAGAAGTTTAATCTTAAATACCTAGAGAAAATATTTTTATTATCAATATCAATTCTTCCAACAATTATATTTTATGAAAATCCGAAGTATGATATAAACTTATTTAATATATTTCCTGTGATTATTTTAAATTATCTAATTTATACTAATTTTTATATATTTAATAATTTAAAAAATGATATAATAAAAATAAATAAAAGAAGGCAGATAAAATGAAAAAATTAACAAGTGAACAAATAAGAAATTTATGGCTTGATTTTTTTATTAAAAAAGGAGCAACCCAGTTTTTGTCAGCTCCTCTTATTCCAATAAACGATCCATCCCTTTTATGGATTAATGCTGGAGTTACACCATTAAAAAAATATTTCGATGGCCGTGAAAGACCTATATCTAATAAATTAGTATCAATTCAAAAATGTATCAGGACCAACGATATTGAAAATGTCGGAAATACTGCAAGACATCATACATTCTTTGAGATGCTTGGTAATTTTTCAGTAGGAGATTATTTTAAAAAAGAAGCTATTTCTTGGGGATATGAACTTCTAACAAGCCCCGAGTGGTTTTCATTTGATTTAGATAAGTTATATATTACCTGCTATCCTGATGATTTAGAATCTTATAATATATGGAAAAGTTTAGGAGTAAAAGAGGACCATATAATAAAATCTAAAGATAACTTCTGGGAAATTGGAAATGGTCCTTGTGGGCCTTGTACTGAGATATACTATGACAGAGGCGATAAATTTGATAAAAGAGGACCAGAACTTATAAAAGAGGATATTGAAAATGATCGCTTTATAGAAATTTGGAATATAGTATTTTCCTCATTTGATGCTAAAGAAGGAGTTCCAAGAGATAAGTATAAAGAGCTTCCAAGCAAAAACATTGATACTGGTGCAGGTCTTGAAAGATTTGCATGCATCATTCAAAATTGTAAGACTAATTTTGAAACTGATTTATTTATGCCTTTAATAAATAAAATAGAAGAAATTTCTAAAGTTAAATATAATGGGCAAAAAGAATTTAAAATAATATCAGATCATATAAAAACAATCACTATGGCTTTATTTGATGGAGCAGGATTTTCTAATGAGGGAAGAGGATATGTTTTAAAAAGACTTTTAAGAAGAGCTTTAAAATCTGGTATTAAAATTGGAATAAATAACTACTTTTTATACTTACTAGTTGATGTTGTATTTTCTATGATGCATAAATTTTATAATCTAGATAAAAATAATCTTGAATATATAAAAAATAATATCCTAGAAGAAGAAAAGCGCTTTTTAGAAAATTTAAAAAAAGGTGAGGCTAAAATAAAAGATTTAATAAAATCTGGATGCAAGAAAATATCTGGAAGAGATGCTTTTATTTTATTTGATACTTATGGATTTCCAATTGATTTAACTGTTGATTTTGCAAATGATCATAATATTAAAGTTGACACTGATGCCTTTAAAAAAGAACTTGAAATAGCACAAGATAGATCTAGAAAAAATCAAAAAGATGTAAAAGGTATGGAAAGTCAAAATGAAGAATTTTTAAAATATCATGATAAATCTTTATTTTTATATGATACCTTTGATTATAAGGCTAAAGTTATTAAAGTATTTAAAGATGGAATTATCCTTGATAAAACTCCTTTTTATGCAGAATCTGGTGGACAGGTATCTGATTGTGGTTTTATAAATAATATCAAATTAGATGATATTAAAAAACTTCCTAATGGACAGCACCTTCATATATTAAATACCAAAGGTTTTAAAGTAGGCGATACTGCACTTTGCATTTTAAATAAAAAAAGCAGAGAAGATACTATGAAAAATCATACAGCAACCCACCTACTTCAAAAAGCATTAAAGCTTACACTAGGAAATCATATCAACCAACAAGGCTCAAAAGTGGCTCCTGAATTTTTAAGATTTGATTTTAATCACTTTAAAGAAATTACTAAAGATGAAATCTTAAAAATCGAGGCTGAGGTTAAAACTAAAATTAAAAATGGCCTTATGGTAGATATTAAAGAGATGAAAATTGATGATGCTAAAAAACTTGGTGCTATGGCGCTTTTTGGAGAAAAGTATAAAGATATTGTAAGAGTTGTGAATATCAATGACTACTCAATTGAGCTATGTGGTGGAACCCATGTTAAAAACACAAAAGATATCGTAGATTTTGCAATTACCCAAATCTCATCAATTGGTTCTGGAATTTGTAGAATTATTGCAATAACTGGTGATGTTAAAGATTTAATTAAAAAAGAGATTTCAGGAATAAACTTAGAAATTTCAAAAATTAAAGATAGCTTTAAATCTAAATTAAAAGAACCTTCAATTATTGGAAGTTATCAAGATATTATAAACTACAAAAAATATCTAGAAGATTTAAAAAATGAAAAAAGAATTTTTGATGAAAAAGATAAAGAAGAAAATTCTATCATCTTAAAAAATAAGATTTCTAAAATGTTAACTAAAAACAATAATCAAGTTATAAATCTTGAAAATGAGGATTTAAATTTATTAAAAAATTTACTTGATGATATCTTTAATGAATACAATCTAGATAATCTAATTATCATAAATAAACTAAGTGATAGAGTATCATATTTTGTAAAATCAAAAGATAATGCCAAAGATATAATTTCAAAACTAAACACCTTTTATAATGGTCGTGGCGGTGGAAATGATAAATTTGCTCAAGGAAGCGGAGCTTTAAAAGATAGTAATTTTACTTTATAAAAAAAAATAAGTTTGCAAATTGCAAACTTATTTTTTTATTGACCAGTTAAGCCTGATCTTTCAAATCCTTGAACGAATTTTCTTTGAATAATCATGTAAAAAATCGCAAGTGGAGTAATATATAATATTATTCCGGCGCTTCTTACAGACCCTGGGAATAACTCTGGCATATCATCTGGTTGAAGAAGAGTATTTTCAACAAACTCACCTTTAATTTTTCCATCAAATAATAGTGAATTTTTTATCTGTGGTGCAAGTAAACCTGACTCATTTGCAAACCAGCTTGAATAATATACATCTCCAAAATTCCATACAAATGAAAACACAAATACAGTAAGCATAATAGATACAGCATTAGGAAGCATTACTCTAAAAAAAGTTCCCACAAACCCGCAGCCATCCATTGTTGCTGCTTCTTCTAATTCTTTTGGAAGACCTTCAAAATATTGTTTAAATAAATAAATGAAAAGTCCTGATTTCAATCCAACTCCAAAAATAGATAATAAATATAAAGAACCTAAATTTCCAAGAAGTTTAAGCTTAGAAAAGTATAAATATTGCGGAACTGTTAATGCCTGTGCAGGAACAATAATAATTAAAACAACCATAAAAAATAATACTTTCTTAACTCTTGATCTCATCATCGCAAATCCATATCCTACCCATACAGATACCGCAACTTGAACTATTGCCATTGACAGTGCAAAAATTATTGTTATTGGAAGGGATGATTTATATTTAATTAAATCACTTGCAACCTTATAACTAAGTCCACTTGTTTTAAGAGGCAGCCAAATTGAATTTGGCTCACCAAGATATGAATAACTTGTTATAGATGGTATTAGTGCTGATAAAATCGGAAAAAGTATGACAAAAGAAAGACCAATAATTAAAAAGGTCCTGACAAAAACAACCGCAATATTTGTTGCTTTTTCTTTTCTTTTAATGCTTTTTACGTTTAATTTTTTCCCTTTTTCCATGATTCTCCAAACCCTTTAATACAAATATTATAACTGCTAAAAGTGCCATTGTGATAATTAAAAATATTACTGCAATCGCTGATGCAATTCCTATACCACCGTGTGATGTTTGCTTTCTTACGGTAAGCTCTATTATTTGTGTCATCGGTGAGCGGTATAATATCTCAACAAATGTATATACAACAGTTGTGATTGTTATTGGCATAATTTGAGGAAGTGTAATTTTCCAAAAGGCATCATACTTAGTTGCCCCTTCAATTTTAGCAACCTCATATAATGTTGGATTTATTGATTGAAGTGCTGATAGGAAAATTAGAATTTGAACTCCTGAAAACGATATTATTGTAAATACCCTTGAGACAAAATTACCTAAACCTAAAGTTACCTTTGATGGTATTAGTGCTGATTCAAGTAAATACGCAAGATTAAGTGCTCCATAACTTTCTTGAGAGGTAATTACCTTTTGATAATAAGCCTCACTAGGATTTGTGGATGTAAGCTGTGCAATAATGCCAGAGCCGAATATTATAGGAAGTAAAAAGATTGTTCTTGCAATCCCACGACCTTTAAATTTTTGATTTAAAATAACTGCAATCAAAAGTGAAAAGATAATAATAAATGGCAGCTCAATTAAAACCATTTGAACCGATTCCCAAATAACTCTTGTGAAAGGAAAATCTTTTCCATCAACTTTAGCAATAAATCCTGTAAATAATGTCTTATAATTTGAAAATCCTACACTCTTAAATACATTTGTAGATACATCTTGATCTAAAAATGATAACTGGAATGTTCTTATTAGTGGATATAAAAAGAACATAAAAAATCCAATTAAAAGAGGGATTGTAAAAAGAAAAGATGATAATTCTCTTTTTTTCTCATATCCTAATTTTATTTTATTTTTAAATCCTACTTTTTTATCCATTAAAATATTTTGTATGTTTTACTTAAAACATTTTCCCCCATAAAATCATAATCATTACTACTTAAATTAAATACTGCTATCTTACCATTTTCATATGTTACTTTAAATATATCAGTATCTAATAGTTCATGGTTTTTTATATGACTATTACTAATCAAATCATAAAACTCTTTAGCCATATTATAAATACTACTAATATCATCTTTCAATGATTTATTAAATATATTAGTTGCAAATATACTATTATAAAATTTAGTTCCTTTTGTAATTGATGTATCTGAATATGATAGAGTATATTTTAAATTAGTATTAGCATTTAACGCTTTTAAAAGTTGATATTTAGAATTATTTGCCTCTGATAAATTTGTACTTGTTGAAAAAATTCTAGAATATGGACTAAGTAAAAGTTGCAAAAAAGGTATTGTTGAATGATAATATAACATATTCCCACTTTCAAGCGGCATATCTTCTAAATACTTAGAAAATCTCGCTAAGTTAAAAAATGGATTTCTTAACATTATCTTTTTATTTTTTCTAATAATTTCTAAAAGAGCTTTTTCTTGTTCTTTTAAAGCACGATCACCACTATATGGACTAGTTGTATAATTTCTTAAAAATTGATTACCCATATCTCTTATTGCCATATTATTTACATTTTTATTATTTTTTAAATACTTTAAAACATAATCATATAAATAATTAGGCGATAAAAGTGAATATGTCTGATCTTTTGAGAATTGATCCATTAAAAGGTCTCGTCTGTTTTCATAACTAAGCTTTAAAGCATTTCCACCGATTGTTCTAATTGAATGCCTTCTTGCTTTATAATGACCTTCTTTGGTATTGTAGTGCTCAATTAAATATGTATCTAGAAAAACATTTTCATCTTTTAATATTTGGTTAAACAATGACCACTTACCAAGTTTGCTCTCATAAGTTATATTTTCATGAGTGCTACCATTTATTCCGCCTTTAGAAAATCCGCTGTACTTATATAAAATATTATAATCTTCATACATTTTCTTAATTTTATAAAATTCCTCATAAGTTGTAAGAGATGCTATTTTATAATATGGTATTCCTAGAATATGTTCTTTTCTTTTAAATGCTCCTAAAACTTCAAACTCAAGCATTTCCCTAGGCAATATTCTCTCATCCATTGGAATATCTTTAAAATATTCATTTTGGAGAGTTTTAACAAAATCATAATAAGTTGCATTATCTTTGCTAATTAAATGATACTTAATCTCTATTCGCTCATCTAGAGTAATATCTTCATAAAATTTTATTTTTTGTCCTTTTATAAATTCATGATTAGCGAATTGTTTAAGTCTAAAATTTAAAACTTGTCTGTAAAAAGGAGAGTCATCTCTAGTTGTTAAATCAGCATTTGCAACACCGTTTTTTATATCAGCAAGTATTGCCTTATTAGAATCTGATGCTCCAAAAAACGGCATTGTATTATATGGTTTTAAATTTATTTTATTATAATTTGAAACAAGGAGTGAATCATTTTTATAAAATGCAAGTTTATTTATGCTTGTATTAGTAAGTCCCTTAGGTTTTATAATTGCTCCTTGGCCATCTGGCACAAATAAAAAATCATTTTCATTTGCTTTTGCTACAGTATTAGTTTTCACAAAATTAGGTAAAACATTTATCTCACATAATTTTAATGTTTTATCTAAAAGATTAGGAGATAACTCTTTTATTCTATCTGTTAAAACTTTAACTGTTAAATTCCCATCTTCTGTTAATCTGTATTCAACAGGTATTATAAAGTGTGGTCTTTTTATAAATGTATGTTCTGGATTAAACTTTTGATTTCTTTTGATAAGTTCATTAAAATCAATCTTATATTTGTTTAATAATATATTATAAACAAGTTCTAAAACACTTTGATCAATATTATGATTTCTTTTTACAGTTTCAGCACTTTCTTTATAATCATATGCCTTTTTAAAAAATTGCTCAAGCGGTTTATTCTCACTTATTATTTTATTAAACTCAGTCTTAGTAAACTGGTTAGGTATCCATGTTTTATCTATTTTTCTCTCTGCTATTTCATACTCTACCCTAATACCATCTTTTAGTTTATATACCTTATAATGTCCGCCTTTAATAGATGATGTAAAGGAGTTTATATCAATTGGAATATCAATTCCGCGGTATATATAAGTAAGATTAATAGGACTTCTTAAAAGGTCATTTGCTTCTTTATCTTTATCCTTATCAGTTATAAAGTATTTAAGATTTTTCTTCTTATCTGTATTAGATGGGTCACTATCATAATTATCAAAATAATTATAAGGAATTGTCTCAAATCTTTTACCATTTTTTTCTACAACTACATTAGTAGACTTATAATCAAATGATAATTTTGCAAGTGGATTACCATCTTTATCTTTTACACTATGAACTTCTTTTTCCTCGTACTTATTTTCTGTATAAAGGCTATCGCCTTTTTTTATTTCTGTACCTTGCTCAAATTCATACTTTGTTTTATTAGTATCAGCATTTATTCTATACTTTGTAACATCCACAATTAAAACAATTAGCAAAACAAGCAAAATAAAAGAAACAATCGAAATTGCTACCATTTGCAGTATTGATAATTTAATTTTTCTTTTATTTTGGTTATCTTCCAATTTATCTTCCTCTTATTCTATATATAATTTCTGCAAAAAGTGATTCTGAAAAACCTACTAATTTTTGTAGTAAGTTAATCATTAAAAGCAGAATAAATACAATAATAATCATTGTCAGAAATGTAATTAAAATTGATATTATATTTTTAAATACCCCATACTCATGAATTATTAAAAGACCTATAAAAAGAAGTAGGCTAGTCCATATAATTCCAAATATGAAAATAGTCTTAACAAACACAACTCCTTCTAATGTAATAAAATTTGAAAGAAGTATTGCAAAAAGATTGCAAATGATAAAAGGGTATAAAGAATATCCTAAAACTTTATATATTTCTCCAAGCTTACCCTTACCATCAAAAAATGTCGTAAGCGCAAGGTTTGCAAAGATAAATATTAAAAGGGGAATAATTGATGTAACAATTATTAAAAGAGCATTTAATTTTAAAGGATTATTGCTATTTATTATAAAGCCCTTATACTGATAATCTACTACATTCATTATTCCAAACAAAAGAATGAAAATAGTCGCTAAGTAGTAATTACCTATTTTCTTTTCTTTCATTTTATCAAATGTCTTAAAAGGTGCAGCTACAAGATAATGTGGCGCTGCTATCTCATCGTATACCTTTTCTCCTAAAGTTTTTTGTCTAGCCAAATAAATACTCCTTTTAAACCAACAAAAAATAATGCTACAGCAACTATTGTAGGAACAAATGCTTTTGTAAGTTTTTTATTTCTTATTTTCTCATATGCCTTAGAATAGTATATTTTATTATTGGCTTTTTTAAAATTTTCAAGTGCACTTTCATATTCTTTATTTCTTAAATGAACTTTTCCAATACCAGTGTATGCAAGTTCATTATTTGAATTAAGTTCTAAACTTTTTAGCCAGTAAGGAAGAGATTTTTGGAAGTTCCCATTTTCATAGTTTCTTACAGCACTGTTAATATTTTTACCATATTCAGTTTCTTTAAAAACTAATAATCTTGAAACATTTCCACCATTGTCTAAAACGACAATATCATTTCCATCCCATCTAACAAGTTTTGGATATTCTAATAAATCTTTTGATTGGTCGCCTTTATTACCAATTGTATAAAGTAAATCTCCTGAACTATTATAGGCAAATATTCTATTTTTAGATCTGTCGCCATCTTTTTTAATATCATCTTTAAAAGTATCAAGTCCAAGGTAAATACCATAATCATTTATTGCAATATCCGTAAATACTGATTGGTAGTTGCTATCTTCATAAATATCTCCAACAACTTTAGTATTACCATTTTCAAGAAGCACATTCTCACCTTTAAAATTTAATTTTTGAATTGGTTTGCTTCCTTTAGATGATGTTGTTGTATAGATAAATCCTTTTTCATCTACCGCAATAGATGAAAATGAAACAGGCACATAATTAGTTCTACCTTTGGCATTTTTAGGAGATAACTTTCTCCAAAATGCTTCAATACCAGATATTACAATTTTATTAGTTCCAACAAATCTTTTAAAGTTAGCATTCTCATCAAGTTCTAATATACCTTGATCAGAGTCATTTATTAAAACATAGATTGCTCCTGTTTTAGATACCGCAATTTTGCTTGGTTTAAAATTCTTAAGTCCTGGTATTCCGCTTTTTTCATTTATATCAAGTTCTTTTAAATATGTTAAAGTATCATCATCGTTAACTTTTAAAATTGCTATTTTTCCATCTGTTTTAACTTTTCTACTCATTGCAACATATAACTTTAATGTAGTTTTATTTTCAAAAAATGATGCAATTGAGCTTATTCCATAAAAACTTTGCATAACGCCATTTTTTAAATAATGGTCGATTTTAGCAATTTTTTTATAATCTTTATCATAAATATAAATTTTTGTTTGAGTTGCGATTATCTTTCTGTTTTTTAAAATTAAAACATCAACTATAACATCCCCTGGGTCCATTCCTAAATCTTTAGTTGTTAATACCTTTTCACGATTATAAGATGCAGGGGCTGCTTTAATTTCATTATAGTAATCATAACTATATGAATAATCTTTTGCAAAAACTCTAAATCCAAAAGAAATAGTCGTCATTAAAAGTATTATTATTGCTAATAATAAGATTTTAATATTAAATATTCCTTTTGTTAGTTTTTTCACTCGAGTCCGAATTCCTTTCTCTTAGTAAAGATTGCATGATCAATTTCTGTGATATACTCATCCATTGTCTCATAAGGGCTAAGACCATCATTTACAACCGCTAGAAAAGCATTTATAAATTGTCTTGTAGTCATATATCCCCCTGGAACTTGTGGTATACCAACTGTGTTTTCCATCTGAGCTTTAATTACTTCTAAATCCTTAGATGGCCATGATAATTTTTCAAGTGTTTTATAATTTGCTGTTGTATATCTTGCAGCAGCACCAATAACTGTTTCAAGCTCTCTTGCATACTCAAGTTGTGTTGCATCGCTTGTCCACCACTTTAAAAATTCCCATGATGCATTAGGGTCTTTTGTAAAGTTAGATATCATTGCAACAGCACTACTTTTACTTGCAGCCTTTATACTTCCATTTTTAAAACTTGGAATTTTAGCAATTCCCCAGTTTCCTGCAATCTCAGGCGCAAATACAGCAAGGGTATTATATACACTATAATCCGTAATACCTGCTGCAATTTCACCAGAGCGGAATCTGTTTACAAAGTTTGCTGCAACTGGAATTTTATATGCAGTAAAATAATCTGTAAATTTAGTAAACGCTTCAAGGGCATTTTTTTCACCTAGCGCCGATTTATTTAAATCATCATTGTAAAACTTACCGCCATATTGCGCAAGTAGTGTTGAGAAAAATCCCGCATTAACACTATTTGAAACTGTCTTTGCTTGAAGTTGTTCATTTAATGTATTAGTTCCTGAGTCAAGAAAGAAATTATAATTGCTTGAATTTAATTTTTGGATAACTGCATCAAGCTCATCAGCTGTAGTTGGTGGAGTTAATCCTAGTTTTTCAAATACATCTTTTCTGTAAAACATTACAGGGAAGATTTGCTGCTCAGGAAGTGCATATAATCCGTTTTTACCTTTTTTCTTAAAATAAAGCGATGTTAAAGCACTTTTGTGATAATTTTTTAAAACATCATTTAAATCATCAAACTTAGTTAAATCATAAGCAGCACCTCTAAATGCAAAATCTATCGGAGTGCCTTCTTCAACACTTACTGCAACATCAGGACCTTTTCCTGCGATTGTAGCTTTTAAAAGTGCCTCTTTTTGAACAAGTTCTAAATCTACCGCTAAGTTTTTATCAGCAAAGTATTCATCAATAATTCTTTTTAAAATTTGAGCATTATCACGTCCTGAGGTAATCCATACTTTTATTCTTCTTGTAGCCTTAGGATTTCCTGCATATGTCGATTGCTTTTTAAACGAGAATATAAAACGTGATAATTCAAGCCAGCCGCTTTCAAATATATTAGATCTTGCCCTTCTTAATTTCATACCAGGAGAGTGAAAGGTGAAAGAATCCATTGTAAAAGGCTGTTCTTGCTCTGTTAAAACCCATGTACCAAGCGCTGATATATTAGACTGGAAGGTATTTAATTCATATATTATGCTCTCACAATTTTTAGCAAATTTACTAATTTGCATATTCAAATTAGAAAGAGCACTAATACTACCAATTCCAATTTTATAAGTTTCCTTGTATATATTTATTACATTTTGTAATCTTTTATGATATGCCGCAAGACTTTTTTCAAGTTCAGGCATTTTTTCTCTTAGGTTATAATCCCTGTGAAAATCTGGAGTTGTTGTGGTGTATTTAATAATATCTAGATATATCTTATTTAAATTAGTGATTATATCTTTTACCTCATTAAGTAAATATCCAATATTTCCAAGTGAGACCGAGAATTTAACAATATTCTCGCCTTTTTTAAGATAAAACAAATACTCTTTTTTACCATCAGATATTCTGTAATTAGTTAAATCACTTGTTGATTTAAGCGGAATATAAGATGCCTCTTTGAACTGAATTTCATTATTTATCATAACCTGTCTTGAGACAAAGCCTGCTTCTTTTATATTTTGCTTACCTCTTAAAGTAAGCGCATATAAACCATCTTCTGGTGCTGTTATTTTATAAGATAACCAATATCCAGGAAGCCTCCATGAGTATATACCAACAGAATTTAGTCTTTCTTTGTTTCCGCTATTATATGGATAAAATCTTGCGCTGTTTCCATCTTTTAATGGAATTAAAACAGGGGTATTTTTCTCATAGATATATTCAGCCTCTTGATGAACTGAAACATTTTTTCCTACCTCTTTAATTCCTTTTGCTTTCCACTCAGCAAGTTTATCTTTATAGCTTTTAATACTAACAGGTCTTACAAGCTTTAATTTATTGATAACCATCGGCTCTCTTTTAGCATCAAGTGTTAAAGTATTTTTTCCTTTTTTAAAATAAAACTTATATGGCTCTGGAGTATATTTTTCATAATCTGAGACAAGAGTTGTAATATTTTGCTCTTTTTCTATTTGCTTTGGTCTTATCTCATCGCCATTAAAATTCTTCTTAAATGATGTCGGAGATTCCATAGTTTTTTTATCATCTTCATATGTTCTAGAAAACTTAAGGTTTTTAGCCTCATTAAAAGGGAGTTTATCATTTATTAGTAAATCCCTTTCAATATCGCTTCCTTTACCAACATACCTCTCGCCCATTACTTCATACTCTTTTGAAACTTGCCTGTAGTTCATTAAAATGTTATAAAATCCTGATTTTTTAACATTAAACTCCCAAGTGATTTTTCCTTGGTCTTGAGTAATAATGGAACTATCTTCAAAATTATTCCAAGTATTAGTTGTTTCACTATTTTTTACATCTCTTACATCAATATCTACATCTTCTGTAGCATCTTCATGGTTATTTTTTTGATAATTATAATAACTTTTAGGATCGTTATAAATTTTATCTCGTTGCGAAAAAGAAGAAATATTTTCCGTATATACTTCTTTATAGCTTTTTGCAATAGATGCAATTATTAAAGAAATTATAATAATTAGAATTAATGATAAGATTATTATTTTTTTCTTCTTTTTCACTTACTACCATCCTTATTTAATAATGAATCTTCTTACTTGATCTAAGACTTCTTCGTAGTTTTTAATAATATTAGGCTTTTCAGCTTGAATTTTAGTTAAAAACGAACTGTCTTTATTTTTAAATGCTTTTTGAATTGCGAGCGCATATAAATTAGTTGCGCCGACTTGATCGAGCTCTGATGGAATAACATTACTTAAACCTGTATGATCATTGTCTTCATTATTCTCATCATTAAAGTATTTTTCTGTTTTATAACCATGCATGAATGCACAAATTCTTCTTGCAAGTTCTTTTTGCGCTTCTTTATCTGGACCATCTACAAAAGATAGTTTTTTAGAAATCCAAATCTCAATTAAAAGTTTATTAAATACTTTCTCATCAGATAAATCGCCAGTAATTCCATACTCTTTAGCTTTTTCTTTGTAAAATTCCTCAGTTTTTTCTTTAACATATTTATTTATAAGCATCATAATAAGTGATACTTGTTGGTGATTATTTCCTTTTGATACAGTTAAAACGTCACCTGCTTCAATTGGAGTTATATATTTTTTATTTTCTTGTTTATCAACTTGAGGAATTGGAACAATACCGTAATCTGCAACTTTATCAAATGGCATTGACCAGTTTTGAACCATTGTAAATCCTAATTTACCACCATTAAATGAATCTCTCATATGGTTTACATTCATTAGTTTATCTTGAATAAAATTAGTATTTGCTAAATCATCATCAGCTTTATAAGTAAGTAGTCCTTCATCAACTAATTCTTTATAAGCAGATAAGATATTTGTAACTTGACCATTATCTAAGTTTAATTGGTCTTCAATTTTATTTTTGTTTTGATCAATTAGATTAAGTCCGTTTGCTAAAACTGATTGAACTCCGAAAAATGTTGGGCTAAGTCCTGCTGGTGTAATTCCATCTTGACCTTTAATTTTTCTAAGATATTCTGCAAATTTTTCTAAATCCCATTTTCCGCTTGCCCATAGTTTATCTGGCATTTCTTCTGGCTTAATTCCAGCATCTGTTAAAATCTTACGATTAAATACCATCATATCAGGATAAGTTACACCCTCGAATCTTTGAATACCGAATGTCTTACCAAATACTTTTCCTCTTTCTCTTTGCCAGTTATTGAAAAGATATTCAGAACCTAGTTTATTTAAAAGTGAATCAATTGGTGCTAAATTACCAAGCTTAATATGCTCAAGTAGTGCAGATTTTTCAGCAACACGAATAATTTTAGCATCATTTGTTGCAGCAAGCTCAGTTGCTAAGTTTTTAGCAATTTCAAAATAATCTCCTTTAGGTGTTGAAAATTTAAATTTAAAATTATATTTTTCCTCAAGACCTTTTAAAAACGCTTTATATTCTTCTGTTTTTAAAACATCTGATTTATATCCTGGTTCAAATGGAGATTCCTCATTTAAAACGTGTGTGTAAAAGGTAACTTCTTTACCATGAAGATTTAATCTTTCATTATCATTTCCGTTTAAAAGTTTTTTAATATCGCCTTCAAATTTATCTTCGATAGTCTCTAAAGATGAACCTTTTTGTCCGATTTTAAATTTATTTTTAACATTTTTTAAAATCTCATCAACTTTATTTATTAACTCCTCATATTGACTTTCATTCATTGTTGGAGTTATTTTATCTTCAACTTCTTCTTTTAGCTCTTTATCAAATGCTTCTTTATCTTTTTTTAGGATATATGTTGCACCTGCTGATGCTTCTGCATCATTGTTTACAACATTTAATTTTGAAAGCATTTCTTTTAAATCTTTTATAGCCTCAAGTAAACCCTCTTTATTGTTAGAGTAGTTTTTAGAAAAAATTCCATAAAATATTTTGCTTGATACAAAATCAAGATATTTATTTTCTAACTCTTTTAAAAGCTCATCAACTTTTTCTTGTTTAATATTTTTATTTTTAATTTGAGCTTCTAAATCATCTAGATAATTAATAAATTCATCATAGTGTGCTTTTTTTACATACTTGTTTGAATCTAAAACTGATATCTCATTTTTTTCCTTAGTTGTAGGAAGGGTATTTTTAACTAGATTTCTAGCCTCACTAATTTTTTGAGAAACTTTAGTTGTGTCTGCACCTTTACATGCAACTAGTAAAAACGCAAAGAAAGTAAGTACAAACACAAAAAATATTTTTTTAACTTTAATCATTTTCTTTCCTTTCTATCTTGATCCAAAAATTCTTAGATCATATATTCTGGCAGTAATATCTTGACCACCGTTTACAACATTTAACTTAATATATTTACATGTAACAGGTTCATCTAGTTTATCAACTGTTACATCTTTAATATTATTTTCTCTGTGAACTACTTTAGTCCAATTAACCTTATCATTTGATGTATATATTTCATACTCAGATGTTATTGCACCTCTATTTGATCTATCCCATGAATGAGAAAGTGAAGTTGTACAATGTGATAATTCAAATCTTGAAACAGATACCTCAGCTGCAAATTCAACAATTACCCATCTTTGACCAGGACCTTTTGATGTATTACACCATTTAGTAGCAAGATTAGGATTTCCATTTGCATCTGTATCAATTAGATAACTTGGTTTTTCACTACTGTTTGGAATTCCAGGTGAATAATTAATTCCTTCAAATTCTTCACTATCATCAATTTTAGCATCACTTGTAATATCTGATTCAGCCTCTACATTATTTGAGATAATAACACCTTTTTCAACAGTAAAGCTATCCTCTCCATATGGGTTTTTACACTTATATGAAAATCCATAAAAACCTTCTTTATTAAATCTTACAACATATGAGTTGCTTCCTTCAATTTTTTGAACATCAATAATTCCATAATTTTTCTCACCTGGCTTGTTATAAAAGTTAAATTCATAGCTTTCAACATTTTTATCAAGAACTGGTGTAAATATTATTGACTCATTAACCTTAGCAATTTTGCTTGATAGTTTAACCTCAGCCTTTCCACCTTCAACAAGTTTACCAGGCCAGTTTGACTCAATTATTTTATCACTTGATATTATATTATCAAATTTATCATATGCCACAAGTTTTAATTTATATGTTTTATCATACTCATCAAGAGTTGGAAATTTTGGATTAACTGGATTTTTAGCAAAACGAGTAATTCCTTTTGCTATCATGTGATTAGTTTTACTCATTCCAAGATAGATAAGTTTTCCATCTTTTGTAACTTGGTACATTACATAATAACTTGCATTTTCTAGCGCATCATAGCTTAAAAGCGCTTCTGCATCAATATTATCATTATAACCAACTTTATCAATTATTAGGTTTTTTATTTCTGCATTTTTATTTCCAAGTAAACTTTCTTTACCAATAAAAAGTGAATATAAATTTAAATCATAACCTTGTCTAATTGGCGCTTCAACAACTAAAGATATCTTAGTTATTTTACCAGCTGCCTTTGGTATTTCAAATGTTAAATCATTTTTATTGTTATCTAAAACCTCAGCACTATCTGATTGATAAGTTGCACCATCTTCTGTATAAACTTTTAATCTTAACTTAAGTCCTGCAAGATTTAAATTTGATTTATAAGATATTTTATAAATATATTTCTCGCTTGCTAAATCTTTTAAATTCATACTAGATGCAAATAAATCAATCTCTGATGAAGTAGAAGTTTTATTTTCACCTTTAATATTAAGTGATGATAGACCATTTAATACATTTTCAAAATCATATGATAAATTATATTTTAAACCATTATTATCATAACAATTCCAAAAAGGAAGAATTGCTTGATTTGAAAAGTTATTATATCCGCCACCCTCAAAATAGGTTTTTTCATCTTTGAAATTCTTAATAACTTCTCCATCTTTAAAATATTTCTTACCATTATTTAAATTAAAGTTTGTATAAAAATCATCGCCAACAACTGGAGTTTTAGCTATTATATGCTCTGCAAGATTAAAATATGCGCTTCTGTCAAAATCTTTTGCCTCATCTTGACTAAGTGATGCAAGATGCGCTTTTAACTCATTTGTTCTTTGATTATTCCAAGAATTTGCATCTACAAATTTTTGAAGTCTTTCAATATATGAATAATAATCATTTGAGCCATATAAATTAGTAGGACTTTTTGGATCTAATTTATCGTAGTTAAATCCGTTATCTCTTAGGTTAAATAATCTATTAGATAAATTGACTAAAAATAAATTTGTAGCTAATCTTCTAACTCCTGGTGTGTCTTCTGTAAGTAGGTCTAGATAATTATTTAATGTGACAGAGTCATTTTTATTATATCCTGCAAAAAGTGATTTATAAAAAGTATCCTCATCTTTTCCTGTATCATTTTTATATTTTGCAATCTCATCTTTAATTGTTAAATCTTTAACTCCAATGCCAAAGTGAGATGTAATAAATATATCACATGATTTTGCCATTTCTTTATGGATTGAATCATATGCAGATGTAACAGTTACACTTCCATTATCTGATATACCCTCTGAAAGTAGAAGTTTTTGATTATTGTTATTAAGGTTTTCTTTTAATTTTCTTAAAAAAGGAATTAACTCTTCAGCTGTTTTTTTAGTAAATTTAGCAACATTATTTTTATGTTCTAATCTCTCAGCCATTGAAAGTGATGAATCATCTAAATAACCTTTATAAAATCCTGTCTTAATTGATACAAACCATCCATCAAAACCAAGACGTTTAGGAATCTCACTTAATAATTGTAAGTATTTAAATATTCTCTCATTTCCTTCGATTTTATTTTGGATAAGATCTTCTAATGTAGACTTACTTCCTCCAAGAGCTTCAAAATCAATAGTAACAGATCCATAAACCTTAACTCCATTTTTATGGAACATATCGATAATATCTTTACTTGGAATTGCAACATCACCTAATTTATTACCAACAACTACAGAGTCTATATATTGCATTAAGTTATAATTCATTTGATGAAATCCATCTTGCTTGTATACCATGTCGATGTATTGTTTTATCTCATCGTATAACATAACTTTTCTTTTTCCAGCATTAGGGTTATTATTAACTTTTGAATAATCTCTTTCGGCAAGTGGTTCTTTAGAGATATATTTATATTTTAAATCTTCATCAGATAATTTAGATAATTTTTCTAAATCACTTATAGACATTCCTAAATCTTTTGGAACAACATCAGATTTTATATTTTCTTTTTCAGATTTAAACTTCTCACTTGGCGGAAGAATAATAAATTCTTTTTCCTTAACATCTGAGTAGTTTAAATCAGAATCGTGTGCTTGGTATTTTACAGTGTAAAATCCTGGCTCTTTTTTACCTACTTCAGTAAAGTTATCACATTCAAGACCATTTTTATAATATGCCTTAAAGTTGATTTGCTCATTTTTAATTCTTACTCCAAGATAATCTGTTGCAATAACATAATCTTTAATATTTTTAATAGATATCGCAGCGCTTGATGCAATATCAATTGCAGTTGGTACAATTAGCTTAGGTTTTCTAATGTCAAGTTTTGTTCCACGGTTTATTAAAAGATATACCTCATTTGAAATTGACTCGTTTAAATAATCATCAGAACATGCAATTTGCACATACTGTCTTGATGTATTTATAAAATCAGTTGTTTGTTTAAAGTATATTCTAGATGAGATATCCTTACCGCTTGCATCAAATGCTCTAATACCTTTTTCTCTAATTAAATCCCTGCTAACACCTTTTTCACTTATAAATACCTCACCATCAACAGGCAGGTTTTCAAATCTTGGATGGCATGATTTAAAAGGATTTCTCATTTTGCAAAAATCAAATTCCTTATTAAACTTAGCAGTTCCCATTATCTCTTCACGAATGTAATCATCTAAGTCTTTAACTTGTTTTTGAATAATTTTAAAATCTTCTTCAAATGTAGTTGACTCTTTTAATATCTCAGCTTTTTGTCTTACGTACTCACTATAAAAGTCTTGATATTCTCTTGGATATGATTTATGAGAAAAACTATATAAAGATGCAATTAAAGTTGATACTTTATCAAGCTGAATAATTTCTCTTTTATGTGGCTTGATAGATTCAATCTCAGCTTTTGCTTTATTTAGTGTATCAATGTTGCTAATTAACTCGCTGTGAGTTAATTTTTGATTTTTATAAGCCTTTACTGCCTCATCAATTTTAATGTTTAACTCAATATATTTTTCTTTTTTAATATAATAGTAGCCCGCAAATCTTTTAGTATTATTATCATAAGCAATCAAAGGATTTCTTGCTCTTTTAACTTCATTTATTTTTGCAAGAAGATTTGTTTTATCAAGTTTTTCCTCTTTTAAGTTTTGGCTTTTACCACAAGCAAAAAGTAAAAGTGAAAATAAAGGAACAATTAAAAATAATAATAAATATTTAAATTTTTTCATGATTATTCCTCCTTTTAATACTTAAATGAAATCATAATATCTTTATCTACTATATTCTCTCCTGGTTTTAAGATATTATATTTTATTAAAGCCTCATCATTTATACTAAATCCTAAATTAGATTTATCATCTTTTTTAGGAGTATATTTTGTGATAAATTCATAAATAATTTTATGAATATCAATTCCATGTGCTACTTGCTTTTTATAAGTAGATCCTTGTTTTAAAAATCCTTGACTAAGTAAATAATTCTCTCCATCTTGCGTAATACTTCCGCCGTTTAAGTTAATAGATACATCATATCTTTTAGCTTTGTAGTAAATTTTTAAAACTCTCTTATGAGCGGCAAGAGCATTTATATTCTTTAGCTCAAGAGTTGATTTATCATAATCAATTTCATATCCATTTGGAATATCTAGTTTAGTTTTATCAACTTTATAATTATCTTCTGTTTTATTTAGGATAAATTGTTCTCTTCTTAATTGCTCATAAGAACCATTTGATACATTTTCTATATAGTATTCTCTTTTAATAATATTAGTTAATGCGCTATCTGTATACTGAGCAATTAGTTCAATATCTTTGCTTCCATCAAATGTATCGCTATCTTGTAAAATAGCTCCACCGCTTATTTTCCAGTTAGTAAATGTTTTATAATTTAGCCAATCAGAATTTATTAATACATTTTTCAAAAATGAAAGAGATGCACCTTTTTTAACATATAATTCTTTTCCATAATAAAGTCTATTTTTTAGTGCTTCAATATATCCAAAATCTTGTTTTGAGTAGGAATCACCTTTTCCAAAATTAAGTAAAAGTTTATAATACTCACCTGGTTTATATTTTAATTTATAGTAAATGTTAACTACAATATCTGTGCCATTTTCTAAAATTGCATCATCTATATCAAATGGTTTTTCAACTCCATTTATAACATAGGTGTATATCATTTCATAACCTGGTTTATAAAATTGATTAAACATATCTTTTCTTAATTTTATCTTTGTATCAAGATAATTATATGAATATAAATACTCTACTTTAGAAATTCCAAGATTATTATCCCATGTAAGATTGATAGGATTTATTGTTATTTTTTTATAGTTAAATAAACTATCGGCATTATCAGAGATGTTTTTAAATCTTACAACCTTACCGCCACTATCTCTATCTATTAGTTTAATAGAGAAAGGCTTATCATCAATTGTGATTTTATTGCTATTTATCTTATTGTTAAGCGAACTATTTTTGTAAACATTTATCTCTTTATAATCTTTAGGATTTGTATAATCCATTTCAAAATAACCAACATTATCATATAGCATTCCAGAAAGAGGGTATATTTTAGTTTGATTATTTTTATCTACAACTTTTAAAACATAACCTGCTACTTCATCTTTAAACTCTTGGTTGCTAGTGTTTTTTAAAGCTAGAACGAATTTTTTATATCCGTTTTTAATTGGTATTATTTTCTTGCTTGTTGCAAAGTATACATAACTTAAACTTTCATCAGCAATAGAAATTTTAAAACTATAATCATAATCTAGCTCATCTAATAGACCATCTGAGTGTTTAAAGTATTTAAATAGTTGCGGGAAGTCTTTGTTATATGGCATTTTAAACTTGTGCGTTTTAATAACTCCATTTACACTTCCCAAGCTTTCTTTTCCATATTTTCCAAAATATGACTCAATTAGTTTGGTTTTGTTTATATTCTTACTATTTTCTAAAACTGATATTTCAATATCTTTTTCTTCATATGTTAAAATTCCATATCTTCTAACTTTTTTATTATCATATCTATAATTAAAATCAACAATCTCCATTGTATCAAGGTCAACAAATAATAACTTCTTACCAGTTGGATTATTTATTCCAAGTTCTTCTGGAGTTATCTCATCATATATTTTCTTGCTAACATCGATTGTCTTTTTATTATTTTTAAATGTTATATCATTATTCTCGATTATATTAAATTCTAAACGATCATATTCACGTAAATTTTTAAATATATTATCATATGACTTAACATTATTTTTTCTTAGATACTCTAAAAACTCAGGTAGGCTTTGAATTATTCTATCATCTGATTTTGAAAGTTCAGCATCATTTTGCTCTTTAGCAGATAAATCTGATGCTAAGCTCTTATTCGCAAGAAGTTTTCCATTTACAAATGGAGTTAAATCAGCAAATAAGTATCCAAGACCAAATTTATTAAATCTAGCATATTTAGAAAATGATGATTTATGGAAGTAGTATCTAACAATTTTGTTAGTTGCATAATCAATACCATTTTCATCAGTATCTTTTAAATACATTTTAATAAATGCTCTTATGTTAAACTTCTTGCTAGAATTTATATCTCCTTCTGATAGGCTTCCATCAAATTGATAAAATCTATTACCATCGTATTGAGTATAATTGCTAAGCATGTTGTGATCTTTATTTATATTTTTCTCACCATCTGGTGTTGCAATGTTAGTGTTTTCCATTAAAATTGCACTATAAAGTGATCTATCTGCATACTCTTCTGCATATGCGCCACTTGGTCCATCAAGTGAGAATGGGTGAATAAATAATCCTTTGTTATTGTTTAATATCTCCTCTGGCAGAATATCTCCCCATTCATAACTAATTGAATGTAAATCTAAATTACCAAAGCTTGAGTTATTTCCATGAATTAAAGAATACTTACATGTCTCCATTGCTGCATAGCTTCTTACATCATTAGGATTTTTATTTGCTAAATTTAAAATTATTTTCTTATATACAGTATCTGTGTATTTTATTGTAAGTTCTGTGTATAAATCCTTTTTATCATAAGCTAAAACAAAACGATAAAATCCTTCATCATAATCAACAGGATAAGTCTCATATTCCATTCCGCCTTTATGACCAATTAGTTTAAGGTTTGGAATTAACTCTTTTGGAAGATAAGTTCCATAGTAAAAGTTAATATATTGAACTTCCTTTTCCATTATAATTTCAATATTATCATTATCATTTAATTTAGTTTCATAGTATTTATCTTTTTCAATTAAAGTATT
Source organism: uncultured Acholeplasmataceae bacterium (assembly GCA_963543845.1). GTDB lineage: Bacteria > Bacillota_I > Bacilli_A > Acholeplasmatales > Acholeplasmataceae > CAUTNH01. The sequence goes on from CAUUCL010000003.1 coordinate 85,808, forward strand.
ATTGATTTTTACATCTTTTACTTTATATCCATTAAAGATGTTATATTCAAAATAGTCTTTAATTATTGTTTCAAGATTAGTATTTTTATATAACTCGTATTTTTTAGATCTACTTTCAAAACTTGTCCAGTTTTCATATTTTTCAAAGTTAACATTTAAATTAACATTTATCCTCTTATCAGCTTGAGTGATATATTCAACTTGAGTGTTAAAATCAGTTACAAATATTCCCAAGAATGATTTTGTAGCGCCATCATTAAATGCTGGTATTCCTTTTCTTTTAACTCTTGCATTTATTAAATATGCGCCTTTAATATTTATAATATCTCCCGCATTTAAATCAAGGAAGTATTTAACATTAGGGTTATTTTCATCCATATATAAATATGATACATTTGAATATTTATCAACTACTTTATAAGTGTAGTATTTAGGAATTACAACACCATCATCATAACCTGGTACATTAGTTGCAACTTTGCCCATTGTATCTAATATTGTAAGCTCACCAACATTTGCTCTAGTAAGTGATTTTGCATCTTTTAAGCTATCACCAAGTTCTTCTATTTTAGGGTCATTGTTTGTTCCTAGATTTAAAAGTTTAATTCTAGTAGTATTATCAATACTTAAAATATAATCTGTAAATCTACCAACTTTATAATCTATTTTTGATGAGTAAATATCAGAGAAATTTTGATTTAATTTTCCAGAAATTGAAATTTCATTATTTACTTTTAAATTGTCAATTTGACTTTGACTAAGAGCTCCTGATACTCTTGCAAATACCATGCCATTTTCAGTTTCAATAAAGAATTGTTTACCATCTTCAAATATAGCTGTAACTTTACCTTTTATCTCAAATTCTTTATCTTTGGCTTTAAGATATTTTTGCTCTTTGAAAAGTTCTTTTTTCAAAGCTTCCATTTTTTCAATATTCATACGGTAGATAAACTCTAACGTATATTCTTGTTTTGTAAAAATAGTATCTTTGTTAATTGTTTTAAAAATATCTGATTTATCTTTTATAAATCCTACATTATTTTCAATATCTAAGCTTGCAACAGAATCAGATGTTGTAGTTTCAAAAAATGCTGGATCTTTTATCTTAGTATTTTTTTCTATATATAAAACTTCTTCAACTTCTTTATCATTTACAACCTTTTTACCAATATATCCTTTAGTAAAATTTATTTTAGTAAGATTAGATTTATCAATTTCCTTATATACTACTTTTAAATTTAAGTTTTTATCAACCTTTTTACCTAGTTCATACTCCATGTTAGTGTCAGCATCAACTAATTTATCAAAAATTGCAACTTTATTACCTCCAAGCTCAATCATTGCTTTTTCAGGATAGATGTTAAAAATAGTACCATATTTAATACTTAATTTATTATTGATAATTCTCTCATCTTCAATTACTGCTTTTTTATCTTTGTAAGTTGTGTCTAAATCAACTCTTAATATTTTTCTTTTAAGATATACTTTTAATTTATCACTAAGTCCGATTTTACCATAGCTTAAAACTGATTTATCCATATCAATTTCAAAACCATTTCTATACTCAGCTGGCATATCATTTGGAGAAAATGCAACTAAATCTCCAACATTTACCTTATTAACAGATGATACTGTTTTTTGTGGATTATTGCTATATTCAGGATCTAATGTTTTAGAATCTACTCTATCAACATAATATTCAATTTCATAGTTAAAAGGAGCAATCGCATCTTTTTCATAGACTGCCTTAATAATTTGTGATTTAGTTAATGCTTTAGTAAAGTCTACCTCATCGCCTGTGTAAAAGTCTACATATTTTAAAAAGCGATAGTTTCTACCAAATTTATCATCTTTTTTAGTAACTTTCTTAATTTTTTCTACGATATCACTATCGATTTTACTGTTGTGTTTTACCTCGATATATGACTTATCATAAAAACTATTTTCTCCACCATCTGTATCGATTCTTACAAGTAAATTCTCTTTTTCATAGTATACCTTTAAAATTAAATTACCATCATTTACACCAAATAAAACTGATTTAGAATTTACATAATAATTCTCAACATTTTCAGGATTTAATCTTATTAAATTATTTTCAAAAGAAGTTTTCTCTTCTTCTTTTTCTAATACTCCATCTTTATATACTTGAATTTTATATGTTTTAGTATTTAATTCTTTCTTACCAAATTTTCCTTCTTGGTTATATAAATTTATAGCCTCATTTAAATTTAGTAAATCTTTTTCTAAAATATCAATATTTTCTTTTGATTTAATAATGTTAGTTTTAGAAAACGTCTTTACAACAACATCACTTTTAGCATTTTTTAAATAAGTAGAAATTCTAGAATAACTTGCCTCATCTAATAAAAATTGATCTTTTCCATATTTATTTAACTCTTCATCATTTAATCTAAATACCTTGATAGCTTTTGAAAATTTTGAATCTAGCTCATTTATTTTTTCTTTTAAATCATCAACTAGTTTTTTATATTTTATCTCAAGTAAATTTATATCACCATCAGTGTATTCTTTTTTTCCATTTATAACTTCTTTATCAATTTTATCTGATAGGTTAGCAAGTTTTGAAAAGGCATCTAGCTTTTCATCGATTTTTCCATCTTTTAATGACTTTTTAAAGTTATCAAATGCTTTTGTAAATTGTTCATAAAGTGCTTTTGTTACAACTTTAGTATTTTTAAAGTATGCCTCAGGTGATTTTAGCTCATCATCAAAAGTTAGCCCTTCAAGCTGATTATTAACCTTTAAAAGTAGTTTTTTAAATTCAGCTACATAAGGTCCATCTTGAGCGATTAAATCTAAATTGCCCTCAACTAAAAACTCATTAGCAACTAACTTACCAGAGATAGTATCAAAAAACTCAGTTTGGTAGTTATTAGTTACCTCTCTTAAATTTATTTTTTCTAAGTAGCGGTATTTTCTAGGAAGTTCTTTAGTCTCTCCATTGATAGTATATTTGATAGTATACTCTTTTAAATTGTAGTAAATATCGCAAATATATCCATCCTTATCACTACCAGTAATTTTAGTCTTAGAAGCAGTATTTTGGTAGTTCTCATATGAAAAACCAGATAAATCCTTAGGTATGAATTTATTTATATCAATAGTTCCTTTTGACTCTGTTGATACTTTTTCTGTTAAAACATTATATTTATCATATTCAGTTGCATCCTGAAAATGATATATCCTTTTAACCTGATAATTTGTCCTTTTGCAAGAATATAGTATAAATATTAGAAAAAATACTGATACCATTAGCATTATTTTTTTAAATTTCATTTTATCGCTCCCCTTAGACTTAATACATACTAATTTATTTTATTATATCATTTTTTTACTTTTTTGTCTTAATTTTGTAAACGCTTTCAAAATAAATAATTTTTACTATTTTATCTTAAACGATTTAATAAAATATAATTTTCGCTCAATTATAATCTAAATAAATAAGCAATTAAAAAACTCCGCCAAGTTGGCGGAGTTTATTTTTATGCAGATATAAACGCTATATCAGCAAATGACATATAATCTATTTCATCACCTTGATACTCTTCTGTTAAAACGGTTTGAAATTTAATATATTTAAATGGTTTAACTGTTGTTAAATTTATCTCACTTTCATTGTCTCTTTCAGGATTGTTCATCTCTCCGATTTTTTCAAAGTTTTCACCATCATTTGAGCCAAATATTTCCATTTTTCTAAGGTTGTTATATTTTTTAAAATTATCCTTAGCTCCGATGTGAGCTACTTTAATTTTTTGAATGCTAACTAAAGTGCTAAATTCATATAAAAGTTCTACCATATCATCACTATCAGCATCAGCTGCAAAAGCTGTATCTATTTTAGGAGTTCCATCATCATTTGTATCGTATGTATTTTCTATGTTCCAAGTATTAAAAAAATCAACATCATTTTGGGTTCCTTTTAAAATACTTGCCTTTTTGATGCTTTTTCTTAAATCAGCACCACCTGCTGGTTTCGCTTCCCATTTAGCAGTAAAGACAACGTCTTTTTTAAGAAGGTATCCTAGTGGATCAACTTCTTTATTTTCCAAAGTCCAAGATTTAAAGTTCATACCATCTTTTGATAATTTACTAGAATCTAGTATTTTATCAGCCCCAATTTGACTACCTTTTTCAATGTTATAGACAATATTATCAGTTCCACCATCATACATACCACCGTTTAAATCATATGTAACAGATACTGTTTCGTCTGATTTTTTCTTAATAATTTCTACTTCTTTTTTAACTTCAATAGAATTATCATCTTTATGTTTAATCGAAATTTCCCAAATATCATCGTGAAGCAATCTTGCATCAACTGCTACTTTAGTCTTATCAATTTTACTTTCTATATGATTTATAACTTCTTCTTTTGTTAGTATCTCAGGAGAGTCTTTTGTAACAAATTCAGTTGGCAGAATTTTATTAAGATTTTCATTTAAAGTGTCTATTATACTTGGATCAACTTCCCAAATAGCTTTTATGGTGTAGTTTCCAACTAGTGCAGTTTTACCAAATTCAACATCCTCATCAGCTTCAACAACGTACCATTTTTTAATAACATAATTTTTTAAAACTGCCTTAGGCATCATATCCTCAGTTAGGATTGCATGTCTAGGGAATGTCCTAACAATGTTTGCTGTATTTCCTGAAACATTTCCACCATTTAAATCAAAAGTTGCTTTTACAGTTTCACTTTCAGCATATAATTCAATTTCATATATTCTTGCTGCTGCATTTCCTGATTGTTCTGCTTGTTCAACGTTTAATCTAATTTTTTTCATTACTGCTCCAGCAAATGAGTGTTTAGTGTAAGCAAGCTTATTATCAACTATCTTAGCTACTTCATGCCATTTTCCATCTTCATCCTCATACTCAATAGTATATTTTCTTGTATTTAGTGAATTATCTTCTTTAACTCCTGCATGAGCTATGCTTATTCTACCAATAAACATAGGCTTTTTAAGCTCACCCATTACCCATTTGTTTGCTGATGAGTTATCACACCATTTAGTATACTGATTTCCATCAAATGCCATTTCAGGTTTTTCAGAGGAAAACCATCCGTTAACATATGCTGATGCAGTTGCTTTTTCTACAGGATTATTTACCTTTGCAAGAGCTACGAATTCAATATTTTCCTTTTTCTTAGAATGTGTTGAAACTTTTTTAGATGTAAATGTAATATCGTATTTATCTGAATTTTTAGAAACAGAAATTTCTATAATATCAGTGTTAATAAAGCCTAATAGATGATTTTCGATATCTTTTATATCCTCACCAATTTCAGGAACATATCCCATTTTATCTTGAAGTTTATTAAACTCATTCATGAACTCATCTTTAACTTCACCTTCAAGGTCATATTCAAGTTCAAATGTAACATCGCTTGTAACATTTATTGTTAATTTATAATTACCTGCTTTTAAATCATCTAATCTATTAACACCATTTACTGTAAACTTACTTACTGCATGGTATTGTTTTTGTGCTACCGCAATTTCTACATTGCTTCCAGATACAATTGAATCAGCAAATAATGTTGGATCTGTTAATGTTATACCTTCAATTAGGTTAATTCTATGAGTTGTTACTTGTTTCCATTTAAATTCAAGTGTTGCTCCATCACCATTATCATAGCCTTCTTCCCATGTTTTTGGTTTTTGGTGTGATACTAATTTAGCATCGATTTCTACATTTCCTGCTCTTCCCATCGCAAAGGCATCTTTTCTTACAAGTGTCATTGTGCTTGGTAGAGTTATTTTTTCTATTTGAGTATTTCCTTTAAAGGCATTTCCTTCAATTTCTACTACTCCCTCTTTAATTATTAAAATCTTAGTAGTAGTGTTTTCTGCAAATGCATACTTAGATATTTTTTCAATGTCTGCTGGAAGTTCAGCGTTTTCCTCTAAATTCTTAGCATCTACTAATACCTTATTTATTACAACTGCTTTATCAGATACTCTCTTCTCGCTTAGCCATTTAGTTCCTTTGATAAAGTCTTTTCCAAATTCTTTAACGCCAGTTCCAAATGTAATATCACTAAGATTTGTATCACCATTAAACACATCATCCTCGATTGCTTTTACGCTATCTGGAATTACTACTTTCTCAAGTGAAGTATTGTCTTTGAAGGCATCCTTTTTAATTCTCTTAATCGTAGCGCCTTCAACATTTTCTGGAACTATAAATTCTTTTAATGTGTTATTTTTTAATCTTACAAATACTAACTCGTTATTCTCATATGCTAAATCATAATCAGGATTTACATCAGCATATTTTGCTTTTAGGGTGATTGATTTTACTACTGGTTTTGTAAAATCATATACGCTACCATCTAAAAACCAGCCTACAAATACTTTTCCAGGTTTTGTTGGAACAGCACTTGGCTCACTAGCCATCTCGCCTTTATTTAAAACTTGTGCTTTTATCTCATCTGATACATTTCCGCCATCAAGGTCAAATCTTACTTTGTTCTTATATGCCCAGTGGAAGGTATATAATCCAGCTTTTCTTGATTCATGTTCTCTAATTTGATTCCAATCATTGTCCCATGTTGTTGGAGCAATATCAACATCTGATATCATAACATCAAGGTGAATTGGATCTTTATTTCCTCCTGTATAGTATGTCTCAAAGATAAATCCTCTTTTTTCTATTTTCTTAATTGTTCCTGGGATTTTTACCTTCTTTAAATCACCATTAAGATAAAATGCATATGAATCAATATATTCAACACTTTCAGGTATTTCAAGCTCCTCAATGTTTTTTAAATTGATAAATGCTCCTTTAGCAATTCTTTTTACATTAGGAATTTTATCAGCTGCAGTCATCTTTGATGCATCAAGTAGTGTATCGTTTGCTACGATAAAATGACTTTCAGCAAGTCTTTGACTATACCACTTAGTTTTTTCAACTGCTTTAAATCCAAATTTTGTAAGTGATGAAGGAATAGTTATTTTTTCAAGAAGTTCAGAATTATAAAATGCTTTATCACCAATTTCTTTTAATCCATCAGGTAAAATTATTTCTTTAATTGCAGTTTTATAAAATGCTTCTGCTCTTATATATGATAAGTTTACATTTTCACTTAAATCAAATTTTTCTATGACTGACTCATCTGTTAATGCAAAAGCTCTATATCCAATATATTTTAAAGTCTTAGGTAAAGTTAATTTAGCTTTATTAAAACCAAATTTAGCTTTGTAAAAAGCATAATTTGAAATTTCCTCTAATCCTTCATTTAATACCATATTTTCACAATCAAAACCAGAAAAAGCCCAGTCACCAATTTTTTTAACATCAGCTGGTAAAATCATATCTCTTGTAAATGAATCATCGGCTGCGATAAGTACTCCGTTTACAATCATCGCGTGATGTTCATTTTTAAGACCATTTTTTATCCACTCAGATCCATCAAATTGATATTTATTTATACTTGTATAATTTGCATTTTCAAATACTACATCACTAAGTGAACCAGTAGCAAATGCTTTATTACCAATAGTTTTAACACTTGCTGGAATAACAACCCTCTTTAATTGAGATTGATAAAATGCAAAATCTGAAATTACCTCTAATGAATTAGGTAAAACAACTTCTTCAATGCTAGAGTATGAAAATGCACTATGATGAATTTCTTCAAGTTTATTTCCTAAAAAAGTAATCTTTTTAACTTTATTATTTTTAAAGAAAGCATATCTATCAACTGCAACAATTTCATATTCTACGCCTTTAACTTTAATTTTTTCAGGAACATATACATGCTCAATAGCATCATCGTTTATTCCTGTTATTCTTACAATATTTTCTGTCTCTGATGCTTTTTCAAATTCTAAATATGATTTTTCTTTAAACTCAGCTTTAATTGTAGTATTTTTAGTAATTTTAGTTTTACCAAATTCAAATGTTTTAGCTGTTTCAACATCATACCATTTTAAAAACTTATATCCAGGTAAAATTGGAAGCTCATTAAATATATCACTAATAACTGCATCATTTACAGCAGTTATTTTTCTATTATGGAATTTATCACGATTTATAACACCAGCATTATCTACTTGAAATGTTACTACATGATCACCTGTTTGATACTGAGCATAGATAGTTGTATCACTTTCTACTTCCTTATCAAATTCAAAAGGAATATTTCCATCTTTATCTTTCGTCCATGATTTAAATACATCTTGACTATTTATATAAGTAAGCTCGCTTGCTTTTGGAAGTTTGTCTTCAGTAAGTTTGCTCTTTTTATAAACTGTTATTACTGGTTTATCCATACCTTTATATGTCGCTTTTCCTTGTAGGTCTAATGTTACTTTTACAACCTCAGGTAAAACTGTTAAATCTTTTGTAAAGGTTGCTTCACCGCTTAGTTTATGGGTTAGTGTTATCTCAAATTTATTCTCATCTTTTTTAACTACTTCAACTTTTGCGACAATGCTCATATCTAGTAGCTCTTCTAGTTTTTCTTTTACCTTTTCAACTTGTACATTACCATCTGGTGCAACTACTCTTACATCAGATAACTTGTTAAACTCTTCTTCTAGTTTTTGGATATATTCTTGTTTTACTTTAAACTCTACCTTTAAAGTAATGTTTCCTGTCATCTCGAATTCATACTCATTATTATTTATCTCAGACATTGGAACAGGAATATTATTTTTTGATAGAGATTTTATTTCTTTATGTTCTGGAACATTTACTTTTACCTTAACTTTTGTTCCTTGTTTTACTTTTGATAAGTTTAATGATTGTGGCTCTAATACCTCAAAGTCTGAATCGATTGTTAACTCAAAAGTAGGTAGTGTTTTTTTAACCTCATAAACTTTGTTTTTCTTTGCTTTTGCATTTTCTTTATGAACTAGCTCTACATTATATTTTTTACCAGCTTCAACCTCAGTAACATTTATATTAACTACTGAATCATCTACTATATTATTTAATCTTTCTTTTACTTTTTCAGCTGTGATGTTTTGGCTTTGCTCAAGTTCTATCTCAAGTAAGTTTGAAACTAGGGCATTATCGATTTTTTCTAACTCTTCATCTATTTGATTTAATAAATCAGTTAAATCTTCAACTTTTTCAAATTCATACTCATTAACTGCTGTTAGGGTAGTATCTTTTTTATGAGTTAGTTTTATCTCGTATTTTTTACCTGCTTCTTTTTCTATAACTTCAACACTTACTTTAGTTGTATCAACTACCTCTTCTAGTTTTGCTTTAACATTTTCAAGTGTTACATCATTTGTAAGTGCAATCTTGCCATTTTGAACTAAGGCATCAACTTTATCCTTTTCTGCATCAAGTTCAGCTTTTAAAGGATTAGTTGCATTTTCTAATTCTACCTCTACTGTTGTGTTTTGAGTGATCTTAAATGTTATCTTGTTTGCTACAAGATTGTCTTTTTTCTCTTCACCATTTATCTTAAATGATTTTAGGGTTTTTCCTACTTGTGGGATAAACTCAAGTTCTACATCAGTTCCTTTTTTAATCTTTGTTAAATCAGCAACGTTTGCTTTTACCTCAGCAGGTAGTGTTAAACTATAATTTTCCTCAACTACGCTTGTTTCATATTCAATCTCAACTTTTGTATCTTGAGTTATTTTAAATGTTATCTTGTTTGATGCAAGCTCACTTTTTTTCTCTTCGCCATTTATCTTAAATGATTTTAGAGTTTTTCCAGATGGCACAATATGTTCAAGTGTTACATTTGTATCTTTATCAATACTATTAAGATTTTCTATACCCTCAGCTTTTACATCACTAGGCAAGTTTAATGATACTTGCTCTATCCATTTTGCTGTAAGTGTTAGATCTTTTTCAATTTTCTCAGCTTCACTGTTAAATAATGCTCCATCTACTAGCCAGCCTGCTAGTCTGTTTTTCTCTTTTACTGGTTTTGGCATTTGCGATTCTTGAAGTTTTTCTCCGTGTTTTACTAAAACTTCAACATTACTTGTATTTCCTGAGATGTTTCCACCATTTAAATTAAATAATACCTTCTTATCAGCTTTTTTACATGAGTATAAAAATAATCCAAGCGATAAGAATAAAAATAGTACAGCAATTACTTTTATATATAATTTATTTTTTATTTTCATATCAATTGCCCCCTATTATTGTTTTAGCATATGCTTATAAAATATCCCAGTATCTCTTGTCTCATGCTGATATAGCATTTTAGTAAGTCCGCTAAACCCAGTTGTTAAATCGCCTTTAAACTGCGGATTAAAATACATAAATGTTCCTTTTCCATTTTCTATTGCATCCTTTGCTTGATCTTCAGTATTTTGCCAGTGTATACCAGAGTTTGCCTCTATTGAACGAGTCGCATGATTTTGTGGATGTATCCACTCTGGAGTTTGGCTGCTAAAAACGCCATAATTGTCATAAGCAAAATCTACCATATAATTTCTTTTTTTAGTGATTGGATCTTTTGGAGCAATCTTATTTGTATCAAAGTCTATATCATAATTAAATACTGAAAGTATTTTTTTAGGAAATCTTTTACGAAATTCTGTAACAAATTCAGATGGTCCATTTTCTTCATCTACAGGTGCCCTGTTAAATCTATCATACTCAGCATACTCATCATCAATATCGATTCCATCAATATTATACTTATCTAATACCTCTGCTAATCTATCAAGAAAATATCTAAGATTTTCTCCTTTCATATTTTTATATCCCCAACCTTGGTGATGTGGAAGAAAATCAAGAACTACTCTTGTTCCTTTTTCTTGAAGTGGCTTAATTATTTTTTCATAGTTTTCAAGAATTGCTCTAATACCAGCGTTAAACTCAATTGTTGGTTTATTCTTAACTGGGTCATGCACGATGTTTGCAGCAAATAAAGTTACAATATCAATCACAGGTACCCCAGTATCACCGATTTCATATCTAATGGCATTTAATGGGTTATAGTCATTTGTTTCAACATAAACATTTGTGACAGCCTTTTTATATCTTCTTGTACCATCTCTATCAATCCAGCCATATTTTACATATGGAAGTTCTCTTGAATTTGGTATTTTATTATTCTCAATAGCATAGCCGTTTGCATCAAGTTTAGATACATTGCCATAATCTCCTTGTTTGTATCCTTCTTTATGCCAGCTTTGATCTGGCATTTTTTCAGTATTGTTTTTTGCAAGGTTTTTACCGCATGCAAAAAGAGTAAGTGAAAATACTGAAATAATAAATACCAGAAATAAATTTCTCATTTTTCTCATAAGTTCTAACTCTCCTTTTAAAAAATATGTATAAATATTTTAACATAAAACTAATTTTAATTTTAAATATGTGAAACCGCTTACATTAAAATTAAATAAAGAATACTAAATAACTTTATTTGATTTTATAAATATGAATCTAAAATTAAAAGCATTTAAAGCACAAAAATTTAATTTTTGTGCTATTCTAGTTTTATAAAGTTTAAGGAGGAATTAAAATGATAAAGTTAATATACGATACAAAAACAGGTCATTCTAAGTCAATCTGTGAAAATGTTTCTAAAGAATGTTTTGATATTAAAAATATTGAAAGTCTTGATGAAAATGATCATGTAATATTATTTACTCATACAGAAGGAAAAGGTATAACACCTGAAAATAGTCTTAAGTTTATGGAAAAATTCCATGATAAAGTTATCGGATATGTTGTATCTGGAAATTATATCAAGCATCCATTTGAGCTTGGATGGGCTGGTCTTGATTTACATAAAAAATATAGCAAGCCTATTATTAGATTAGTTCAACAAGAAGGCACAAAAGAGGACTTTGAATATATCAAAGCCTATATTGAAAATTTAAAGAATTTTAATATTGAATAACTAAATTCTCACCTTAACTTTTCCTTTAAAAGTTAAGGTGTTTTTTTATGGAATAAATAAACGGGGCTGTAAAGAAACAAAATAAAAATTGTTTCCTACAGCCTTTTTTTCTTGGTT
>CAUUCL010000004.1:0-76372 GCA_963543845.1 uncultured Acholeplasmataceae bacterium
TGTCCGATAAAAAACGTTCCAAATGTCCGATAAAAAACGTTCCAAATGTCCGATACTAGTTTTTTTATTGTTATTATTACCTATTTCATGATAATTTTTTAATACAATAAAAAAACTATGGTGAAATTTTCCAAACGAAAATTCACCCAAATTTCATCATAAGGTTATTATTCCCAATATTAAATACTGAAATGTTTGCAACATTTTATGCAAACTTTTCAGTATACAGAAAACTTTTCTTGACTTTGAGCAAACTTTTCAGTAAAATAGCTACATAAAATAAGGAGTTTTTATGATAATAAGGGAAAAATATTTAGAAAAAATTAGAGGGTTTTATGATTGTGACTTAGTTAAGGTAATTCAAGGAGTCAGAAGATCAGGAAAAAGCACAATCCTCGAATCCATAAAAACCGAAATAAGCGGCAAAACTGATAATATAATTTATCTTAATTTTGAAAAGATTCAAGATACAATAAATATCACAAATTATCTGGATTTGATAAAATATGTTAATTCCAATAAGAAAGAAGGACTTTGCTACTGTTTTTTTGATGAAATCCAAGAAATTCCTAACTGGCATATAGCAGTTAAAGATTTAAGATTAAATAATTGCTCTTTATTTATAACAGGTTCTAACTCTAAATTATTATCTAGTGAGTTTATTGATAATTTATCGGGACGTTTTGTATGCTTTAATGTATATCCTTTTGTGTATAAGGAAATATTAAAATATTCTAATGAATTAAAATATACTCCGAGCATTTCAGACTACTTAATCTGGGGGGGATTTCCTAAAAGATTTGAATTTAATAATTTAGATGATCAAATCCAATATTTAAATGATATAAATAATACCATCATAAATAATGATATTATTAAAAGATTTAATATAAGAAATAATGTCTTATTTAATAAAGTAGTTAATTATGTTTTAAAAAGCAACAGCAGAATTTTTTCATCTAAATCAATTTATGATTATATTAAAAATGAGCATTATGAATGCTCAGTAAATACAATTACAAATTATATTCAATACTTAAAAAATGCTTTTATTATTTGTGAGGTGCCAAAATACTCTACAAGAGCTAAAAAAGAACTTACATATTTTGGTAAATTATATAACACCGATGTATCTTTTAATTCATTAAGAAACATATCAGGCAGATTTGATATTGAACACAATCTTGAAAATATTATATATAATGAGCTAATTTATATGGGATATAATGTTCAATACTATTCAACACCTGATTATGAAATAGATTTTAAATGTACTAAAAACAATAAAACCTATTTTATCCAAGTGTGTTATACTCTAGTAAATGAGGATACTTATAAGCGAGAGATGAAAGGATTTAACAGGCTTGATAACCTAAATCAAAAAATCATCATCTCAAATGATGATGTTGACTTTTCTACATCTACTGTAAAACATATTAAATTAAAAGATTTTCTTTTGCTAAATGATTTAGATTAAATATCCATAGTAAGAATAGCTAATGTCTCACATTCAGCTGTCTGCCAAAAGTTTTTAATAGGAATTATTTTTTTAATATTATATCTTTCTTGTAATACTTGCAAGTCTCTTGAAAGAGTCCTCATATTACAAGAAAGATATATTATTTTTTTAATATTGCTACTTTTTATAATGTTACATAAGTTCATATCTAGTCCATCCCTTGGTGGATCAATTATTAAAGTATCTGCTAATTTTAAATAATTATCATATACTTTAAAAAAATCAGCATTTATAATTTTAATATTTTTGCTTATATTATTTTTGGCTATATTGCATGCGTTTTTATTTTTCTCAATTGAATAAATGATTTCTTTATTTTCAAAAATATATCTTGAAATAGAAGATATTCCCGAAAAGGCATCAATAATAACTTTACTATCTTTAGACTCTTCCTTTATTAAATCATACATCTTATCTATCACAGATGTATTCACTTGAAAAAAAGATGTAGCTCCTACATCGTATTTTATATTATTTATATTATATGTTAAATACTTATCTCCATATAATAAAAATTCAGTATTTTTTACTACATTATATACAGATGAAATACTATATTCATCTATAAATATATTATAAAAATTATTAGTTATTTTTCTGTTTGAGTAAATAACCATCATTATCTTATTAAAATCATTTATTCTAAATGTGATTTTACTTATATATTCCAATTTTATTTTATTTGTTTTAAAATATTGATTAAGCGATAAAACAAGTTTATTTATCCTATCTGGGATAGTAATATTTTTAAATATAGCAAATTCGTTTGTATCATTAAAATAATTCCCTAATACAGAATAATTATTATTTTTTAGATGGAAAGTTGCTTTATTTCTATACTTAATATAATAATCAGCATATACTATTGGCAAAATTTCTTGATACCTAACTTTAAACTTATCTAAAGTTTTTTTAAGTATATGCTCTTGAAAGTATAACTGTTCATCTACATTTAAATGTGATAGGTTTGTGATATCTTCATAAACATGATCAGATCTATTAGAAGATTTTTTTAATACTTTCTGGCATACTCCAAATAAAAGATTATTCTTCTCTTTTAATATTATGCACTCGCCTGTCTCGCCCTTTAATAAGTTTTTTATAAAGTATGTCTTATTATCCTTATATGATATTCCTCTTCCAAGATAATCATAATCTACTGCTTCAAGTATTATTTTTTCCATATATCTCCTTATAATTATTAACTATATTTATTATATTCTTAAATTTAATCAATATTAAAAAGAGGCTTGAAAGCCTCTTTTTACTTAGTGCTTTAAAATAATTTTAACTTTTCTATTTTTAGTAAGTGTAATTCTATACTTACCATCTGGATCTTTTTCGTATTTATCTCCATCTACTTCAAGATAATAATCATACGGAGTATTATCTGGTTTATTTGGAATATTTTTTATACTAAATACAACCTTATATCCATAATCTACCTCTTTACCTGATATATATCCATCTTCAAATTCAAAGTAGTTAAGCGAGCTTTCAACTACATCTAGTTTATATTTTAAGTTATCGTATTGCAATTTTATAGTTGTATTTTTAACAACTGAATAATAAATTATTCCATCTTTATCTATTTCTTGTTTTTTCTCATCGCCATTTATTAAAAGAGATTGTACTACTTTACCATTTGGGATTTCTACTTTTAATTTTAATTTAGTTCCTTCTAGTATGTTTGTAAATTCTGTCTTATCTAAATTTCCTCCAAGACTAGGATCTGCTGGATCTGGGTCTAATAGTTTAACCTTTTCAGGAAGAGTTAACTTATATTTATCCTTTGCAGCAACTTGAATATAAAACTCACAATCCTCTGTTATATTAAAAGTAATAACATTATATTCAGTATTATAATCAATCTTTTCGCCGCTTATATTTTTGTATATACCTACAATTTTCTTATCTTTTTCTAAATTCTTAATTCTTAATCTTATAGTAGTATATGCATCAACTAAAGTATTAGCAGTATATCCATCCATAAATTCAAGGTACTTACTAGATTTATACTTGCCTTGAATTTCATCGCCTTCTTTATATAAAAGTTCCGTCTCACTTATACTTGCTTTATATTTTTTTAAATTAGGCTTTGGTTTATCCTTTAAAACAACACTTACCTTAGTATCTTTTTTTAATGTGAAGCGATATGTTCTTAAAGTTAAATCATGTTTTCTTATAAGTGGTGATATATCCTCACCATTTATAAGCAGTTGGTCAACTACTTTACCCTTTAGATTTTCATATTTTATATTTAACTCAATGGGAGTTTCTTTATATATTTTATTAAAATCAAATTCATCCTCAATACTATTTTGCTTGTCTTTGATTATCTTTTTAGCACTAATATACTCTTTATCAACTATTTCAAGTTTTGCAAAGCTATTAGGATCTTCTGGATTTTTATCTGGTTTTTTATCTTTCTTACACGAAAATAAAAAAGTAGTTAATCCTAGAAAAAGCAATATTAAATATATAGATTTTACAATTTTATTCATTTAATCACATCCTTTTTAATTATACCATTAAATATGTTAAATGGTTATCTTGTGCTAAATTCGTAATCCTTTTTTTACTTTTTTAAAATTTTTGAGCATATTATTGAAAAAAAAAAAACGATAAAATAATTTTGATTGAAAAATTATAAGAAGGAGAAATACAAGATGAAAATCAAAAAAATTTTAATGTTTTTATTATTCCCAGTGCTATTATTTTTAGTAGGTGGTTGCACTAATAAGCCTACACCTACTCCTGATTCTAAACCAAATCACCTCGTTGAATACAGTGTTAAGTTTTATAGCGATACTAATTTGTTATTTGAAGCAAAGATTAAACATAACACAAATATTACTAACCTACCTGAAAATCCTACTAAAACAGGTCATACTTTTGAATGATGGTATCGCAATAATTCGTTTACTGAAAAATTTGATGCTAGTCAAAAAATTACAAGTGACATAAATATTTATGCAAAATTTAAACCAATTATATATACTGTTACTTTCTATGATAATTCTGATGTATTACTTACAAAGCAAGTAGAATACAATAATATAGTAGAACTACCCAAAGGATCAGAAAAAGAAAATTATAATTTTTCAGGATGGTATAGTGACAGTTCTTTAACTAATTCTTATAATCCTTCTGCTAAAATAACTGGTGATACTGATATTTACGCAAGATATTTAAATGATTTAAATTATTTCTTATTTGCAAGAGCAAATACAGTTGGTAATGATACTTTTAAATATACATATAAATTAGATTTTACTAATGTTTTAGAAAATAATGTTAAAAATATTCCATTACCTGGTGCATTCTATAATGGAACTACCTACTATAATAAGAATAATATTATTTCGTATTTAAGAGATGAACTTACAAGCGGAGCTTTAATTAAAGATCATCATAATTATCATTTTCTTAAAGATGGCAATTTACATAAAGTAGTTTATAAACATAATAAGAAAAAGAATAAAGATACCGATCCTAAAGAAAAAATTGAAAATAACTATAAAAATGCATATGAGTATTCAATTTATGCTAAGGCATTATTTAAATATGAAAAAGACAAATTTGCTTCAATATCTAGTAAGGGTTCAATTTATGAATTAAGTTTTAATGAAAGTCAAATTGAATTAATAAAAGAATTTCTTATCTCTTATGGTCAAAATGCGATTGCTGAAAAACTTAAACAAGAAAATATCCGTACAATTAAAATATCAGCGACAATAAATAGGCAAACTCATCAAATTAGCAAATTTAAATATAGTTTTGAATTTGAGCAAGAAATGGAAAAAGTAGTTTTTGGTAAAACAGTTAAAGGAACTCTTGTCTCTAAATTAGAATATGAACTTACATTTGATAATACATTCAATGGCAATATCCCACTTGATGAGAAAGTTAAACCTTATATCTAAAACTAAAGTCTAGCTTATTATGAACTCCCAAAGTTGAAAATCAACTAAAGGAGTTCATTTTAATTTAGGCAAAATAAAACAAGGATAATTCATCTAAATTTGAAATTATCCTTGCTTTTAAATAATTATTATCCTATCTTCTTGAGAGGTTCAAAATTAATTATGCAATTAATTAAATTATCGGGATTAGAATCGCTGATATCCAAATTAGAAAATATCTCTTTATCATAAAAATTAGTAACCTTAATTTTATTTATGCTATTCGTGTTTACTTTCCAAATTGAAATAATAAATGGCTCTTTTGATTCTCTATCCATCACAAACATATCTTTCAATGGATTTTTAAAATAATCGCTATAAGCATTTTCAAGGAGAACAGTTTTTTCAGGATTAATATCATTTTCCGATTTTACTTCAATATATAAAGAAACATTATTAGAAAATTTTAAAATAAAATCCCAATAAGACGTGTGTAATGAAAACTCCTTATCTAGATACTCTCCCTTAATTGTGCTTTGTTTAAAGTTTTTCCCCCACAGTTTAATATTTATTTTTCCTTTAGAATACTCTAATATTTTTTCTTTTATGTAATTGTAGACAATTTTTTCAGGCTTACTATCTAACATAACTACATTATTTTTTGATTCATCATCATTTTTAATGGTTTCAAATAAATAATTATCACTATATGTTTTATTAGTCAAAAACTCTTCTATACGATTATTTACATAATCAATTTCCTTAAATTCCTTAGGATTATATTTAACTAATTTGACTTGATACTCAGGTCTGTACTGCATACTCTCATATAATAATTTAGTTAATTTATTAAAATATGAAAATTTACTATTTAACAAAAGATACTCTAAATACTCTTTGTTAATTTTGAATTTAGTATTATTTATCTTAATTTCTAGTTTAGAAAATATATCATTATATGCTAAGTTTATTGGCTTTTGTAAATGACTATAATACTTTGCTTTATTTATTTTAGTCATTTCGATTTCGTATAAAAACATAAATACATTGGTAATTTTTCTATAAACTAAATTATCTCCAACAATATTCGATATCTTTTTAAAATATAAACTATTATTAAAAGAATCATAGCCAAATAAATAAGGTAAATCACTCATAATTTGATCTTTACTATCTTTTAAGAAATTATAAATTTTGTAATCTTTAGTTTCTTTAAACAAAGATTTACTTATTTTACTTTTATTTATTATTTCAATAATCGGAAATTCTTCATCAATGAATGTATTCTTTAACTCATATTTATAATAGTTTAGATCTTTACTATTATCAATATTATTTGAATATAAATAAAATTTATTAGTAATATCATTAAATACTAATTCTGGCATTGGGTTTCTTTTTATTCGTCCTAAAGTTTGAATAGTTAGTTTATCGGAACATACTTTTCTTAATTGTAAAAGCATACACGCTCTTGGTATATCCCAACCAGTCGCAGGACCTACTTTAAAAATAATACAATCAATATCAGAATCATTTTTAGCTATTTCTTCAAGAGTAAAATTCTTATTTAAAGTACTTGTTTCTGTATCATTTTTACCAAAGTATTTTACCCATGATAAATTGTGATTGTTTAATTCCTCTTTAATCCTATTTAATTCATTAAAAAATTCTATTTTTTTGAATTTATCACTTGGCTCATCACTTACCTGAATTAACAATGCTGGCTTAATTAATACTTTATTTTTACTATATAAATTATTTAAATATTCCTGTTTTATAATTTTGAATTCATTTATAGCACTATTTAATAAAGCATCCTCATCAATATTTCTATCAACCATTATTCTATGATCAGATTTTAAAAGAAATTTACCATCATTAAGACTACTATCATTTAAGTCTTTCTCTTTAAGTTCCACTAGTACACTATCAAAACTATAACTTGGAGTTGCTGTCATTTTTATTATAAAGCTAGCTTTACTTTGAATTAGTTTTTCAAATTCTTTTTCACTAGCATTTTGCCTTATATCACCAATATGAGCTTCATCACGAATATAAATGAGTTCATGATTTGTATTTATTATCTCATCAATAAAATTATCAATTACTCCAAGCTCAGTATATATTCTTCCTTTACCAAATGTTGATTTTCCAAAAATATAGACTTTACTTGTTTCGACTTTAATTGATGGCGTTCTTTCAAGCTTAGTATTTTTCCCACTTGATGGCGATTCTATATATTCACAGCCAAAATTATTATATGTTAAATATTTTTTATAACTGTTTATCTTATTCGCAAATGCCTCAGGAAGCATTGCTTGTGAAGGCGTAGCAATAACAAAAATAAATCTTTTATCAAGATTATTTTCTAAAAGTGATGAAATAAAATATGTGGCCATTAAGGTTTTACCACTACCAGTTGGTGCCTTAAATTCAACCGTTTTATGTTTTTTATTATTATATTCTAGAAGTATTCTATTAACAGCATCTTTTTGTAAATTTGTAGGAATCATATTATTCCTCTTCCTTATATGGTGTAAGCGATGCTAGTTCATTATAAATATTTAGTTTTTCTTTTTTATAGTTATGATTAAATCTAGAAAATACTTCTTGAGCTTTAGTAATAAGTTTATCGGCTTTTTCAGTATCATTAATTCTTAAATCATATTTTTTAATTATATATACTTCTAAGGAATTATTACAAAGATAATGGTAGTCGTCAGAATATTTCCATGCTATTGGTTCATTCTTAGTACCAATTCCATTAATAACCCTAAATAATCTTTCGTATGTGATATTTAAACCAATATTATTTTCATTATTGGTAACTAATATAAATTTTCTAGTCCCTTCATCTTTTTGATTTAGTTCCATAACTGCTTGTCCAGTTGTACCAGAACCCGCAAAGAAATCTAAAATAGTTATGTTCTTTTTAGGATGAATATTTATTAAATACTTAATTAGTTCAACGGGTTTTGGAAAAGCAAAAATATTTTTATCACCTAAAATTTTTTTTATTTC
The DNA here is from genome assembly GCA_963543845.1 of uncultured Acholeplasmataceae bacterium. Classification (GTDB taxonomy): domain Bacteria; phylum Bacillota_I; class Bacilli_A; order Acholeplasmatales; family Acholeplasmataceae; genus CAUTNH01. The sequence goes on from CAUUCL010000004.1 coordinate 8,446, forward strand.
ATCTCCACCATTAGATGAATATATTTCATCAATAATATTCTCATAATCCTGTCCTGCAAGTTCATTTATTATTTGTTTTGAATGGGGATCAAATGTTACTTTTGAGTATTGTTTTCTATACGCAACCCAATCACCATCGCTATTTTTTTTACACTCAATAAAACCTAATTTATCCCCTTCTAAATAAGCCTCATAACCCCAAGTATAACACCCTGATTCTTTCTTTTCTTTATTAACATGCAAAGAAAATAATTCTCCATTAGGCGCTTTAATTTTATAATCAAGAGATTTTATGTATTGAAATGATCCAGAAGAAGAAGGGCGATATAAATAAGTATTTTTATAGTATCCTCGTTCATTAAAATATTCATCTTTATTAATATATCCTAATTTTTTTAAAGTTTTTTCATTATGAATAAGATAGTTAATTTTAACTTTTTTATGGTCTCTTGCATATACTAAAATATATTCAGTATTTCTAACAATTCCATAATCAAGCGTAGTATTGCCACCAGGACCACGTTTTTTAATCCAGTTTAAGTTGGCAATAAAATTTTCTTCACCAAAGATTTCATCACATAATACTTTAAGATATGCTTGTTCATTATCATCAATTGAAATAAATATTAATCCATCATCATTTAATAAATCTCTTGCAAGTTTTAATCTTTCATTCATCATATTAAGCCACCCATCACGGGTAAATTTATCACGATAAATAAACTTAGATGAATCTACGCTATCTTTATAATCATTGCCTTCTTCTTTAGTCTTTTCTGTATTATAGGGTGGATCAATATATATTAAATCAATACCCCCCCCCCCGATATTTTGGGGGTTATTTGATACTAAGAGATTTTTCAGTGCATCATAATTTTCACCAATAATTAGTTTATGTACCTCAGGGTTTAATTCGTTACTAGTTATTCTTAATTTTTCATCTTCTTCAATAATTGCTACCGCTTCATGATTTATTTCAGGTGCTATATCAAATACGAAACCCGTTTTAATCCTATGAATCAATAAATTATAAACAGAATCAATATCAGCATCATCCACTTTTTCTAATATTTTTCTAGCCAATTTTTTTTGTTCTTTATTAAAAACAGTATCTTTAATTTCTTCGATCTTTTTTAAATAATCATTTAATTTAATATTTTCTTTTTCATTGTTCATAATAGCACCCTTCATTTTATGTATTCATTAACATATATTATAATAAAAATCTATATTAAATCAATTTTAATAATTTTATAAAAGACCTATATTAAAAAGTGTGATTATAAAAAAAACAAAAAACAACACCTTAATCTTTCTTACGAAAAATTAAGGTGTATTGTTATCATAACAATTTATTAGTTTAAATATTTACCAACTTTTAAATTTTTCTTATTCATAAATAAAATGTTCACAAGTGTATTTAAAATTGCAAATAATAGCGCAAATAGTAGTAAATATCCAAAGTCTTTTCCACTAAATTTATATACCATACCAAAGATATTTTTTAAATCTCCTATAACTATAAGTTGGAAAAAGTAAATAAAAAGTGGTGCAAGTATAAATGCTAATACAAATCCAGCAAGTGACATTAAAAGATTATTAAAGGCAAATCCTAGCTTAATTTCAAACTCATTTCTTCCGCCCATCCAAAATGTTGCAAATAGGTTATTTCTTTTTTTGTATCTACTTTTTGTAAGTTTAACAGATATATAAATACCAAGTACAAAAAATAATGTTCCAAATACTAAGAAAGCAATTGATGCTTTTTGAGCGGTTTGATTTTTTAAAATCTTATTAGCACTTGCAATTATCTCAGATGTTATATAATAATCAGCATTGCTTGCTAAATCCTTTTCAAATGTAGCCTCATCCATACGCTCTAAATTAGCCATATATTCAAATGGATGCTTAACATAATTAGATATTTTCTTCATTTGATTATTAGAAAATATTATTGAGCTATTAAGTGATTCATCAATTCTGTGATAGGTCTTTCCAGTTATATTTATATCAAGTTCTTTTTTACCATTTTTCTCTCCATATAAAACTCCAACAACTTTATATCTTTTTTTAATAATTCCATTTGGAGTATTATTAGGAATTGTTCTAGCAGTTCTTGTTGTAATTTCTATTGTTGCATCTTTTAAAATATCCTCGCCCTTAATCTCATAAATAGTCTCTTGAATCGGATCACCTGTTGGATCACTTGGATTTTCCTTTTCGATTATTTCTCTTTTAATAGCAAGGCGGTCTTTAGCATCATTAAAGATTTGATTATAAAGTGATGCTGGTAAAATTACCTCATCATCTTCAAGATGAATCTCTTCTAATTTCTTACCCTTATACTTATCGATTGTTGCAAGATATGTTTGTTTATTTAATGTTTTTTCAATAAACCCATAAATATCTTTATAATACATTAGTTTATTTTTAATACCATTATAATCAGAGATTCTTCTTTCAACTTCTTTATCTTTTCCAGTGTATTTAAAATCTGTTATATCAGCAACACCTTCAAGATTATGAATTCCGTTTGAAAGAATTTTTTTGTAAAAGCCCTCTTTTACATAAAGGCTTTCAACAATATTTTTATCACTATCATCAATAATTCCTGATACTTTTCTAACATCATATGATGTTTCAACATTACCATTTACTTTAAAAGTAAACTCACTATCAATAACAGTACTAGCTAAATCCTTAGGATCAGCATTTTCTTGCTTAATTTCATATAGCATCTTTAATGCAGTTTTTTTAGTTATTAAAACCTCATCAGTATTTTCAGGATATCTTCCAGCTAAAAGTTTAAATCCTGATTTATTAAAATCTTTTACCTCAACAATAGTTTTAATATCACTAGTTAGTCGGTTTGTTTTTTTATCATCTGTGATATCTCTTTGAACAAAATATCTTTTGTAAAAAATATCACTATTTAAATTTAAATCACTTAATGGATTTTGCATAATATTTCTATTTGCTGATAAAAAGGCATACTTATTATTAGCAGCAATTAAATTTTTTCTAAGATTTTGGCTGTTAACGCCTTTAGTTTTATACTGCACGCCTAAAAGCATAAATATAAGTCCAAAAATAATAAATAGAAAAATCCAGATATTATAGTTTAAATTAGTAATTGAAAGACTTGCAGATGTTTTAGATATAAAATTAAAAGATGATACTTTACTATCTTTATTTAAAAGTGGAATATTAGTATTTACTGTATCATTTTTTATAGTATTTGATGCAATCTTTTTATCTATTATTTGAACAATTCCATCTGATGAGCTTTCAATAAGGCAATCATTTGTAAAAACTAAAACTAGTTTTTCTTTTGATATTTTTTTAATCAAGTTTAAAACATCATCAATCTCATCTTTTGTATCAAGATACTTAAGTGGGTTTTCTATAATTATAATCGGAGTATCTAAAAGAAGAGGTTTGGAAATTGCAAGTTTTTGCTGTTCACCTTTTGATAGTGCTTGTGGTTTTAAACCTAGAACACTTTCATCAAGACCAATATAATTTAAAACCTCAGCAATTTTATCCTCTTTTATTTTTCTTGTATATAAATTTAATAAATCATAATTTTCTTTTACAGTTAGCATCTCAAAGAAATTATCTTTTCTTTGAGCAAGCCCAATATTGTTAAATCTATATTTAGATAGTGCAAAAGGATTTTTATAATTTATCTTTTTGCCATCAAATAAAAACTCACCACTTGTAGGTTTTAAAAAACCTGCGATTAGTTTTAAAAGTGGCTGTCTATCATTAAATTTACCCTTGAAAGTAATAAGTCCTGAATTTGGTAAGTTAAAAGAAATATCATCCAAAATGATATTATCATCTTTTTTATTTTTTTCAATTAAAGTAATATTTTTAAATTCAAGCATATTAACCCCCAATTGCATATCTAATAATTAAATAGTAAATGCCGCTTATAACTAAAAGCCCAAGACCTGAATAACCTAGTATTCTTTGGCTTATTTTAAAATTCTTTATTTTTTCAAAATCTATTTCTACTTTTTCACTTTCCTGCTCCATTTTTTTATTTACCTTAAGATTATGATTAGCTCTTATTAAAAATAAAATTATATATAAAAGCCCAAATGCCGCAGTTAATATTTCAAATAGATCATTTCTTTTTATACTTAATACAAGTATCATTCCGATTAGGATCGGTATTAAATTAATGCCAAGTATAACAAGTATTATTGTAAGCTTTTTATTTTTCATCTTTCAACCATTCTTTTTTTAACTCATCTGTAGTTAAAACAAAATGTCCACTTTTTACCTCTTGCCATGAGCATTCCTCATAGTCTATTCCGCTCATATTATATACCATTCTTTTTCTTGTATTTTTAGATTTTGGATCTGGCTGCGGGATTGCTGTTAGAAGAGATTTTGTATATGGATGAATAGGATTTTGATAAATCTCATCAGCTGCTCCAAGCTCAACAAGATAACCATTGTGCATAACTCCGATTCGATCACTTATATATTTAATAATTGATAAATCATGAGCAATAAATAAATATGTTAGATTTTTTTCTTTTTGTAAATCACTTAATAAGTTTAAAACCTGTGCTCTAATTGATACATCAAGCGCCGATATTGGCTCATCTGCTAAAACAAGTTCTGGTTCAATTACAAGTGCTCTAGCAATTCCAATTCTTTGTCTTTGACCACCACTAAACTCATGGGGATATCTTGTTAAATGTTCTGGTAAAAGTCCAACTGAATTAAGCATATTAGAAACTTTTTCAAGTCTATCTTTTTTATTTTTAAATAAATGAAAGTTATAAAGACCTTCAGAGATAATATAATCAACGTTTGCTCTTTCATTTAATGAAGCCGCTGGGTCTTGGAAAATCATTTGAATATTCTTTTTAACTTTCATCTCTTCAGAGTGCTTCATTGGATGTGAGATATTTTTTCCTTTAAAAAATATATTACCGCCTGATAATTTATTAATTCCTATAATCGCACGTGAGATTGTTGTCTTTCCACTACCAGACTCACCCACAAGACCAAATGTCTCACCTTTATACACTTTAAAATTTAAATGATTACATGCCTTTACAACTTTTTTACCAAGTTTAAAATGAACTGATGCATCTTCTACTTCAAGCAAAATTTCTCTACCATTTTCATCAATTGTATTAGATGTCATTTTATAGTTATTACTTTTTATAAATATTTGTTTAAGCCAAGCTAAAAATGCCGATTTTTTAAGTCCGCTTTCTTTTAAAATTTCCTTCTCATCAGCTAAGAACTTATTTGTTCTTTCATACTTATAATTTAAATATTCATTATTTATTTTTTCTTGTCTATCTAATTTATTTTCAAAATCTGAATATTTTTTTATAATATCAGCCTTTTTTTGCTTTAAATCAGCTTTATACTGAGTATTAAGTTCTTTAATTTTTATTTTGGCACTTTTTTTATCCATTTACTTTTTTTCTCCCGAATAAACTTTAGCTACCCTTTCAGAAATTTCTGAAATTATTTTAGGTCTTTCAGCTTTTGGCGCTCTTTCATCAAGTAGCCATGTTGCTGCATAGTGTGTATCTGATACTTTAATTAAAGGTGGCTCTTTTACATAATCAATTGCCATTGCAAATTTATTTCTAGGTGCAAAAGCATCGCCTTTAATCTCATCAAATAAACTTGGTGGTGTTCCTGGAATTGAATATAGCTTTTCACCTTTTTGTCCAAGTTGCGGAAGAGATGATAATAAGCTCCATGTATAAGGATGTCTTGGGTCATAGAATATATCATTTACGCTTCCATACTCAACAATCTTACCAGCATACATAACCGCAACTCTATCAGCAATTTCTGCAACTACCGCAAGGTCATGGGTAATAAATATAACTGTAAATCCAAATTCTTCCTTTAACTCTTCAATAAGTTTTAATATTTGTGCTTGAATTGTAACATCAAGAGCTGTTGTTGGCTCATCACATATTAAAATATCAGGAGCCGATGCAAGAGCAATCGCAATTACAACACGTTGTCTCATTCCACCAGAGTATTGGAAAGGATAATCATCATATCTTTTTTCAGCATTAGGAATTCCGACTCTTTTTAAAAGTCTTATTGCCTCTGCTTTAGCCTCAACTTTGTTAAACCCTCTATGAAGTCTAATTGTCTCAGATATTTGAGATCCAATTTTTCTAAGAGGATTAAGTGATGTTAATGGGTCTTGGAAAACAATTGATATTTTCTTACCTCTAATTTGATACCAATCCTTAGGATTTTTAATTTTAGCAAGATTTACATTTGAGTAAAAAATATCACCGTTATCAATTATTTGGTTTTTATCAGCTAAGCCAATTAAGCATTTTGTTAGAACCGACTTTCCACTACCTGATTCTCCAACAATTGCTAGAATTTCTCCTTTTTTAATATCAAGTGATACATTTCTGATTGCTGTTAGAATTTTATTGCGCACTGAAAATTTTACAACTAGATTTTTAATAGAAACTAGTGTATCACCTTTTTTTATATGCTCTGTATCAGCAACTATTAACTTTGGATCTAATATTTTATTTATTTTCATATACTACCTATCTATGTGTTTTTGGATCTAGTGCATCTGAAAGTGCAATACCAATTAAAAAGAATGTAAAAATAATAAATGCAAGCAATAATCCTGGCGCAATTAGTGGAAGTGGATATTGCAGAAAATCTCTTCTTCCAAGATCAAGCAGTGCTCCAAGAGATACTGAATTACTTGGAAGACCAAGACCAAAGTATGAAAGTGATACCTCAGATGAAATCATACTTGGAATAAGAGTCATTGAGCTTGTTACAATTACTGCCATAAGATATGGTAGTAAGTTTTTAGTCATAATTCTTCTTGCAGGTGTTCCTAAAGTTTTTGATGCAATATTATATTCACGGTCATTTATAATCATAGTTTGGTTTCTGACAAACCTTGCAATACCAAGCCAGCCTGTTAATGTAAGTGTTAATATAAGTCTTATCTCAATTGGAAGACCTGGAGCTGATTGAACAAATATTGTCGAAAGAAGCATATATAAAAGAATTCCAGGAATATTAGAAATCAAATTATATAGCTCAATAAATAGCCAATCAATCTTTTTGAAAAATCCCCAAACAAGTCCTAAAAGAACACCAATTAAAAGATTGATAATTGCAGAAACTGCTGCAAGCCATAAAGAATATCCAGCTGCTTTCCAAGTAGAAAAGAATAAATCTCTTCCAATTCTATCAGTTCCCCAAATATGCGCTCTGCTCATTGGCGCATTTACATTTGTAATATCATCAGTGTAAGCTCCTGCAGGCGCAACTTGTGGAATTATTATAATTCCTAGAATAAGTATAATTAAACTAATAAGTCCAATAATAGCAGCTGGTTTTTTAATAAAGCTTTTAAAAACTGCTTTTAAATAAGAATAAGGTTCTTTTGTAAGATGTTCTGACTTGCTTTCATCAAGTTCAACAAATTTAAAAAGTTCATTCTCGTTAATTATTTCATTATCTACTTTAATATTTTCCATAATTAACCTCTCTTTCCAGCAAGCTTAATTCTTGGGTCATATAAAACTGTCGCAACATCTCCAAGTAAAAAAGATAACATACCAAGAGCTGAGTAAACAGTAGTAAGACCTAAGATAACATCAATATCAGGAACCACACCGTTTAATGCTTTAATTAAAATAGAACCTGTTCCTGGAATTGCCCAAATATGTTCAATAAAATAAGAACCAACAATTGCAAGAATAAATGATGCAGGGATATTTCTAATAAGTGGTATTATCGCATTTTTTAAAACGTGTGTATACATAATCTTATTTTCAGATAATCCCTTTGCTCTTGCAAATTTAACATAATCACTATTTAACTCATCAACCATATATCTTCTAACCCAGATTGACACTCCAGGAATGGATAAGAAAACTACAGTGAAAATTGGCGGAAAGAGCGTTCTAATTTTGCCCTGTTCATAAGCAAATCCAAAATCTAATTTTTTAAATATTCCATTTGGAGATCCAAATACTTTATTCATTATTAGATAAAATACAAGTGCTGGGATTGCGTAGTTTAATACAATAAATGCATTACCAATTTTATCAACTATTCCACCTGGTTTTTTACTCATCGCAATTCCAAGCGGATATCCTATTATATAAGTTAGTATAAGTGTGGCAATTGAAATACCAAAAGATATTCCCATACGCTCTTTTAAAAGAACACCTACATACTCAGAATAAATACGTGATTTACCAAGATAAATAAGACCTGTCCAGTATTCAATAGGATTTTTATATTCAGTATCCCATGCAACAGGTATTTTCTTAGGTATTGGAAGTAGATAATATAAATATTTAAAAATAGATTCTATAATACTAATTTTCTTACCATCAATTGTAACTCTTCCTGCTTTATAAAGTTCTACTATTTTATACCTTTCAGCAAGATCTAATCCTCCTTGAGCTTTAAGTTTAACATAAACTCCACCATCAAAGAATTTATTCTCAGGAATAAATCTTACTAAAATTGTAACAAAAGTAATAATTAAAATAAGTGTTAAAAGTGATAATCCTAATCTTTTTAAAATATACAAAAATGTAGGTCTTCTAAAAGTATTACCTATACTTTTAAGATAACCTTTAAACTTAACAGAAAAAGAATTATTTTTTATATCATCCATATTAGGATTTTCTAAAAAATTGTTATATTCTTCCTTAGCCTTTAAAAATTCATTATCATATGATGCGATTATTTCTTCCTTAGCCTTTAAAAATGAATTCTCATTTTCAGCAATTTGGCTATTCTTAGTTTCTTCATCAATTGAACCAAAGCCAAATCTATCTAGAATTTTATTTAATCCATCTTTAGATTTTCCAGATGCAAGAGCTATCTCATATTGCATCCTTTCATTAATTTCTTTTTCTTTTTCTCTTAACTTTTTTTCGGCTATTTTTTTAATTTTTTTAGGATTTATCAAAATACCATCTTTATCTAAATTGCTCATGCTACCCCGTTTTCTAAAAACATAAATAACAATTTAGACAGGCTTCATTGCCTGCCTAAATTGAATTTATACCTTTTTATTTAATAGTTATCTCAAGAGTTAGTTCAAATGTTGTAACTTTGAACTCACCTGTTTCCTCGATTAGTTCTCTGTGGTGGAATTTAAGCTTGTATGTAGTTTTACCAGTTTCTCCTTTTTCTTTTACAAGAATTAGAAAACCATTTGGACTAAATGCAGCATTACGAATATTTCCATTATCTCTGTGATAATCTCCATCACCTGGTTGTGCAAATGTAGGGTTTGCTATATCCCATCCAAATAACATACGATAAGTATTGTTCTTAGTTTTTGGAGTTTTATCAAGTGTAAGTTCAGCAGTTGCCTTAAATACTCTTGGATTAGCTGGATCTTTTTCAACATTAAATGTAAAATTACTTCCTGTAGCTACTTGATTAAATGTAACATTTTTAAGCTCATTTGCTACATTAACTGTTTGTTTATTAGTGATTGTAATTTCAATAAATTTATCACCTTCAAGATGTTGGTGAGCTTTAACTACAATTTTAAATACACCATATTTTAAAGTTGCAAATGTTAATTCATTGCCATCTAAAACTGTAGCAACAGTTTTATTGTTTACAAGCTTCCAATCTACTTTATTAGCTTCTTTATTAAAGAATTTTTGATAAACACTAACTGATAACTCATCCCCTAGATTTCTCTTAATCTCAGTTTTAAATGTTTGATTAAGAACATCAGCCTTAGGGTCAACAAATGCATCTTTAAGTTCTAACTCAGGGCTAACATATTTTTTAGATTTTAAATAATATGTAGTATTTTCATTAGGGAATACATATTTTCCATCTTTATCTTTTTGAACTGGGTTTTTTAATTCTTTATCTAAATACCAACCATCAAATTCTAATCTATCAGCTGGGTTAATAAGTTCATTAGTTCCCTCTTTAGTTAAATCTTGGAATGGTCTTGGAAGTTTAGCAACAGTTCCTTTTTCACCAGTTATAGATGTAACAGTTTTCCAACCTTTAACACCTTCAAATGTAATTGTAGAGTTTTCAATTTTCTTACCTTCTTTTTGCTCGTAGAAAAGTGCTCTTAGGTTATTTCTTTCCTCTCTTGTAAGGTTATTCTCAGATACCATTAAGTTTTTAAGTTTAGAATTTGAAATACCAAATTGTGCTCTTGAAACAGTGTATGGCAATGTTTTACCAACAACTACTGCATATCCAACACGAGTTTGAATTGGAAGAATTAATCCCTTTTCAAAAATAGCATAGTATTCAGCTTCAGCCATAAGTCTAAATCTTTTCTTAATATCCTCAGTTTCAGCAAAACCGTCTTTAGCTTTTTTAGTATATTCTTCAAGAAGCTCTTTTTCTAATTTTTTAGTTGCAGGATCCTCACTACCAAAACCCATATTTTCAACAATATCACCAGATTGAACGATTGTGTTAAGGAATGTCTTAGGATCAGCATAATCTGGACCCCAACCACTCGAAAGGTTTAAATCATAATTATGAGTTTCAAAAATCCAATCTTGGTTTTGAGAGTCACTTTGAGGAGTTACAGTTTGAATTTCGAATAATTTTTTACCTTCAAATATAGCAAGCTCTTCAAGTTCTCTAAACATTTTTTCTGAATATGTTTGTGAAACTACATCCCTTTCACCAATAGTATCAATTTTAACTGGGAAATCAACACCAGCCGCTTTTAGTGCATCATATGCTTTTTTGAAGTATTCTTTAGCTTTTGTTTCATTAAAAATTGGGTCACTACCATTTTCAAATCCTGATAATTTAACACCACTTGTACCATTTTTCTCATTATATATCTCGTCAACAAAATCTGTGTAATCTTTTGTCTTATCACCATCTCTTACAATTCCAAGCTCAGCAGCTGTTAAACGACGATATACTCTTTCATATGGTGATTTTGTTCTTGATTGTAGGAATGTTTCGACCTTCATACCATATAAAAATCCAAGTCTAAGATCAGTATTCCAAATGGCTTTTTTAGTATCTTGTTTTTGTTTTTCTGTTTGTGCTTGTGATGCATCAGGATATTCATATGTTTTTCTATTAAAGTTAAATAAACCATAGAATGTTGAAGAATCAGCTGTTCTAACAGAACTTGCTGCAGGATTTTCAGGATTTTGTAAGTTACCATTTCCTACATATTTTTTATATCCTGCCTCATCAGTTGATGAAAGACCAAATGAATCAATTTTACCAGCTTCAAACATCTCTCTTATAGTAGATGATGGTTTATCTTGTGCAACATAGATCCATTTCATAGTTTCAAAGTAAACATGTCCTAAATCCCAGTATTCAGTATTTTTAACAAATATGATTTCAGCCTCTTTTTCATGTTTTTTGATTCTAAAAGGTCCGTTTACTAAAATATTATCAGCAGATTCACCAAATGCTGAACCTACCTCTTCTAAATATTTTTCATTAACAGGTAAAAAGCATGAGAATGTTAATAAAGAATCAAAGTAGTTGATATCGTTTAATAATGTATATTCAATAATATCGTCAGCAACTGCTTTAACACCTAATTTTGACAAATCTTCCTCATTTTTTTTACTAGCTTCATAAAATTCCTCGGCACCTAAAATATTATCCTTATATTGTGGGGCAAGTGGAGATCCATTTGAAGACTTTAAAACATATTTAGCAGCAGAGACAAAATCATGCGCAGTTACATATTGTTTAACGCCATTTTTTTCATATACTTCTCCTGTTTTATTTACAACCCATGGTACATTTTTTCTAATTTGGTATTGGATAACAGTTTTTTTATCGGCATTTTTAAAAACTTTTTTACCAATTGCAAGCTCACCAATTATATTACCAAATCTGTCAGTTGACATAAGAGCATCAACCATGTTCGCATAAACTTCTTTATTCCAGTTTTGAGTATCTTTAAGATAGTTAAATTTAGCATTACTTACTTCTAAGACATAAGCTTTTTTATATTCGCTTTTTAAAGTAAAAAGTTGATTGCCTAATTTAACTTGTCTTTTACTATTCATAAATGGAAGTATTCCATTACTAGCTGGTTTACCATCTTTAGTTAGTTGGTTTAAGTCGGTAAATCCTTCTTTTACTTCTTGGTATGTATTATGCTTTGTCGTTTCTTCTTCAATTGGCTTAGTCTTAGGTTTACATGCAACCACTAAAAAAGCAACTAAAGCAAATACAAACACAAGTAGCATTTTTTTCATTGTTTTCATTATTTTTCCTCCTTTTTTCTTAGATTTCTCTAAAAATATTAAATAAGATTATATAAAAAAGATATTTTTTTGTCAAATTTTCTATTTAAATAAAATAAAAATAAAATTGTAAGCGTTTTCATAAAATATTGGATTTTATCCTTTTGACTGTTTATTTAGAAAAATATTTAGAAAATAAGCCTTTAAAAGCAATAATCAGAGATATTTAGTATGTCTTATATAATATATAGTGTATTGTATTTATAAAATATTTAAATATGATGGGAGTAGTTTAATTGATTAGTAAAGATATTTTTAATTTAATAGGTAAAAATAAAAAATATATTCATATTACTATCTTACTTATGGTTATAAGCCTTTTTTTGAATATTTTCTTTACAGGCTTAATTGCTTATACCTTTTATAGTTTATATAAAATGCCAGAAATTGATAAAAACTATATTAAATATGTAAATATAGCTCTTTTTTTATTTTCTAGTTTGCTAGTTAAATATACCCTATCCATAATAATTGGTCATACAAAAGACAAAATTACCAAAAGTTTAAAGAACGATTTAAGAAATAAGGTCTTTTTAAAAACTGAAAGATTAGGTTTTGATGCTACTAATAAATTTTCAATGTCTACAATTACTCAAATGTCAATTGAAGGAATTGAGCAACTTGATATGTATTTTACAATTTTTATTCCGCAATTATTCTATTCAATGATTGCACCGATAATACTTTTTATAATTTCAGTATTTTTAAATTATAAAGTTGCAATCACTCTTCTTTTAATTGTTCCATTTATTCCTGGGACAATCATGGCGTTTGCTAAAAAAGCTAAAAATATTGTAAATAAGTATATGGATAAATACTATCACTTAGGTGATACTTTCTATGATAGTGTATCTGGCTTAAATGAACTTTTAATCTTTAAAGCAGATGCTAGATATGAAAAAATGATGGAAAACAGTGCATCAGATTTTAGAAAAATCACAATGAGAGTTTTAATAATCCAGCTTGTATCTTTAACCTTAATGGATATTATCGCATTTGGAGGAGCTGGAATCGGAATTAGTTTAGCACTTCTTGATGCTAAAAATAACGTATCACTTATACCTAATATTCTGCCAAAAGAATCAGCTATTTATCAAGGATTTTTTTTAGTACTTCTTGCAATTGAATTTTTTATTCCTTTAAGAATTTTGGGAAGTGCTTTTCATATATCTTTAAACGGTGTAAACTCTGGCAAAAAAATAATTGAGTTTTTAAATATTAAAGAAAACACATGGGGCAATGAAAGTGTATCTAATGGCGTAATAGAATTTGAAAATGTTTCATTTTCTTATGATGGTAAAAAGGATATACTAACTAATTTAAACCTTAAATTTAAAAAAAATACCCTTACAACAATAGTAGGTAATTCTGGATCTGGAAAATCTACTATTTTAAAGTTGATCTTAGGTTCTTATTCTCCTACATGTGGCAATATTAAAATAGATGATATTTTAATTCATGACTTATCAAAAGATAATTATTTTAATAGCTTAGCATTTGTTTCAAGCGATACATATTTATTTAATGATACTATCAAGAATAACTTTAAAATATCTAATCCTAATATAGCCGATAGCGAAATTTATGAGCTACTTAAAAAGGTCGATTTATATGATTTTGTAAAAAATGATAAAGATGGACTTGATAAAATTATTTTAGAAGATAGCAAAAATATAAGCGGTGGGCAAAAGCAAAGACTTGCGCTTGCAATATCATTAGCTACTACTAAAAAAATTTATATATTCGATGAGGCTACATCAAACATTGACAGTGATAGTGAAAAAATAATTACTGATAATGTTAAAAATCTAAGCAAAGATAAAACTGTAATATTTGTAACTCACAGACTAATAAATTGTCTTAGTGCTGATAATATCTACTTTATAGAAAATGGAAGGCTTGCAGAATCTGGATGCCATAATAAATTATTAGAAAAAAATGGATTATACAAAAAGATGTTTGACGAGCAGTTGAAATTAGAAAACTATGAAAAATAAAAATAATAGAAAAATTAAAATTTTACCAAATCTAATAAAGATGCTTAAAGGTCTTCTTTTTATAATGCTTCTTGCAATTATAAATGGAACTTTAGGATTTATATGCTCAATGAGCATAACTATCCTAGGTGCTGTTGGAATTGCAGGTCTTGTAAATAATACTGTATATATAAATACTTACTTGCTTATAGGTCTTATTATTGGTCTTGGATTTTTAAGAGGATTTTTAAGGTATCTTGAGCAATATCAAAACCACTATATGGCATTTAGATTGCTTGCGGCAATCAGACTTAAAATATTTAGAACTTTAAAAAAGTTAGATCAAGCCAAATTAGAAAAAATGAAAAAAGGGAATTTATTATCCCTTATCACAAGTGATATTGAGCTTTTAGAGGTATTTTATGCTCATACAATAAGTCCTATATTTATTGCACTTACAACCTCTCTTGTTTTAATTCTTACAATTGGATTTTTAATAAACTGGTGGGTAGCTCTTTTGGCTTTTTTATCATTTTTAATTATTGGTCTTATAAATCCTCTTATCCAAGCAAAAATTATAAAAAAAGATGGTGAAAAATATAGAAGTATATTTTCAAGTTTTAACTCGTTTTTTCTAGATAGCCTAAGAGGAATAAAAGAACTTACACTATATAAGGCAGTTGATAAAAGAAAAGAAAAAATTACAAGTCTAAGCAATAAACTAATTCACTATACTAAAAAAATAAATTATAAAAATACTTTTAATTTTTCTTTCACAGCATTTTTAATATCATCTCTTATAATGATAAATCTTGGATTTTTAATTTTCCTATATTTTAATAAAACATTAAATCTTGGACAAATAATACTTGCCTTTACTATTATAAGCGGAGGTTTTGGGCCTGTTATTGCGCTTTCTAATTTACCATCAAGCCTAAATCAAACCTTTGCAAGTGCTAAGAGAGTAGTTGGTATTGTAAATGAAAAATCTAATTTATGTAAAGTAGAAAATGAAAAAGATATTTTAATTGATAATATTGAATTTAAAAATGTATCTTTTTCATATACTAAAAAAACTCCTATTTTAGATGATATTTCATTTACTGCTAAAAAAGGTGAGATAATCGGAATTATCGGAAAAAGTGGCGAAGGTAAATCAACCATACTAAAACTTTTAATGAACTTTTATAAAGCAGACAGTGGTCAAATTTTATACAACAAAACTAGCATAGATAAAATAAATACAAACTCCATTTTAGATAACTTTACACTTTTAAACCAAGTCCCTTATTTGTTTCAAACAACTATTTTAGATAATATTAAACTTGGTAATATTGATGCAGATGATAACTTAGTAAAAGATGCAATAAATAAAGCAAGCCTTACAAGTTTTATAAATAATCTTCCTGATGGATTAAATACCATCTTAGATTCTAAGGCTAATAATATCTCACAAGGTGAACGACAAAGAATATCGCTTGCAAGAGCATTTTTAAAAGGATCTAGAATAATCCTTTTAGATGAGCCTACAAGTAATGTTGATGCTATTAATGAAAGTATTATTTTAAAATCCCTTATAAAAAATAAACAAGATTATATTATAATTATTGTATCGCATAGAAAATCTACTATTGCTATATGTGATAAGGTATATAAACTAGAAAATAAAAAACTATCTGAGGTGAGAAAATGAAAAAAGAAAATAAAATATTTCAAAAATATACTACAAGTGATGTTGTATTTTTATCAATTATCTCTCTAATTACACTTCTGTCATGCTCACCAATGGCAGCAGTTGCGCCTTTTTTACCTGTCACATTTGGTGTTGCATATCTTGTTACAACTTTTCAAATAAGCCTATTTTTTACAATTGGCCTTCTAAGAGTTAGAAAAACTGGAAGCTTAATTATAATGACTACAATCATGGGTTCAGTGATGCTTATTATGTCATGGCCAATGTTTGCGGGATTTTTTATAGTTGCGCTTTTACTTGAATTATTATCTATTATATTTTTTAAAGGTTTTCATGATAACTCGCAAATAATTTTATTTGTTATATTATTTGCTCCTTTAAATGTCGTTGTAAATTATTTTATAAACCTTATTATAAAACAAGACAAAATGATTTTAGTTGCAAGCAAAAATCATGGTGCAACAATCGGAATATTTATCGCTATTATAGCTCTTGGCATTTTAGGAAGTTTCCTAGGTTATATTATAAGTAAAGAATTAGAAAAAATAAAACAAAGGAAAAATAGGAATGTTTGATAAGCTTAAAGTTAAAAATCCTATTTATCCTTTTATATGTATTTTGTCATCTATAATGATTTTAATATTTGGGCTATCTTATGCAAATAATATTAAAACATTATATTTTTTTGGATTTTTAACTTTTTTATTTTTACTATTTGGATATTATAAGCAAGTACTTTTAACTATTCCATTTGTATTAGTTGCATGTTTAATCTTTGGGGTTATTGCATATTTTTCACATAAGAAAAATATTTACTTTACAATACCTGCTGTAAATAGAATACTTGCTTTTTTTATGGCAGTTATTCCTAATTTAGGAATTGCTCCGATTGATTTTACAAGGTCTTTAAAAAATATAAAGATATCTAAAAAAATTATTCTCGGCTTTATGATTGTATTTGGATTTTTCCCTCTTTTAAAAAAAGAACAAAGACAAATCAAACAGGCAATGAAAACACGTGGAGCAAGTTCTTTTTTTAACTTTAAGATATTTTATCGTGCTTACTTAATACCTCTTATGATAAGAATTGTAAATATTAGTGAAACCTTATCAATGTCAATTGAATTAAAAGGGTTTTCGCTTGATAAGACTAAAACATCACAATATAAAAGAATTGACTATAAACTAAGGGATTTTATTTATTTAATCCTTATTTCAACATCAATGATAGGAGCTATTATATGGATGCAATACTAGTTAATAATTTATCTCTTTGGTATGGAGAAAAGAAAATATTAGATAATATTTGCTACAAGCAAAGCTATGGAACTATCAACTTAATATCTGGATCATCTGGATGTGGTAAGTCTTCTTTTATATATCTTTTAAATGGGATTATTCCTAATTTATATGATGCTAAATTTGAAGGCACAATCCTTGTAAATGGGAAAAATATTAAAAATAAAAAGATATTTGAAATATCTCATAAAATCGGAACAACCCTTCAAAATCCAGATGAGCAAATACTTAATGAAATAGTAGAAGACGAAATTTCCTTTGGCATGGAAAATTTTAATTTCCATCCAAAAGAGATAAAAAAACAAATTGATTATGTTACAGAACTTTTAAAATTAAATGCAAAAGATTACACTAAAAACTTATCAGGTGGACAAAAACAAAGACTAATAATTTCGTCTATTTTAGCTATGAAGCAGAAAATTATTATTCTAGATGAGCCTTTCGCAAATCTTGATAAAAATAGTATAACTATAATAATAGATGCTTTGATAAAATTAAAAAATAAAGGTTACGCTATACTAATTTTGGAACACCGCCTTGATCAGATAAAAGATATTGTTGATAATATATATGACTTATCCTTAGGAAAGCTAGAAAAAATAGCAAACAAATTAGATTACATAATAAGTAAAAGTAAAATTATCCCAGATACTAAAAAATCTAAAAATAGCGATAAAGTATTATTTGGACTCGAAAATATTTCTAAGAAGTTTAAAAATAAATCTGTACTTGAAAATGTGAATCTTAAAATATATAAAGGCGAGCGAATTACTTTCTTAGGAGATAATGGAGCTGGGAAAACTACACTTTTAAAAATTATCGCAAGAATACTAAAACCCACAGGTGGAAAAATTATCCAAAATTTAGATAAAAAGCTTGGAAAAAAGAGAAGATCTAAAAAATGGTTTAAAAAAGTTGGCTATATTTTCCAAAATCCCAACTACCAATTATTTATGCCAACTGTCTATAAGGAAATATATTTTAGTTCTAAAGATGATAAAAAAACGCTTGAAATATTAAAAACTTTTGATTTAGAAAAATTAAAAGATGCACACCCACAAAGTCTATCTGAAGGACAAAAAAGAAGAGTATCAATTGCAGCTGTTATTGCAAGTAGTCCAAAAGTTTTACTTTTAGACGAGCCAACTGTGGGTCAAGATTTTGAAAAATTAAAAGATCTAGTAAATATTATAAATAATTACTGCGAAAAAGAAAATGCAACTTTAATCACAATAACTCATGATAAAAGATGTATCTACGCTTTAAGTGATAGAGCTGCTGTATTCAAAGATAAAACAATTCATAAAATATTAAATAAAGATGAATTGGTAAATCTATAATATAACCATAAAAGATTAGAAATATAAATTTTATATAAAAAGCACAAAAACAACTAAAATGCGCCTTTTTCCTAGGAAAGTGGTAATATTATGTTACCTTTTTCCTAGGAAAAAGGTAAAAAGACCAAAATAAAAAAGCTGATAATAACACCAGCTTATTTTTATTATGGTGGAGGGGGGCAGATTCGAACTGCCGAACTCATAGAGAACAGATTTACAGTCTGCCGCATTTAGCCACTTTGCTACCCCTCCATTTTGAGTAAACAGTGATATTATAGCATAATTTTAAATTTTTGCATTTCTTAACTGTTTACTAAGCTATTATAAATCAATTATTCCTAGTTAAAATTATCCTTAATATTATTAAATAATTTTATCTTTGTTTTAAAAATTGCACTGCCTTTAACTAATTTTATAAGGTCAGGCTTATTTAAAAACTCCTCATTTCCTACAATATCAGCATAGCCATTCCATGGCTCAAAGCATATAAATTTAGAATTTTTAACACTCCAAAAAGCGATGCTTTTAAAATTAGAAAAAGAAAATTGCAGAATTTTTCTTTCCTTATTTAAAAGATAAACTTTTCTAGATTTAACTCTGCTTAATAAAATCGCATCATTTTCAAATAACTCATAGTTTAAATTGATTTCTTTTATATTATTATAAGCTTTTACAATCTTACTAAAATCAAACAATTTATCCCTATTTACAAAGGGTCTTTTAAATGATTCTTTCTTGTTAAACAATATCTTATAGTCTAAAAAATTCTCTTTTAAATTGATTCCTGGATGTTCACCTATATTAAAGTATATTGGTTTATCATCTTTATTAACTACCTTAATTTTAGTTTCTAGATAATTTTTACCTATTTTATAAGTTAGGATATAACTAAACTTATAAGGATATTTTAAAAGTGTATTACTGTCGTAATCTTTTTTTATAGTTAAAGAATTTTTAGATATTTTTACAAACTCAAACTCACTATGTCTTATAAAGCCATGGCCTGTCATTTCATATACTTTATTATCTATTTTAGTTTTGTTATCCTTTAACTTTCCTACAATTGGAAAAAGATGAGTTGCTGATCCTTTCCAAAAATTATCTTCTTGGTGAATTATCTCAATTTTATCTATTTTAAAACTTTTAACTTCTCCCCCAAGCTTAGATACTTCTAGGCTTTTATTTTTATATTTTAAATAAAAATATTTATTTTCCATTTACTACTTAGATACAGGTAAAATTACTTGAACTAAATTCTCGTCATCTTTTCCGCTAATAGAAAAAGCTTTTTTAGAATTTATAAAAGATAAAACTACCTCAGATGATACGCATGCATTTAGGGCATCTGCTAGATATCTTGATGAAAAGTATATATCTAAATCATTTCCTTTTATCTGACCTGCAGGTGTTAATATTTGTTTAGCATCTCCAAGTTCTGAATTACTTGAGAAAAGTTCAACATTTCGCTCTTTTGTAAGAATAAGTCTTATTACATTATAGTTTTCTTTTTCTTTGCTTCCAGAATTTAAAATAGAAATTCTTTTAATTGCATCTTTTAACTCTATCTTGTTAAATGGTATAGTTATTAAATAATCACTTGGAATAACTTTTTCTGTATCAGGATATGTTCCTTCAAAAAGACGAGTTTGAAATAAAATGTTAGAAAATTCAAATAAAACATGAGTTTTAGATGCTACAATCTTAATATCTTTTTGCTCATAAGCAAGAAGTATCTTTTGAAGTTCATCTAAGCTTTTCTTAGGTATAACTAACGAAATATCCTCACCTTCAAAAAAGTTTTGTGCTTTTCTTTGGCTTAATCTAAAACCGTTAGTTGCAACGATATATAAAAGTTTACCCTTATTATAAACATTAACTCCTGTTAGAATTGGTCTTTTTTCATCCTCTGATGCAGCAAATGCTGTTTGAGATATAACTTTGTTTAAATCCTTAGCATTTATAATTGTGGCCTTATCAGTATTTAAAAAGCTAATATTAGGATAATCGTTTACATCCATTAGTTTTAAATTAAATGTTGATCTATCAGCATTTATAATAATATTTTGATTTCCATCTGTTTGAATTTCAATTAAACTTGAATCAAGACTTTTAACAATCTCTGTTAAATACTTTCCAGGTATTGCAGATACTCCGGGATTTATTATATTTATGAAAGGCTCTTCTATTTTAGTTTGAATTGCTATATCTGAATTACTTGCTGTAAGAAGCATCTCTTTTTCATAAACTTCTACTTTTATTGAATTTAATACAGGAAGAGGTGTTTTTACAGGAAGTCCTCTTTGTAGTATATTTAAATGATTTAAAAAAATTTCTTTATCGACAGTAAAATGCATTTTGTATCTCCTTTTATTATTTATTTTATTATATATTGTTGTTATTAAGTGTTGTGAAAATGTGCATAACTTAATAATTTGGCTATGTATGGCTAAATTATATAAAATTTATCCACATTTTGCTAACATTTTAATCACATTTATCCCTTTATCTTTTTAATGATGTTTTCAATTGCTTTATTTAACATTGTATCGAATTTTAAATCATGTTCTATCTTATTACATGCTGCAAGAACAGTTGAATGATCACGATTTGAAAAAATCTCTCCTATTTTTTTATAAGGAACATCATATAAAAGCTTTATTAAATACATTGCAATATGTCTTGGAAGGGCATTTTTATAAGCACGTGATGTCCCAATTAGGGCATCTACTGTAATTGAGTATGTAGATGCAACAATACTTTGGATTTTGTCATAATTATTTTCAGATAAAGCGTTAGTCTTTTTTCTTGATGATACAAGTAAATCAAGAGCTTCTTTGAAGTAGTGTAAGTTATAAGGAACTTCGTTTATTTCACAATATGTCATAGCTCTTTCAAGAGCACCTTTTAAATCTCTTATATTTGTTGGAAAGTGCTCAGCAATATATTCAAGACAATTATCAGGAATATCAGAGTATTTACTAGGATCGTATTGAGTGCTGATATCATGCTTTAAAATATCAATTCTATGTGGTAGGTCAGGAACATTTATATCAATAATTAGACCTTCTGAAAATCTTGAGGTAAGTCTGTCCATGATATCTTTTAAATCTCTTGGAAGTCTATCACATGTAATAACGATTTGCTTGTTCTCGTTTTTTAATCTATCAAAGATTTTAAAAAATTCACTTTGGCTTTGTGTTGCTCTTTGTAGCATTTGAATATCATCCATTAAAAGCATATCGATATTTCTATATTTGCTTGTAAAGGCTGAAATGTTTTTACTATCTAGATAATATTTATATTCTTCAATAAATTCATTAGCTTTAGCATATAGTATTTTTTTGTTTAAATTTTCCTCAATTGCAAAATTACCAATTGCCTGCATAAGGTGAGTTTTACCAAGTCCTACATCTCCAAAGATGTATAAAGGGTTATGTACAACACCAGGCTGGCTTGCAACTTTCATTGCAACTTTAAAAGCATAATTATTACTTTTACCAACAATAAAATTATCAAATGTATAGTTTGGATTTAGTGATGTATTTTCATATCCAGGAACACTTTTAATAATTGGCTCATTAGTTTTTTTCTCGCTTTCTTCAATGTCTTTTCTTGTGACAAATTTAAAAGCGATGATATCTTCATATAGCCTTATAGCATCTTGATTTATCTGATGAATGTATAGTTGATTGATTCTTTGTTGAACCCATTCATTTTTAACAAGGACATATATATAATCTTTTTCAAACTTTACGACATCGTTTGTTTCTGCGAATAGATTAAGGTAGGTTTCCTCATTATATCTTTCCTTTAATTTTTGTTTAATATCCTGCCATAATTTATGAAATTTTTCCATATGCCCTCCTATTTATAATGCGTATATAATATAGCATAAAAAAGATAATAAAACAAACAGCAGTTTCCCACATTTTTTGTGGAATATTATTTTACGAAAAAGCCTATCATTGTTTATTATTTGAAATGACAACATTGAAAAAATGGCATAATAAAGCCAAAAAATGAGTTTTCAACTTTTCCACATTGTGAAGATTTTGTTTATAAGTTTCCCACATTTTCAACTTTTACCTAGATGTTGATTATTTTTTATAAATTTATTTCATGATTGCCTTATAAAGCCAAAATATTTACATAAAAATAACGGGCTATATAAAGTCATTAACATTTTATGGTTTTTAAATAATTTTATAAAATTTAAAAAATGTGAAAATATGTAAATATCTAATTTAAAATTCAAACAAAATTATAAATTAAATAAAAAAGGAAAATCACATTTATGATGCAATTTTCCTTTTTAGTTAAGTTAAATTTTTGTAAGTTCCAAGAATAGATAGTTATAATAAATACCATTACGAGAGGTATTATTTAATGTGTGATCACCTGAATGAATAAAGATTTTATTTTTTCTAAAGGTTATGTTTAAATTATAGAAATTTGAGTTATGATTAAAGTATGAGGAATATGAGTCCAGATGAAAATCGCTTTTAATGTCTAAATTAACTTCGTATTCTTTATCGGTTGTAATAAACATCTTTATATTATAGTTATAGATAGGGATTTTAGAAGTAGGATTATTTTGCTTTTTTATTATGAATTTTAAAGATGTAGCATTAGTTAAGGTCTCTTTATTTTTTAATATGAACTTTTGATTAGTTATAAAAGTTCCTTCAGAAATTTCACCTATTTTCTCTCTTTCATCAATTTTTAAAGGTCTACGTTGTACTTCTTTTTGACAACTAAAAAATAAAAAAGCTATCGATAAGAATGAAATTATTAATAATATTTTCTTCATAAAATCACCCTTAATAAAACCAGCAACTCTCACCATTTCGAGAATTCCTTAGAATTAAGCAACTCTGATATACTTGATTTTCTATTTCAATATCAAAAGTATAGCTTTGCCTAAATGGATTATTTTTATCAACATTATTAAATACATTTGCAACATACATTTTATTATTAGCTTTAATTTTTAAATCAATTTTATAGTAAACATCAAATGTATAATCATAGAATATATTTTTTAAATTAGCATTGATGTAATCATCTTTGGATATTTTACTAATTTTCATGTGAATCTCATCACAGTGAAACTCAACTTTAGTATTTTGATATGTCTTACTAAAAGTATGATTTTTATAAGTAATAGTTTTATCTTTGAAGGGATACTTGGAAAAAGGGTAGCCATTATTAATTCCTCCATAGTGGAATATTAAAAAAGATACAGCTGTTATAAGTCCGAAAAGAAAAATTATGCCTCCAAATGTAGATAATAAAATAATTGTTACTTTCTTTTTTTTACTCATTCAATCACCTCATCAATATTATTATATCTAAAGATATGTTTTTTTTTTGATAAAAATGGAACCGCCTACGATAAATAAAAATAACTATATTTTTCTTTGTTCATACTTTCAAACATCATCAATTATAGTTTTAATTTGTGATTTTATTTTAAAAAACTTTCTAGTAGGCAATTATTTATTTGGTTTAATAATCAATCTGTCTTGCATACAATAATGAATGTTTATATATTATCATTGAAAATAAAAAAGGTTTTTGATATAATTTATAGGATTATAAAAAAGAAATATTGAAAGGGGTAAAAACATGAAAAGAACCTACCAACCAAGTAAAATCAAGAAACTTCGCACCCACGGTTTTAGAGCAAGAATGAAATCAAGAAAAGGCAGACAAGTGCTTGCAAGACGTCGTCAAAAGGGAAGAAAAGTATTAACTGTATCTTCTAAATAGTGATAAAAAAGAACTACCAGATTCTTCTTTTGGTAGTTTTATTTTTATATAAAAAAGTATGAACAAGGATTATAGATTAAAAAAAAAAATAGAAATAGATAATGTTTTTTTAAAAAAGCATTCTGTCGGAAATAGTTTTTTTAGCATATTTTATATAAAAAATAACTTAGAGCATTTCAGATTTTCTCTTTCAATTGGAAGAAAATACGGAAATGCTGTATCTAGAAACTTAATTAAAAGAAGACTAAGATATATTGTTAGTTTAAATAAGAATATAATTGGATCTTTTGATTTTGTAATAGTGATAAAAAAAGATGCTAATAAATTAGATTATAAGAATATAAAAAAAGATATTGAATACTTTTTTAAAAAAGCAAAATTATTAATTAGTAATGAAGGATAGTGATTATATGAATAAAAAGAAATTAGGATTAAAAATAATTCTTTTTGTTTTTGGATTATTTTTTGTTTTACTTCTAACAGGTTGTGGTAGTAAAGCAACTGAGGTTGATTTGATACTATCAGCCCCAAATACACAAGTAAATGATGATAACGGATTAGATACTAATGGTATAAATGCATATATGTTATATAGCAATGGAACTGTTAAAAAACTTGCACGTGATTATGATTATAAATTAGTATTTAAAGAAGTTGAGCAAATAAATGGTGTTAGCGGATATAAAAATGTAGTAAGAGTGCATGCTGAGTATTTTTCTAAAGATAAAAATATTGTATCTGAACCTATTTACTTAGTTAAAAATAAAAATGAGGCAATTGTGCCTAAACCACTTTTTAACTTTACATATCATCCAGTAAATGCTTTACAAGCTAAATCAAGAGTAAAAGGTAGACCTAATAATACTAATTCATTTGTATTTTTTACAGGGCATGGTCAATCATATGATTTAGACTCTTTTAATGGAGTATATAAGGAAAAAGGGTTTACTGTAAATATGCTTTATGGGAAAAATCTAGGAAGTGTAAAAAAATATAAATTAGAGTTAACAGAAAAAAATATTGCGGATAATAAAAAATCATTAGATGAGCAGCTAAGAGTAAATCAGCATATTACAAAAGCCAAGACAGGAGAAGGTGTTGATAAAACCCTTGCAAGCCCAATATATCCTAATTATTATGGTGCTGGCGGGATTAAGCAAGGTGGATTTTCTAAATATAGAATGACTTTTACTGTTAAAGATAGTGTAAAGGCATATGATGGAAAGAATTTAGTTGATGTTACACTTGATGCAGATACTGAGAATACTTTTTCTCACCCTGTATACTCACTTTCAACAGGTCAAAGACCACTTTCTAAAAAAGCTGCGAATTGGTTTGATTATATTTTAGTTATCCCAATTGCATCTATTATGTGGCTTTTTGGATTTGCAGGCTCACTTGGTCTTGCAGTATTTTTTACAACTATTGTAGTAAGAACAATCGCATGGCCAATATATGCTAAAACCAATAATATGTCTTTAAAAATGCAAGAAGCTCAGCCCGATATTAGAAAAATACAAAATAAATATAAAGGTAGGACTGATAAGCAATCGCAACGGGCAATGCAGATGGAAATGATGCAGGTATATAGAAAACATAAAATTGGGTTTTCATCATTTCTTTTAATGTTTTTACAAATGCCGATATTCATTGCGATGTATCAAGCGGTTCAAAGAGTATATCTACCTGATGGTATGTTTGCAGCTAAGTTTACAAGAGTTACTAATGTAATGGGATTTATCGACTTTACACAAGGTGGATTAAAATTCTTAGGAAGATTTAATTATGTTACATTCATCCTAGCAATCTTAGTTGGTGTAACGATGTTTTTACTTCAATTTTTTGGAAGTAGAAAACCTAAATATATGAAAACGCATGATGAACAGCCAACAGAACAGATGAAAAAACAACAAAGAACCACTAAGATAATTTCATTTGTAATGCTTATAATGATGGTTATTTTCTCATTTCAAAATAATGCGATAGCATTTTATTGGATTTGTGGTAACTTATACTCGCTTGCTCAAACTTTTATTCAAGGAGCTATCAATAAGAAAAAATATTTAAAGAAACACCACAAAACTGGTTTGGAGGTTTAATAAAATGGAATTAAAAGAAATAATAATTGAAGCTAAAGATTGTGATGAAGCAACTAAAATAGCTATCAAAAAATTAGATATGTCTGAGGATTATTTTTTAGTTGAAGAATTAGAAAATAATAAATTTAAGGCGTTTGTTAATGTTTCATTAAACCTTAATGGTAAAAGATACCTTGAAAGTATATTTAAGAATTTAGGATTAGATGTGAGAATGGAGATAAGAAATATCTCAGATAATCATATTGTCTTTAATATTGATACTGATGAAAATGCTTTAATAATTGGTAAAGATGGTAAAAATTTAAATGCTATCCAACAAATGCTAAGACTTTATCTACTTCAGTTTTGCAAAGATCCAGTAATAATATCACTTGATGTTGCAGGATATACTGAATCTAAAACTCACATTCTTGAAAAAATGGCGATTAAAACTGCTAAAGAAGTTGTAAGAACAAAAACTGATATTAAACTTGAGCCAATGAACTCATTTGAACGAAGAGTAATTCATGCTAAGCTTATGGGCTTTAAGCATGTTAAAACCGAATCAGAAGGTTTTGGAAAAGATAGAGCATTAGTTATTAAATATATTGAAAAATAGATGAATACAACAAATATAATAATTATAATTTTATTAAGTATTGTAATTATTTCAATCATATTCATAGTTATTTATTTAGTTTATAAAGCAAATAAAAAAAATGATTATCAAAATGGTGATTTATCAAACCCTAATAATCTTTCACTTCTTCATTTAAATATCACAAAAGATTTTAAAAATATATTAGAAGAAAAGCTAAATAAAGAAACAAGCAATATAAGAGATATAAAAGATAATTTCTTTAAAGATATCAAAAATGATATTGATAGTATCAATTTAAAAATTCAAAATGAATTTAGTAAAAATAATCAATATACTAATGATAATTTAAAAGACTTATCTACAAAGCTTGCGCTTTTAGATAAATCTTATGAGATAGTATCTGAAAGCCAAAAAGAGATTTTGAAATTGCAAGATATATTTAAAGATAAAAAAGCAAGAGGAAATCTTGGAGAGTTTATTTTAGAAAATATTATTAAATCTATCTTTGGTGAAAATGATAGGTATTATAAATTTCAATATAAATTAAAAAATAATACAATCGCAGATCTTGTAATATTTTCAGATGATCCTTTGAAATTATTTTGTATTGATTCAAAGTTTCCCTTAACTAACTATCAAAAAATAACAGATGATAATTTAACTAATACACAAGTTCAAGATGCTGTAAAGGAATTTAAAAAAGATGTTAAAAAGCATATTGATGATATAAAGAATAAATATATCATTAAAAATGAGACAGCTGATTTTGCGATTATGTGTATACCATCAGAGGCAATATTTTCATATATTGTATCTAATTTATATGATATGGTCTGTTATGCTCAGGAGCACAAGATAATTATCGCATCACCAACAACACTACCAGTTATGATATCTAATGTATATATGGCAATTAAAAATATTGAACATAGTAAATTTGCAAATGAGATAGCAAAAAAACTTTCTAATTTGAAAGATGAATTTGAAAGGTTTGCTAAAAGATTTCAAGAATTAGAAAAGAATTTTAAAAATACATCAGAGAGTTTTGATGAGATAAATATAACATCAAAAAAACTTGTTAAACAATTTCTAGATGTTGAAAACATTAAGGAGATTAAATGATTATGGAAACATTATATGATTTAAAATGCAATCTTGACTTATATAAAGATAAAGAAATTGAGCTTTCTGGATGGGTTAAAAATAATCGTGACCAAAAAGAATTTGGATTTATTCATCTTAGCGATGGAACAACTTTTAAGACGCTTCAAATTGTATATGATGATAAGCTTAAAAATTTTGATGAAATCATCAAAATTTCAGTAGGATCATCTATCATAGTAAAAGGTGTTCTTGTTTTAACTCCTGAAAGAGAGCAATCATATGAGATTAAAGCAAGCAAGATTACTTTAATTAAAGATGCTACAGGCGATTTTCCAATTCAGGCTAAAAGACATACAAGAGAGTTTTTAAGAACTAAACTTGAGCTTCGTCCTAGAACTAATTTATTTAATGCAGTCTTTAGAACAAGAAGTAAAATGGCATATGCAATACATAAGTTTTTTCAAGAGCAAAACTTTGTGTATGTGCATACACCAATAATTACTACAAACGATGGTGAGGGAGCAGGTTCCATGTTTACCCCAACGTTTTTAAAAAAGATTGAAAAGCAAGACGATTTTAAAAATGATTTTTTCAAGCGTCAAGCATACCTTACAGTAACAGGTCAGCTTCATGGTGAGGCTTATGCCCAAGCATTTAGAAATATTTATACATTCGGACCAACTTTTAGAGCAGAAAAATCTAATACTCCTAAACATGCTGCAGAGTTTTGGATGATTGAGCCTGAGATGGCATTTTGCGATTTAGAAAATAATATGAAAATTGCTGAGGATTTAATTAAGTACTTAGTTAAATATGCATTTGATAATTTATCTGATGAAATAGAATTTTTTAATAAATTCGTTGAGCCTGGTCTAATTGAAAGATTAAAGATAGTATTAGAAAAGCCTTTTAATAAAATAACACATAAAGAGGCGATTGATATTTTATTAAAGTCAAAACAAAAGTTTGAAAATACGCCTAAGCAAGGTGAGGATATTGCAACTGAACATGAAAAATATCTTACAGATGTATATTTTAAATCACCTGTATTTATAATAGATTGGCCAAAAGATATTAAAGCATTTTATATGAGATTAAACTCTGATAATAAAACAGTTGCAGCAATGGATTTATTAGTATCTAAATCAGGAGAACTTCTAGGAGGTTCGCAAAGAGAAGAAAGATATGATATTTTGCTTGATAAGATGAAAAAGCTTAATATGAATATTGATACAATATCTTGGTATTTAGATTTAAGAAAATTCGGAGGAACTACAAGCAGTGGATTTGGAATGGGCTTTGAAAGACTTATTATGTTTATAACAGGAGTAGATAATATTCGTGATGTAATACCATTTCCAAGAACATTTGGATCTTGTGATTATTAAACAAAAACACCTTAATCTTTAATTTAAGAGTTTAAGGTGTTTTTTTATAAAGCAAAGATAGAATATAATTTAATAATAATCTAAATAAAGTCATTCGCAAAAAGGCTCTAAATAGTATTAAAATGCGAATAACTTTTATTTTTGATATAATTAACATAAAGATAAGGAGTTTTTATGAATATAAATAGAAATTATTATTTAAATAAACTTATAGCTAAAAAACATAATGGCCTAGTAAAAATAATCACAGGACTACGTCGCGCGGGTAAGTCGTATTTACTTTTTAAACTTTTTAAGGAACACTTATTATCTAGCAAAGTATTAGAAGATCAAATAATTACATTTGCTTTTGATAATAAGGAAGATCTAATTTTATTAGATGATTATTTACCTAATTCAAATACATTATTTTACGATTCTAAGAAAATAAATTATAAAGTTAATTCTAATAAATTTTTAAAATATCTTTTGCAAAAAACAAAAGATGATAAAAAGTATTATATCTTACTTGATGAGATACAACTTTTAGATGAATTCGTTATTACATTAAATGCTTTATTAAGACATTCTAATTTTGATATTTATGTGACAGGAAGTAATTCCAAAATGCTATCTAAGGATATATTAACTGAATTTAGAGGTAGAGGAGATCAAATACATTTATATCCTCTATCATTTAAAGAATTTTATAGTGTATGTGATTTAGATTTTAACAATGCATATTTAGAGTATAGCTACTATGGAGGCATGCCATATCTTTTAAGTATTAGTGATAAAAATGAAAAGCAAGAATATCTAAAAAGACTTTTTACTGAGATATATCTTAAGGATATTATAGATAGAAATAATATTCAAAATAAAGAAAATTTTACTATCTTATTTGAGATACTCGCAAGTCAAATAGGTTCTTATACTAATCCTTGTAATATTGAAAATACTTTCAAGTCTAAACTAAAAATAGTATATAATCACGATACTATTAAAAATCATATTGATTTTATGATAGATTCTTTTATTTTATCGGAAGTTAAAAAATATGATATTAAGGGTAAAAAATATATAGGTGCCAATTCAAAATACTATTATACTGATATAGGTTTAAGAAATGCTTTGTTAAATTTTAGACAAATAGAACCAACACATATAATGGAAAATATTATATATAATGAACTTTTGCAAAGAGGATATAGTGTTGATGTGGGAATTGTAGAATTAAATGAAAAAGATGGGAATGGAAAATATTATAAAAAACAATTTGAAACGGATTTTATTTGCAATAAATCAGATAAGAAAATCTATATACAAGCAGCTTATAGTATTGACAATATTGAAAAGTTTAATCAAGAGAAAAAATCACTTATTAACATTAAAGATTACTTTAAAAAGGTAATTATTGTAAAAGATGAAATAAATAAATATTTTACTGATGAAGGAGTTGAAGTGATAAGCCTTAAAGATTTTTTACTTAAAAGTTGTGATTTAATTTAGCATTGCTTTAAAAATAATATCAAATGTTTGCAACAAAAAACCTCAAATGTTTGCAAATCTCAGCATTATATTATAGATTTTATTTCATTTTTGAAATTAAGTCTTAGTTTATTTCTTCCGCTCGCACTAATAAGTGCGGGCTTTTTTAGTAGAAGGGAATCTGAATATTAAAGAATGTAAAAATAATATTATCACTTGTATCAGCACTTGTGCCACTAGGTTCTATAATCGCAGGACTGTTTATTAAATTTGCGAAAAGCGAAAAAGCCAAAAAGATAGCAAAACAAATAAATTTTTGGACAAGTGAAATTGGTAAACATGTAGTAGAAGCAGAGAAGTTTTTAAACTATAAAGGATTTGAAAAAGGAGTATGTACTAACAAGATTTAATCAGGCTTGCCCTGATAATAAGGTTAAATATGACATAACTAAAGTTAGTTAAATACTTGAGGAAATACTAAGGATTACAAAAAAAGTTAACAAGGTGCTAGAACAACTAACTAGACTGCTTGAGTTGTTAAAAATAGAAAAAGTGGAAATCACTATAAAAAATAGTAACTCCCACAAGACCAAAACTATTATAACAATAAAGCAGGCAAAATTCAAGTCTAAACTTAAAAAGTAAAAAGAGACTTGATACCGAAAAGTAGGAGGGTAAAACCTCCTATGAGTAGGTTATATGCTGTTCAGTTGACTACAATTTGTAGTCATGTCAAATTATTAAAAATGGCTCTATTGTATAGTTGTTGTTTTTGTATTTGTATTGAGACCTTTTGGTTGCTCTTTTTTAAGAATTTCGGTTGTTGCAATTTCTGCAAGATTATTAAGAGTAATTTCAGTATTTGTCATATTATCTTTTAAACTCTCTTTTGTTAAGCCATTTAAATTTTTGTATTCTCTTGTGATTTTTCCTGACCATCCATAGGTTAATATATTTGTTAATGGAACAAATTCATTTTTTTCAGTAATCCCGCCTTTATGGTATTCATCAGTTAAAAGATTTCTTGTTTCGATACTTTTTATTCTCTCGCTGATCTATTTATCATCAAAGCCTTTGCTTTTATAGTATTTATATGCTCTTTCTCTAGCATTTACTATTGCTTGTTCGGGATCGTTAATTTCTTCAATTCTATTATTTCCCACACTAGCAAGCCATAACTTAAAGGGTTCGGCGTTTGGTGATGGGACTGATTGAATAAGTCTTAAAATACCTTCCATGTTTGCTACATCAGTTTTCCGCATTTTGCCATCTTGAGCTTCCATTTTCGACTGACTACAAATTGTAGCCGTTTCATTTCCTTCTTCTTTTTTCTCGCTCCATACTTTTCTAATTTCTTTATTTTTAAAAAGTTCTAATCTTACTTTTAATTATTTATTATTTTTATCTTCAAATAATTGTATAACGAACATTAATTGGAGTAAATAAATGCGTGCAATAATTAACTATTCTTGCGCGTATATAATTATTATTTATAATTTTTGTAAACATAATTATTATATGTTAAAATATCATAGGTTTAAATAAAAATGTTTTTTAGGAGGAATTATATGAAAAAAATATTATTTACATTACTTATTTTAATCTCAGGATTTTTATTTATTGGATGTAGAAAAAAGACAATAATAAATAATCTAGATGAGGCAATTGCTTATGTTAGAAAAAATAAAGACAAAGGCGATAATTTAAAAATTGAAAATAATGCTATTGTTGGATTGAAAAATCCTGATAAAGTAGATGGCGTATTATACTTAGAAAAAGCAGAAACATTAAAAAAAGATGCTTTGAAAAATAATTCAAAAATAAGATCGCTTATTGTTGGTGAAGATGTTAAAAAAGTTGAATCATCTGCTATAACAGGTTTAGATGCTCTTGAAAATATTTATTTTTTAGGAGATAAAAAAATTGAGTTTAATGCGGTTAATTTAAATAACAAACTTAAGAAAGTTTATTTTAATAATACTAAATTAGAGGCAAGTAATAATCCATTTATGCAAAATGAAAATTTAGAAGAGTTTATTATTCGTGATGGAAAAAATATTCAATATAGAAATAATCAACTACTTACTTTAGCTAATAATGAGACAAATGTATTATCACTAACTAATAAATTTGATGGAAAATTCGATCAAGCAGCAACTAAAGTATTGCAACATGCTGGAGGATTAAATACATATAATTTTACTGAGATAACATTTGGAAGTAATTCAAAAATGAAAACTCTTGAAAGTTATATTTTCTCAAATTTAGCTTCTCTTAGAAAAATCACATTTCCTAAATCCATTGAAAAAGTAAATCCAGATTTTGCAGCAATTCACAGCCTAAGTGAAATTGCTATTGAGGATGGATCTGTTGATTTTAAAGTGGTTAATAATTCCCTAGTAAAAGATGATACTTTAATTTTAGGAAGTAAAAAAACAAATTTAGAAGGAATATCGTCTATTAAAAAGATTGGTAAAGCAGCATTTGCCGGAAATATTTCATTAGAGTTAGATGATATTAAAAAAGCTATATCAAATGAGATTAAAGAAATTCTGAGCCAAGCATTTCTTGGTTGTATTAGTTTAAAAGGTATTCTTGATTTATCAGCAAAGAATTTTGATAAATTAGGTTCACAATTATTCAAAGGAATTCCTAAAAGCGGCGAGAAAGCTCTTACAGTTTCAATTCCAGCAGTTGGAAGTATCGCAGCTGATTGGGATCAAAGATAATGAAAAAAGTATTTTATTTAATAATATTTTTATCTTTTGGACTATTTCTTTTTGCATGTAAAAAAACTAATAAATATCTTGAAGAGTATAAAAAATTAAATCAAGAAGAACTTGAAAAAGATTTTATATACGATAGTGATTTAAATACAATTTCAGGTTTATCCGAGCAAGGTCAAAAAAAAGAAATTTTATATTTTCCTAAAAATGCTAAAAGAGTAAAAAAAGGCAGTATAAAATCAAATGCTTTAAAGGAAGTTGTATTTACTTCTAATATTACTCAAATTGATGAATATAGCATTTTACAATCAGATAATTTAAAAGCAATTACTTTTTTAAATCATTTTAATACTGTAGGTAAAATTGGATATGATTTAAAAAGTTTAGAAAAGATCACTTTTTTAAACAGTAAAGTAAAAGATATAAAAAATGCCCTTTTTGTAAAAACACCTAAGCTTAGTAAGTTTGAAATTGTAAATTCTAATCTTGATATAAAAAATAATCAACTTATAGTAAGAGAAAATAATACATATAAACTTGTATATATAATGAATGATTTTAACTACAAGTTTGATACATCTATTACGCATATTTTAGATTTAGTGGGTATTTTTAAAAAAGTTAATATAAAAGAAATAGAGTTTCCCAAAAGCGTTAAGTATATTGGTGAGGGTGTAATAACTGATGCTAAGAGTTTAGAAAAAATTACATTTAATTTAGAATATCTTGAACAATTTAGCACAAACGCTATTCAAAATACTAATCTTACGGAAATTAAAAAAATTGGTAAAGCAGGTAAGTTTGATATTTTAAATGACACGCTAGTTAGTGATAAAAAGGCTGTTTTAATTAGCAAAAACAGTGATTTTACAAACTTAGATATTACTGAAATTAGCAATTATGCATTAAATAAAAACTTTGCTGCTAATTTAGATACATTAAAAAAAATAATCACAAAGAAAATAAATAAAATTGGTGAGTATGCTTTTAATGGTTCAAGCAATATTAAAGGTGAGTTTGATTTTAATGAGTTTGATAATGTAAAAGATGTTAAGAATAATATTTTTAACGGAATAAGTCAAGCTGATTTACAAATCAAAAATGCCAATAAAGAAAATGCTTGGGATAGGAATTGGAATAAAAGATGAAGAAAATATCTATGAGATTAAGTTTATTAGCTATTTTTATATTAGCAGTAGTTAGTATTATCTCTTTTAATATTTCAGCTAGCAAGTGGAAGTATAAAAATAAACTTACAAAAGAGGTTATTGAAAAAATAGATAATACATCAAAAAATGAATATCTTGATTTTTTGCTTCACTTTAAAAATAAGAATGAAGTTAAAAAAACTGAGATAAATAAACTTCTTTCAAATTTAAAAGAAAATCAAAAAAGCCAAAACGAGATAATTGAGAAAATTAAAAATCATAAAGATTTAGAGAAGTTTGAATCATTTTATATTATAAATACTTTAAGAGTAAGAGCTAGAAAAAATCTAATGATAGATTTAATAAAATCAGCTGATATTATAAAAGTTGAAGATAATTCAAAACTAGATTTAAATAAGCCAACAGGAAAAAGCATTTCTAAAAGGTCTAACTTAAAAGATCCAATGTGGAATATAGAAATGGTTAAAGCCGATAAGATGTGGAAAGAAAACATTTATGGCGAGGGTGTTACAGTTGGCATAATTGATACTGCAGTTGATGTTAATCATAAAGGATTAAAAAGAAAATTTAAGGGCTATAATGAGTTAACTCAAACAATGGATTATGAAGGTAGTTTTTATGATGCTTTAGAAGATGGTAAAAATGATAGACCCAATAATACAATGGATATGGATCATGGAACCCATGTTGCAGGTACTATTTTAGGAAGTGAGGTAACAAGCTCTGGCATAGAACATAATAAAGTAGGGGTTGCTCCAAAGGCAAAATTTATAACAGCTAGAGCCCTTGATACTAAAAACCCTAATTTAAAAAGTATTAACTCAGTATTTATTAAAGCAGGGCAGTGGATGTTAAGCCCAACTGGAAAACCTGAAAACAGACCCAAAGTTATAAATAACTCATGGGGGGGCGGAGATAATAGCCTATGGTATCAAGGAATGCTCAAGGCATGGCTTAATGCCGATATACTTCCAGTTTTTGCGGCTGGTAATAGAAGATATGAAGACCCACAAGATGTAAGATGTAATGTTGTAACACCAGGATCTTATCCAGAGGCTTTAACTGTTGCGGCAGTTGATAAAAATGAAGTACTAGCACCATTTTCATGCAGTGGACCATCAAGGTTTAATACAAGTATTATAAAACCTGAAGTATCAGCTCCTGGAGTTGCGATAAGATCGACATGGCCTGGAGATGGTTATGCATATTTAAACGGAACATCCATGGCAGCACCACATGTTACAGGACTTGTAGCACTACTTTCTTCATATGATAGAAGTAAAACTGTTGATGAGCTAAAAGAAATAATTAAAAAAACAACTAAGGCAAGAACTGACTTAGAATTTCCATCATGGCCTAATATGGGATATGGCTATGGAATAATTGATGCTAAAAAAGCCCTTTTAAAACTGCAAAATACTAATATTTACACATTAAATTTTAATATTACTGCGGATAATTTAAGTGTTGATGATTATAGAATTGAAATTTATAAAGATGATGTACTAATTGAAAAAATTAAAAATGTTAGTCAAATAACACTTGGTGAGGGAACTTATAAAATTAAGGTATTTAAAAAAGGCTATAAAAAGTATGAGTCAGAGCTTAATCTAAATAGTGATAAGACGCTTGATATAGAACTTTTAAAAGAAGAAATTATTAAATTTAGTGGGGTAGTTAAATCGGATGAGAATAATTTGGAAAATGCGAAAATTTTGTTCAAAAGTGAAATTTCAGATTATGAAGTATATTCACATCATAATGGTAATTTTGAAATAGATATTCCAAAAGGAAATTATGAAGTTGAAGTTTTTAAAGAAAACTATGAAGTTAAAAAGGAAACTATAAATATTGAAAATAATACTGACAATTATACTTTTAACCTTAGATACTTTAATAAAAAAATAGAAAATACTAAACATGATAATTCAAAATTATCTCCTGATGTAAATAACTTGCTTCATATTGGTAACATGGCAGCTCAAAGATATTTTGGATATGAAGCGGGAGCAGTTAAATTTAATTTAGCAAGTAAAACTAAAATTGAAAGTTTAGATGTGTTTTTTGCAAATAGCACACTTTCTGAATTTCAAGATACAAAAGCAAGATTATCAATATTTTCATATGATGAGTATAAAAGACCAATCGAATATGTTACGGATTATGTAATAGATTTTATTCCAGGAAGACTTAATAAAATAAATCTTCAAAGATTTAATCTAGAACTTGAAGGAGATGTGTATTTTATGCTTAAAAGCACAAATCCTGCTAAAAGTGGATTTGTTTTAGGTGTTGATACAACTAATTATGTAGTTGATAATTCCTTTGTATCTGAAGGTGGAAATTTATATAAACTTGATTTTGTTAAAACTACTACGGGTAATTTAAAGGGTAATTTGATATTTAGGTTAAACAAAATAAATGGCGATAACCAAGAAATAGAAAAACCGATTGTTGATGGTCCGCTTAAATATGGACAAACGCAAATTATCGGAAAGGCTAGTGGCAGTGTCGTTGCAATTTTTCCAAATGGAATAAGTACAATAAGTAAAACTAAAAATAATAAGTTTATAATTAATGTTCCATTTGGTTTAAATGTTGGTGATGAGATATACCTTTATAGGCTTGATGATAATGGAAATCGCTCTAAGAGTACTTATTTAAGAATATTAAATAATTTTGATAAATTAGATAAAGCACTTGATTATGCGGAAACAGTAATTTCAAGCAATCCTAGTCTTGGTGAGCTTGTTAAAAAATATAACAAGATTAAATCAGATTACGATAGTTTACATGTAAACACGATTTATCCAAGCTATCAGATGATATCAGATAGACAAAAAGAAATTGATGAGCTAGCAGATAGTTTAAAAAATTTAGCAATTAGTGCGGATATACTAAGAAAACCACTACTTGATCTTATAAGTGAAGCGGAAGAGCTTTTAAATAATACAGTAGTTGCAGAAGACCCTAAAACAGTTTATAAAGGAAGGTATTTAATCGATCAAATAAATCATGGTCTTTTGAAAAATAATATTAGAGCTGCTAGAAATATTGTTGAAAACTTATCTAATGGTCAAAATCAATTAAATGACAGATTTAAAATTCTTCAAAAAGCAATCAAAAACTTTAAAAAAGAGCGACAAGAAGGACAAATGTTTAGTGCAACTGATTATGAAATTGATGAGATAAAAAGTATTATTTTAGATTATAAGGAAGAGCTTGTGAAAAATAATAAGTTATTTAAAAATATGACATATTATGAAAAAGAAGATATTAAAAAGGCAATTCTAAAAATAAAGGAAGTTGAAGGGAAGAATCTTTTAAACCTTTCATTAGATGAGCTTATAAATCTAAAAAATGAGATTTCTAAATCATATTATGATTTTAAATCAAAAGGTATTAGCGTTTTAGATAGCGATTTACTTGATTTAGATGAGCCATTTAGTCTTTATCAAAGCTTTATAAAATTGATCAATAAGGTTAATTTAGATAATTTAAAATTAGATGAGATAAAGATTTTAATAGCAAATTATTATTATAAGTTATTAGAAAATAGTAGTATGGATTTAATAAATGAATTAAATGAAAAATTAAAAAACATATAAGGAGGATATATGAATATTAAATTTAGAAATATAACATTAAAGTTATTATTTATATTTACAATATTATTTAGTGCAGTATTTTTATCATTAAAAGTAAAAGCTGCACCACAAACAGTACTTGATAAATATAAAGAGAAAATTGATGAACTTTTAAAAAGAGATGATTTAATTAGCCGTTTCCAAGGAACATCTTTTATGACAAGTGATCAAACTTACAACTTAGGAAGTTTTAATCCTAATACAGATTTAGGAAAAGTTCCACTTGATCAAGTAAAAGAAACACCATGGTATTCAGTTTTTAAGGAAGCTGTGGCAAGAAAGATTTTATTTGAAAGCGTTAATTTAAATGAGGCACAAGCTCAGTTAAAAGAACTGCTTACATATGAAGCAAAATTTGCAAAAAAACTAACAAACACAAATTTAGATGATGGACACTACTATATACCATTTAAATTATATGGTGTAAAAAATCCGATTGATGCTGGTGGATATAGTGTTTATGAAAAAGATGATGAATATAAAAAGACTGAAACAGAACTTTTATCAGGCGTTAACAAAGAAATTGACCTTGGTGGGGGAGAGGTTAGTAAGTCTAATATTTTAGCTAAAATAATTGGTAATAGAATAGTAATGAATTTTATTGCTAATAAGGATAAAGTTAAAGATATTAAAGGTATAAAAATAAATCCAGTAAATGGATTAAAACCAACATTTTATGTAAATAAAGCAAATGGAAATAATCCTGCATCATTTGATATAACTCTTCCACTTGGACTTAATGCAAGTGAGATTGTTTTTGATGTTCAATATGTAAATGAATTAGGCGAGGAAAAATGGATAAGAAATGTTTGTGTTGATTTAAACTATGAAAAAGCAGTAAGAGATAATGTATCTCATGAAGAGGATAAAAAGCAACTTATTGAAGGTGTAAATTATGAATCTTATATTAAATCTAGATTAGATAATTTAAGAAAAAGAGCAAGCGCATTAACATTTAATTTAGAATATGAAAGAACAGACGATGAAGATACTTTATTTAATAAAGCATATACAAATTTAGTAAATCATGCACTTGATTTTTCGTACGACACAACTAATTTAAAAGAAATTCAAAAAGATGCAAGAGTAATTTATGAGAATGAGTATAGAAATACTTTAAAAGAAATGATTGTTAAAAAGGCAATGATTTTTAAAGATGATATTAGATTTGAAAAAAATGCAATCTATAATCACTTTAAATTTACTGCTGAATCTTTAACAAAATATAAAGAATATCTTACAAATATTAAAGATACATTAAAAGGTAAGACTATTGTAGAACTTCTTGAAATTGATACTAAAATTGATAAGGCAGCTCATAATATCCATGTTAAACCAAATTATAAGCCACTTGAAGGACTTTTAGAAAAAGCTAAACAATATAAAAGTTCATTAAGTTATAACTTTCATGATGCTAATGGAAAAGCATGCCTTGCTTTAATGAATGAGATAGAGTTATTGCTTGATGTAATTAAAAAAGATAAAGTAACTAAAAAACCAGTTAATGTTGTATCAGATGCTAAAGATTTAGTTAATGCTTTAAATAAACTTACTCCATATTTTGGAACTCCAATCAATGAGCAAAATCCATATGATGATTTAACTCCACCAACTCCACCTGTATCAAATAAAAAATATTCTATGGAATTTGAATGGAAAGATGTAGATAAAAATCATATTACAAAATATGATTTTGCTAATACTTTATTTAAAACTATTTGGTATAAAAACTTCGTTAATAAAATAGTATTTGAGAAAAAAGATGATAAAATCATTGCACATTTTTTCTTTAAACCAATAATTGATAGTGATGGTAATGTTTTATTTGCCATTAAACAAATCCAAAATAAAAGAAATGGCGCTGCTAATCTTGAAATAGATGAAGAATATGATTTAGAAATGAAGTTTCAAAGTGAGACTAAACAAATTAAATCCCCTAAGAAGGCACATTTTGTATTAAATAAAAATGATGATGAAAACATTCTAACATCAATTGATTTTTACTGGAGTGGTTCAAATACTGCTGCCGATAGCAAGTTTACATATACTGACTGTAAACTCCAATATAAATTAGATACTAAAGAAATTATTGATGAGTCACTTAATAAAAAAGATGCAGAAAAAGCAATTTCTGAATTTGATAAATTAGATTTAACTAATATTCCTAATTCGCTAAAAACTAGTGCTAATCTTGCAAAGACTAATCTTTCAGATGCATTAAATAATCCTGCTACAACTCAAGATGGACTAAATGATTTAACTAAAAAGTTAAATGATAAGATTGCTGAGATAAATAAACTACTTGAGTTTTTAAAAGTATACAATGAAAAACTTAATAAGTTTAATGAGCTTAAAGCAACTAATAACTATACTGATGATTCTGTGGCTGAGTTTGAGCAAATTTTAAATGAGGCAAAGGATATATTTGATAACAATAAACAAGATAAAATTGATGAGTACACTCGAAAATTGAATAACATTCTTGTTATTTTAAAGCAAAAACAAATTAACTATGATATAGCAAAAGAAGCAATTAAGCTTCATAAAGATGCTTATACTGTACTTCCTAGTTTAGTCAATGAGACATACATACAAAAATATAATGAGTTAAAACAAGTTATAGAAAATGAAAATGCATCATCACAAGAATATCTTAATAGATTAGTTGAGATATTTAAAATTGAAGCTGCAAAATGTAAGAATTATTTAGATTTAAAAAATCTTTATCAATTAAAATTAGATGATTTTAACAATAAAAAAGCATCTAATAAATACTCTGAATTATCAATCGCTAAAGCTGAAATTATTTTAAATGATGTTAAGGTTTCTCTTGACGAAAATAAAGCCGATAAATTTCCAGAATTGACAGATAAGTTAAATAATATAGAATCTATATATGAGTTTAAAAAAGATATTGATTTAGAAGATGGTGAGTACACAGTTAATG
The DNA here is from genome assembly GCA_963543845.1 of uncultured Acholeplasmataceae bacterium. Classification (GTDB taxonomy): domain Bacteria; phylum Bacillota_I; class Bacilli_A; order Acholeplasmatales; family Acholeplasmataceae; genus CAUTNH01. The sequence goes on from CAUUCL010000004.1 coordinate 49,949, forward strand.
TATCATTTAGAAAAAATGATGCAAGTGCTGAATTATCACATGCTGATGAGGCTTTAAATAATCGTGCTAGAATGGTTGTTAGTGGTAATAAAGTTACACTTTATTTAAGATTACAACCAACTGGTGTAATAAACGGTAAGGCTAATGGTGTAATATCTGATATAAGTTTTCCTGATGGAACAAGTGTAAATGTTATATCAAGTAAAAATACAACTATTGAATATGCGGGACAAACATATACTTATAATTATCCAACTGAGGTAAGTTTTGATATTGATATAAAAAAAGAATATTATATAACCAAACTTGTTTCAAGATCGCCAGCATTTGGAAGCAATACTCACGATGAAGAAGCAAGATTATATGTTGATATTTTAAATGCTGTCAAAGGATTTAATCAAGATGAGCCTGATAAAAAAGATTTAATTTATCACAGAAATGAATTAAATAAAGTATTTGGGGCAAACCAAAGTATTCTTCCAGATGAAATTATTAACTCTGTTAATGAATTACTTAACAAAATTAAAGAGCAAATAAACAGCACTACTGTTAGTGAAAATGAAGTTAAAAAATCAATAAAAGATGCTAAAAAACTAATTACTAAGATTTTAAAATTTAATGATTTAGAAGTTAAATATAAAAGCCAAGAGCAATTTGTAAAAGATTATAAATTAGATAGTGAAATCACAGATGAAAGCAAGAAGAAAATGAGTGATAAACTTACAAGTCTTTATGCTGAGATTAGAAATCTAATTAGCAAAATTGATGCAAATAGTGAAAATGATTACAATGAAATAAATAAAAAAGTAATTGAGCTTGGTAAAATTTATTTACTTGCAAGATATAACACAAGTAATTTAAAAGCACTTCTTGATGAATTTAACAGTAAAGCAACACCTGAGATAAAAGAAAAATATAAAGCAAAAATTTCAGAAATTACAACATATATTGAACTTTGCAAAAATACAAAACCTGCTGAAAAGCCAAGTAAATTTGAAACAGCGCTAAAGGCGATATTATCTGAGATTAAAGGTGAGAATCCTTCAATTCCTGAGTCAGATAAAAATGATTTAGAAGTTAGATTTTTATACTTCTTACTTGCTAAGACTAACCTTGAAGGTAAGAAGTTAAATCTTGATGGAAGTCTAAAAGATGATTTCAATAAGGTTATAGTAGATCAAGTAAATAATCAAACAAATATTGATGAGATAAACAAAATTGTTGAAAAACTTGAAAAAGAAACAGTTAAACTTATAGAAAAAGAAATCTCAATTAGCAAGTCTAATAGCAATACACTTTCTAAACTGGATTCATATTTATATGAGAAAAAAATCACTGTTAGTGAAAATAAAAATGGAAATACTTTTAAAATTAGATTTAAAAAAGGATATATTAAGTCAGTGAATTTTTTAAATCCAAGTGCTAGCACAACTCTTAATGAAAGTGTTGAATATGATGAATTCATAGTATCGCTTCCTGGAGAATTAAAGTCTGAATATGAACTAGATGTTAATATTAAAGCAATGAATAGATGGCAAAAAGTAAATTTAAAAATAAAATAAATTGACAAAAAAACTATAATTTGCTAATATAGGCATGTTGTTTTAGACAATTGGCCAGTTGGAGAAGCGGTTAACTCATATGCCTCTCACGCATACATACACGGGTTCGAACCCCGTACTGGCTAAAATATGATTATTAAAAAATGCACCAATCGGTGCATTTTTTTTTTATTATATTTATTTTATCGTAAAAGCCAGTCTGCAATATCTACAACTTTTATTCCATCAATTGTATATTCGTCATGATTAGTTCTTGAAATTATAATCTTAGGAAAGTTATCATTTATTTTAAGAAGAGATGATATTTCTCTATTAAGTGTTTTTTTATCAGCTATATTTAATGAAACCTGGATATAGATTTTTTCACTTTGCTTAACTGCGATAAAGTCAATTTCTTTTTCGTAGAATTTACCAATATAAACATCATAGCCTCTTCGCAAAAGTTCAATAAATACGATATTTTCATAAACTCTTCCTAAGTCTTCGTTTCTTGTTCCTAGTATAGCGTATTTCATACCATGATCGCAAAGATAGTATTTTCGTTCAGTGCTCAAATATTTTTTGCCTTTAATATCATATCTTTTGGCCTCATAGAAAATAAAGGCTCTTGATAGGTAATTTATATAATTTGAGATAGTATTATGACTCACGGATTTTAAATTGCTACTTAGATAATTTTCTATATTTCTAACTGATGTAAGATTAGATATATTATCTATTAGAAAATTAGTTAAATTTTCAAATAAAATGGAATTTTTAATTTTATATTTGCTTGCAATATCACGCACTACGATTGTATTAAAAACATCTTTTTTTATGTAGGAGTACTTATCGTTTATATCACTATACAAATAAGATCCAGCAAATCCCCCTTCTTTTACATATAAATCAAATGCTTCATTTACATTACTATATCCATAGTACTTAATAAATTCTTCAAATGAAAATGGGAAAACTTCAATTGTAAAAGTTCTGCCAGTAAAAAGAGTTGCTAAATCACTACTTAATAAAAATGCATTTGAACCTGTTAGGTAAATATCAAAAATTTCTTTAGCGTGGATGCTATTTATTGCCAATTCAAAATTAGGACAAAGCTGTACTTCATCAACTAATAAATAATTATTTTTATTCTCTATATATGAATTTATAATATGTTCATGAAGTTTATGATAGTCCAGATATATCTCGTTTTCAGCCTCTTGTAAATTTATCCAAATGATATTAGCATTTTTATCATTTTCAAAAAGCCATTTCATATATGCTTGTAAAAGTTTTGATTTCCCTGATCTTCTAGATCCTGAGATAATTTTAATATCGGGAGTATTTTTGACATTGATAAGTTTATTTAAATATTTTTCTCTTTGAATAAGTCTCATATTTTCACCTACACATATTATAACACCACTGACCAAAAATAAGAAAAATTCATTTTTGGTCAGTTGGATAAATTTAAGGCTATAAAAAAATGCACCATTATGGTGCATTTAATATATTATCCTAATAATTTAAAAGGAAGTTTATTGTAAAAATCCATAAATGAATTTATTTCACTATAAGATTTTTGTTCAGATTCAGAAATTGTTGGAACTTTTTTAGTTGTTTCTTTAATTTCATAATTAACTTCCATTTTAATGCCTGAATCTTTCATTGTCATTGTCATTTTAATCATAGCGCTTGAAAAATGGAATTGATTATTATCTGTTTTTTTAATACCAATTATTGCATATGAATTAGGATCAATTCCTGAGGCTTTTCCGCCTGCTAGTTTATTTAAAGCTTCGTATTTAAGTTTTATGTATGTAATATTAGGATTATTATCATCTTTTAAAAACTCAATAGCATTTCCTAATTGTTTAACTAATTCTGCAAAATTAGTTTTACCTAATTCATTTAATACATCACCAGGATTTGGCAGTAAATTGTTTCCAGGATTTTTAATTTTACGATAGAATTCATAATATGTACCATCTTTTTGTCTTGATGTTGCTGATACAAAAACTTTATCTTTTCCTTGTTTTGTTAAAGTTATATTACTTTCTATTTCAAAATTAGTGCTATCTTTTCCAGTTAAACTAAATTTAAATTGAGAATTTAAGTCATTATCTGTAATTCCTTCAAAATCAACATTAACATTAGCTTTAGGAGTAGTTAATTTAAGTACTCCTTTCATATCAAAAATAGTTTTCTTATCTAATTTATCTTTGTTATACTCATCGATAAACTCTTTTCTTTGGTTTTCATTTGCTTGACGAAGTTTGTTCTCATCAATTGCACCCTTTGGATTATTTCCGCAACCTACAAGGGTAAAGATAAATAGCGGAACAAGTAAAAATAAAAATAATTTTCTAATTTTCATTTTATTCACCTTTCTTATTATTCATTAGTTTCATCGGTATTTTGAATATCATTAAGTAGATACTCTCCCATTTCAAATTTAGATATTGTCAAAATTTCAGATGGATAGTCGTTAAAATTTCTTGTACCAGGACCTTTCTTAATTTTTTCTACAAAGTAGTTCTTACAAAATTCTTTATCAAATTCTAAATGATGAAGTTTTGTATTAAGTAAGAACTTTTCAAGTTTTTTAAGTAAAGCCTCTTCGGGAAGATTTTCTAATTTTTCTATATCATTTGTTTTAAATATCTTTTTATTAGTTACCTCAATAATATAGTTTTTATGTTCATTATTATTAAAATCAACTTGATCTAAAACGCCAAATACATCGTCTCTGTGAGATCTGATTCTAGCTTCTTTCTTTTCTTTATTGTATTTATATACTTCTTTGAAAAAGTCAATAAGACTGCGAATAAGACCTTTTTTCTCTTTTGGTTCTTTTTCTTTTCTCTTAGCTTCTTTTTCAGCCTTTTTAGCATCACGTTCTTTTTGAATCATTAGCTTTTGATAAGCAATAGGATCAGTTTCTTTTAATCTTTCCTCTTCTTGTCTTTCAAGTGCAAGTTTAGCTTCTTTTTCAAGTTCAATTTGTTTTTTAACTTTATTTAACTCTTTAATATTTCCATCAAGAGTTAAAACTTTTTCACTTTCACAGTCGAAGAAGTGACACTTGTTCATATCAAATGTTAAAACAACTTCTTGTCCCATTTTAATATCATATCTTGCGTCAACTGATGCTGAGAATGTTGATTCACCAAGCTGTGCATAGATATGAGTTTGAGCACCTAAAAGCTCTGCTACATCCACTTTAACTTTAACAGTTGAATCGGGATATGTTTTTTGAACTATTTCATCATCGTGAATATCTTCAGGTCTAATACCTAAAATAATTTCTCTATCGAACATATCGTTTGCTTTAATAAGTTCTAATTTTCCAGCAGGGATTTTAATTTTATAAAATTTATTTAAATCTTTTTCATCGCCTGTTTCAAAATATCCATTTTTAGAAACAATACCACGGATAAAGTTCATTGGCGGAGTTCCAATAAATCCTCCAACGAATACACAATTTGGATTGTCATATATCTCTTTTGGGGTTCCAACTTGCATAATGTATCCATCTTTCATAACAACAATTCTAGATGCCATTGTCATAGCCTCTACTTGGTCATGGGTTACATATACAGTAGTTGTTTCAAGTCTTTGGTGAAGTTTGATAAGTTCAGATCTTGTTTGAACTCTCAATTTAGCATCAAGATTTGATAAAGGCTCATCCATTAAGAATACCTTAGCATCTCTTACAATAGCTCTACCAAGGGCAACACGTTGTCTTTGACCACCTGATAAGGCTCTTGGTTTTCTATCAAGGTATTTGCTAAGACCAAGGGCTTTTGCAGCCATTTCAACTTTTTTATCAATTTCAGCCTTTGGCACTTTTCTAAGTTTTAATCCAAATGCCATATTTTCTTTTACCGACATATGAGGATAAAGAGCATAGCTTTGGAATACCATTGCGATATCTCTATCTTTTGGCGGAACATCATTAACTACAACATCATCTATATATATCTCACCACTTGTAATTTCTTCAAGACCAGCAAGCATTCTTAATGTAGTTGATTTACCACAACCAGAAGGTCCTACAAATACGATAAATTCCTTATCTTTAACGTCAAGTTCAAAATCAAATACTGCTTGAACTCCGTTAGGATAAATTTTATTTACTTTTTTAAATTTTAAAGTAGCCATTAGAATACTCCTTTATACGTTTAGTTTAACTAAATTTATTATACAACAAAGCACTTTTTTTTCCAAAAATTGTGTAAACGCTTACATTGTTAAAGTTAGAAAATTATACAATTATCCAATAGAATTTTCCATTTCTAGTTTAATGAGCCTGTTTAATTCAACAGCATATTCCATTGGAAGCAGTTTTGAAAATGGCTCAATAAATCCCATGATAATCATCTCAGTAGCATCTTGTTTAGATAAGCCTCTGCTTTGAAGATAGAAAAGTTGTTGCTCATTTATTTTAGAAACAGTTGCCTCATGCTCTAGGAAAGAGTTAGAGTTATTAACTATATTAAATGGTATAGTATCACTTGTAGATTTATCATCTAAAATAATTGTGTCACATTCAACATGACTTTTTGAGTTAACAGCTTTTTTATCAATATAAACCTTTCCACGGTAGTTTACCTTTCCACCATCGTGTGAGATTGATTTTGAAATAATTGTTGAGCTTGTATTTGGTGCAAGGTGAATCATTTTAGTTCCAGCATCTTGGATTTGATTTTTTCCAGCAAGCGCAATTGAAATTGTTGTACCTTTTGCACCATCACCTTTTAATATACAGGCAGGATATTTCATATTTATCTCACTTCCCATATTTCCATCAATCCATTGCATATTACCATTTTCATAAACTACTGCTCTTTTTGTAACTAAATTCAAAATATTACTAGACCAGTTTTGAATAGTAGTATATCTAAATGAGGCATTCTTTTTAACATATACCTCAACAACAGCAGCATGCAAAGAATCCTTTGAATAAATAGGGGCAGTACATCCTTCAACATAGTTAATACTTGATCCTTCATCAACGATTATTAAAGTTCTTTCAAATTGACCGAATTGCTCAGAGTTCATTCTAAAGTATGATTGGATAGGTTTTTCCAAAGTAACATTTTTAGGAACGTAGATAAAAGATCCACCACTCCAGCAAGCAGTATTTAAGGCAGCGTATTTATTATCAGATTCTCTAACAAGCTTAGCAAAGTATTTTTTTAAAAGATTAGGAAATTTTTTTAATGCTGTATCGGTGTCAAGATAAATTATTCCTTTTTTCTCAAGTTCAACTTGACTACTATGATAGACTACCTCACTTTCAAACTGGCTTGAAACACCTGCTAAAAATTCTTGTTCTGCTTTAATAACGCCTAGTTTATCAAAAGTATTTTTTATCTCTTGTGGAACGTTTTCCCACTTATTTTTTACTTTATCAGTTGCTCTTATAAAATAGGTATAGTCATTAAAATTTATAAAGTTTAAATCAATTCCCCATTTAGGATTTTCTAATTCTATAAATTTTTTATAGGCTTTAAGTCTTAGCTTAAGCATCCACTTAGGCTCATTTTTAGCTTTAGAAATTTCCTTTACAATATCTCTAGTTAGACCTTTATTTAGTTTTATATTATTTTTAGTATCGGTTGAAAAGCCATACTTATAATCATTATTAAAAGAATTATTGTCCATTTATAACTCCTTTTTAATATCTTCAATTATCTCTTTTAAAGTAATCCAAGAAAGACTTGCACATTTAACTCTTGCAGGAAAGTCTTTTACCCCACTAAAAGCAAGTACCTCTCCTTTTAAAATTTCATCGCTATATTTCTCACCACGAATTAGTTTTAAAAACTCATCTATTTTAATTATTGCATCATCAAAGTTTAAACCTTTTATCTCAACGGTTGAAACAGATGTGCTAGCAGTACAAATTGAGCATCCTTGTGAGTGCTGGATAATATCTATAATTTTATTTTCATCATGTTTTAAAAACATAACAATATCATCACCGCAACTTGGATTATATCCTCTCTTTTTTATATAATCATCAACACTTTGACTTATTAGTTTATTTCTTGAATTATTAGCGTGATCTAGGATAACCTCACGATATAAGTTTTTAATATCCACTAAAAATCAACTCCTTTAAAAAAATTAATACAATCAGAAAGAGCGCTAAAAAAAATATCAATATCTTTTTTTGTTGTATAAATTCCATAAGATATTCTAACGCAACCACCTTGACAGTTTAGATATTTTAAAAGTCTTTCGGCACAGTGAAAACCAGATCTTAGGCAAATATTTTTCTCACTTAGAAAGTGTCCTACATCATGTGGATGAATACCTTTAATGTTAAATGAGAAAATCGGAATCTTAGGATTTTTATTTAAAAGTATAACTTTGGGATATTTTTTAAAATTATCTAATGTATATTTAATTAACTCATTTTCATCTTTTAAAATATTATCAAATCCAATTTTATTTAAAAACATTAAAGATGCCTTTAGTGATATAGCCTCTGAGATATTAGGAGTTCCAGCCTCAAAATTATAAGGAGGTCTTTTTAAAAGAGGAATAATATCATCATACCCGCTAATAGTACCTCCACCAAGTTTATATGGAGTAATATTTTTGAGTAAATCGTATTTTCCATATAGCACTCCTAGACCGTTTGTAGAATATATTTTATGTGCTGAAAAAGCTAGAAAATCAATATCGGATTTTTTGACATCTATTTTTATATGCGCAATTGCCTGTGCGGCATCTAAAATAACTTTAGTATTATTTTCATGACATACTTTAATTATGTCATCATAATTTATTAAATTTCCTAAAACATTTGATGAAATAGCAATTACAAAGTACTTAGTATTTTTAGTAAGACTTTTTCTTAAAAGATTCAAATCTATTTCAAAATCATCATTAAACTCAATTAGTTTAATTTTAAAATTATATTTTTGCATCATATTATACCAAGGAAGATATGCTGAGTTATGCTCAGCAATTGTTGTAAGAATTTCATCATCTTTTTCTAAACCTGGTGCGATACTATTTGCAAGAATATTAAGCGAATCAGTAGTTCCTGAGGTAAAGATTATCTCAGACTTGTCAGCGTTTATAAACTTAGCAGTTTCTAATCTTGCAGCCTCATATAAATTAGTCGCATCAATTGCGCTTTTATACATACCTCTGTCAATATTTACTCCATATTTTTCAAGGTATGCTTTATTTTCATTTATGGCATTATCTAATTTTAAAGATGATGCTGCGCTATCAAGATAGATATCTTTTTTATTTTTTTTAAAATATGGGAATTTATTTTTTAACTTCATATATTTTTTCAATCTCTTTGTTTATTATTTTTTTAATCTCATCATTTTTCAAATTACTTATGAAAGGCTCAATATATCCTTTTAAAAGTAAAAGCTTTGCCATAAATTTATTTATCCCACGACTTTCAAGATAAAAAAGATCGCTATCACTAAAAGAACCAACCGATGCTGAGTGGGATGCTTTTACATCGTAGTTATCAATTAAAAGAATAGGATTTAAATGAATTGATGAATCATCAAGGTTAATACCTTTTAGATTTTGAGTATTTTCGGCTTTTGCAGCCTCTTTTAAAATTTTACCGCTGCAGTTAACTATTGCTTTTCCCTTTCCTTTTGATATTGCAAAAATATCTTGGGAAATACTATTTTTACCATTAGTATTTTCAAAATTTAAATTTATAACTTGACTAGTTTTATCTTTTGAAATTAAAAGAGACTTGTGAGTGATTTTAGAATTATCATCTAATAAGTTAATATCAAGATCAACTTTTATTTTGCTAGATATAAAAATAGTATATAAATTTAAATTAGCCATATTCTTGATACTACCATTTATTTTTATAGTTTTATAACTGTCATCTAAAAATAAAAGGTAGATACTTTTACTTGTGGTATTATTATTTTTAATAGTTATACTAGATAATGAATTTTGAATATTAAAAAAGGTATTATCAGATTCTAAGTTATCTAATAAAATATCAATATTATTTTTAATTTCTAAAATAGTACAACACTTATTTTTCATTTATCCAGTTATACCCATCTTTATCAATTTTTTCAATTATCTCATATCCACCATTAGCAACAATTTTTCCGTTTTTTAAAACATGAACATGAGTTGGTTTTATATATTCAAAAATTCTTTGGTAGTGAGTAATAATTAAAGTACCCATCTCTTTTGATTTATCATTTAAATTCTCACCAATTGTCCTAAGAGCATCTACATCAAGACCTGAGTCTATTTCATCAATTAGTGAAAAATGTGGATTTAAAAGTTTTAACTGAAGTATCTCGTTTCTTTTTTTCTCGCCACCACTATAGCCATAGTTTAAATATCTTGAGGCTAAATCCTCAGATATTCCAACTTCCTTAGAGGTGTTTTCATACTTCATAATAAAATCATATAAGTTAATAGGTTCAGGCAGTCTTGAGTTTATAGCTGCTTTTAAAAAATCAGAATTTAAAACTCCTTTAATCTCAGCAGGATATTGCATAGCTAAAAAAATGCCAAGTCTTGACCTTTGATCAACTGACATATTTTTAATGCTTTTTCCATCAAATAAAATATCACCTTTGGTAATTTTATAAATTGGGTTTCCCATTATAACATTAGAAAGCGTAGATTTACCAGAACCATTTAGCCCCATTAGAGCATGAACCTCACCAGTTTTTATCTCAAGGCTAATTCCTTTAAGTATTTCTTTATCTCCTACTTTGGCGTGAAGATCTTTTATATTTAATATATGCACAATTATCACCTTTAACTTATTTACTAATTTATTATATCAAATATGCCATTATAAAATGTCATATAAAAAGATTTTATCATTTATTTTTGAAAATAAAATTATCCCCAGTCTAAAAAATTCAAAACCATAATAAATTATTTCTGATTGTTAATTAAATCCAAAAACTCTGAGTAGGTTGTAATATTATTTTTATTTAGATATTTCATTACTCTAGATTCTAAAGAATTATTTTTATTTTCTAATGCTATTAAAATATTTTCGGCAATTCTTTTTATTACTGGAACAACCACAGAATTTCCTGCTTGTTTATAAAGATGAGAATTTGCTATTTTGGGTAATTTGAAGTTTTTAGGAAAACCTTGAAAATTAAAGCATTCTCTTGGAGTTAATTTCCTAATGCCATTTTCTGTTTTTATTATTGGAACATTATGACCTCCTGTTCCCATATTGGCAGTAAGCGTTGGACAAACATTGCTTTTATTTTCTCTAACATATTTTCTACGCCATTGATATATAGTATCCATTTTAGTAATATCTTTTTCTAGTAATTCATAAAAAGAATTTTTTTCTTTCGTATAAAAAAAACTAGATTCGTTTACATTGTCTTCAAACATGTCTTTTATTGTTTTTGATAGTTTTATCGGAAATGGAAATTCAAAGTTTTGATATGTTTGTTCATCCTTGAATCCGACGATGTATATGCGTTCTCTATTTTGGGGTATATTCCCGTAGTCTTTTGCATTTAATACTTGATATTTTATTTTGTAACCATTTTCTTCTAAAGAATTTTTTATAATTCGAAAAGTTTTTCCTTCATCGTGACTAATCAAATTTTTTACATTTTCTAAGAAAATAACTTTTGGTTTTTTAGAAACGATTAATCTTAGGGTTTCAAAGAATAAATCTCCTGTATTTTCATCCTCAAAACCTTTCCTATAACCAGCAATGCTAAATGATGTACATGGAAAACCAGATGTTAAAATATCTATATCAGGGACTTCAGTGTCTTTAACTTCTCTGATATCTTTTTTATTCAAGACAGTAGAAAAATTCTCTACGTAAGTTAATCTTGCATTTTCATCAAACTCATTGGCCCAAATTGTTTTGAATTTTCCTGTCATTTCAAAACCTAAATCAATACCCCCAACGCCTGAAAATAGACTTGCAATTTTATACATTTTAATCATTCCTTATCAAAAATTGTTTGTGTTTGTTATATTATAGCACGAATATAATTTTTTTAAAAGCAGCATGCTGCTTTAAATTGATATTGTTTTAATTCGTTATTATTTTGTTATAATATCTACAATTTAGAAAGGATTTGTAATGAAAAAAATAACTCAATTAAAGTATGAAGAAGTAATTGAACTTTATCCTCTTTGGAAAGAATTGAATAAACGAATTAAACATTTATATACTAGAGGAGTAAATTTTCATGAGGTTTTTACAGAGTTTATAGTCTGCTATGTGAATGATTATTTCCATAGTCTTGGTAAAGGTTCTGAAGATGCATTTACTAGTGATATGAAAAAAGTTCAAATTAAAGGAACTTCGAACTTTAATTCGGATTTGACTAGCTTTGGTCCTTCTAGTGAATTCGAAATACTTGAATTTGCTAGACTTGATCAAAGTGTGGATTTATTGTATTTATACAGAATACCTATTGATCATTTGTATGAGTTACATGTAAATGGTTCTCAAAAATTTATAGATCAACAAAAAGCTAATAGGAGACCTAGATTTTCAATTATAACTAATTTTATTGAAAAATATAGTTTGAATCCTTATGCAGTAGTAAATATGAAAACAGGTAAAATTGAATTTATTTAATAGTCTGGATACATTCTGATTAAAGTATTTTTTTGTCTTAACATATACACAAAATTATTTTTTGGGGTGGATCGGCTATATTACATAATATTTAATTATGAAAAAATTACTTATCAAGTTTTATATTTTAATTTAATCTAAGATGTAAAACAGTAGCACGCTTTTTCTTATCGACAACTTTCATGTATAACCTTGTGATAAATTTAAGCTTTGTTTTTAATATTTTTCTTGCCTCGGTAAAAAAGCATCTCCAATTAAGAAGATTTGTATTAGTGTCACTAGCAAATTTATCTCCTGTTTCAACATAGAATTTAAGCATGGCATTATTGCCTGTTTTTTTAACATATTTGTTAGCATACTTAATTCCATATTTATCAGTGGCATCAAATAATATCTCACCAAGTTTAAAATTATCTTTTAACTTTTTAATAAGGTTTTTAATTTCTTCTATTTCGTAGTATTGGAATACACCGGATACTAAAAAAAGAGTAGGGATATTTTTATCTTTGATTTTATTAAACCATGATGTATCAAATATATTAGATGTAGTTAAATTTTCTTTATTAAATATTTTCTCCCTTAAACTAATAACATCAGAAAAATCAATCCCATAGCATGTTATATCTTTAATATCTTTATATTTAGAAATTGAGGTATCAAGACCTATTCCAAGATAGACTAAATTGCATTTAGGATTATTTTTAATAAATTCACAAATAGTATCATTAAAGATGTATGCTCTTGCAACATTAGCCATTATTTGATACTCACTAGAATTATTTTTTACATCAGTAAAATCAAATTTATTCTCTAGGGAAATAGCTGTTTCATCATAAAAATATTCTTTAAATTTTTTAGATGCGTATATCCTAGCATATAAAGGTATAAATAAAGTTTTTTCAACTCCTTGCAATTTATTTTCCATTTTATTCCTTCTTTCTATTTAATTATACTTCTTTTAAAGATTATTCTTATCTATGACAATTAAAAAAAGTCCGACTTGCGGACTTATAATTTTATGGCAGGGGTAGTAGGATTCGAACCCACTCTTGAAGTTTTGGAGACTTACGTGCTACCGTTGACACTATACCCCTTTATAAAAGAAAGGCAAAAAGCCTTTCTTTTTAATTATTTAACTTCTTCTACTTTTTCCTCATCGCTTTTTTCAGCTTCTTTTTCACTATCTTCAGATGGCTCACAATTTTCAGTAGATTCTGGAAGTTGTTCGTTTTCATCTTTTAATTCTGTAAAATCAGCATCTTGAATATCTTCTGGCTTTTCTTCTTTTTCGGCTTTTTTAGCCTCACGAGATTCTTTTACTTTCTTCATTACAACTTTATGCACAAATAAAAAGTAAGTTGCAGTTAGAACAAGCAAAATAACAATTGTTATTGTAATAGCTGGAATTGTATTAAATTCATTTAGGCATTTATTTAAATTAAGTTTAACAAAGTGTTTAACAGCACCATCTTTTGGCAGAATAGGGTTTTCCTCACTACCAGTTGATTTAGATACTACCTCAGCATTTTTAATATCTTCATCAGATACTTTATATGCATTATATGAAAGGTCTAGATCATTAAACTTAACGATTGATTTAGAAAAGGTTTTATCATCACCTTTTGAAATAGTTACAAGATCAATTAAATTAGCATTTTTAATATCTTCGTCTTCTGTTTTATCAGTATCTACATAAGTGATTTTAATATTTTCGATTTCTGAGTAAACATTCTCGCTTGGAGTTTTTCCTTTTTTAGCAAGTGTTGTAATATCTTCAAGATAAAAAGGAGTTGCTGGATTTATAATAAAATCTACAATATTAGTTTTATTTTTTTCTTTTGCTTTAGTATCAGTTAAAAGTGTTGGATATGGTTTAGCAAATCCTAGATGCATTTTAAAGATATGACGTTTAAAATTAGCTCTTGCATCAAATTTTTTATCAAATATGTCTTTCTCATCTTTACCTTTGCCACGGAATGTTAAATCGGTATATTTATATGTACCATCTTCTTGCTTAACGCCGTGTTTGAAAGATTCAAAGTATGCAGTAAATCCGTGTCTTGGATATTTTCCTGGAATTACAAATTGATAAATTGCTAAATCAAATGTTAGGATATTATCTGGCTTTTTACCATTTTTTGTATAATCAGATTCTTTTACTGAATATCTTTTAATTGAAACTGTATTTAAAATTCCACCACGTAAAGAAATTATTTCAAGAAGATATCTTGCATGATACCCCTCAGATTTTTTAATTTCATCAACAGTTGGAGTAGGAGTTTCAACTCCTGCTTTTTTATACCACTGGTTAGCATATTTATACTGATATTTACCTTTTCTACCTTCAACTGTTTTAACTCCGATTTGAACAGTTATAAAAATTGCAAGGACAGAATAAAGGATATATCCTAGTATTCTCATTATTAAATTTTTTTTCATTTTTATCACAACCTATGCTAAATATAATAACAAAAACGCCCCTTTTTGTAAAGTATAATAAATGAAAAAATAATATAATAAGGCATAATTTGTCTTTAAATATGTAAAAAATAATACTTTATGATATAATACATTTTGCTAGTTTATATATGGCGGTCTTGGCGAAGTGGTTAACGCACCAGATTGTGGCTCTGGCACGCATGGGTTCAACTCCCATAGGCCGCCAATAGCAAGACATAGGCCCATAGCCAAGCGGTAAGGCAACAGACTTTGACTCTGTCACTCGTTGGTTCAAATCCAGCTGGGCCTGTATTTATTTTGTTAATAAGAAATAATTTAAGTATTTTAAGTTATTTTTGTTATAATTTATATAGTTTATTAAGTCTATAAGGAGTGTTATAAAATGAATAAAAAAATTCAACCAGAATATCATACAGCGACTGTTACATGCTCAACATGCGGTAATACTTTTAAGGTTGGTTCAACTAAGGACGATATTAAAGTTGATACATGCTATAATTGCCATCAATTCTACACAGGTGCCCAAAGCCAAGCGCAAGCAACTGGAAGAGTTGAGATGTTCAACAAAAAATTCCAAGCTGGTGAAAAAGCTAAAAAAGAAATGGTAAAAAGAACTAAAGCTAAAGAAGAAAGAGAAAAACAAAGAGAAGAAGAAACTCCTAAAAAAACTTCTAAAGTTTTAGATACTACTAAAAAGTCAGCACCTAAAAAAGAGGCTGCGAAAAAACCAGCAGCAGAGAAAAAAACAACTGCATCAACAACTACAAAACGTGATAAATAATTATCACGTTTTTTAAAAATTATGGATAATCTAATAAACAAATTAGTTTGCTTTGCTAAAAAAAATAATAAATTAGATATTCCAATTGCCTCTTTTATAATTGATGATAAAAATAAATTATTATCTATTTCTAAAAATAATAAAGAAAAAAAACATAGTCCCACGGGACATGCTGAGATTATTGCAATAAATAAACTTAGCAAAAAATTAAAATCATGCTATTTAAATGATTATACAATCATAACAACACTAGAACCATGTCCGATGTGCTATTTTGCAATATTAGAGGCAAGAATAAAAAAAATAATATATCTTGCTAAAGATTATAAAAAAGGTTTTTTAAATGGACCTTTAAACTACTATGAAAAAACAAATCCTAAAATAAGGCCAGATGTAGTATATATAGAAAATAAAGAAGCATCAGATATTGTTACTGACTTTTTTAAAAAAATAAGAAAGTTTTAATTAAGCATCGCTATTCAAGTAAAAACTGTGAACCTGGTCAGGCCTTGACGGGAGCAGCCATAAGCAATCTTTTTATTGTGGGTAGCGATGCTTAATTAAAATTTTAAAAGGAGTATGTATGAAAGTTAATTATAAAGTTTTCCAAAAACTAAATCGTGAGCCTGATATTATTCAAAATATTAAAGGTAAAAATTATAAGATTTATCTTTCAACTGAAAGTGAAAAAAATAATATTTTAAAAAATCAAGTTACCTCAATTTTTACAAGCAGCAATGATGAGTATAGGGTATTAGTTGATAAAAGTGCCTATGAGTATAAAATGAATAAGTTGTACTTTGAAAAGGAATTAAATGAAATTAGAATAAACTTTGTAGAAAAAGTTACAAAACTTCAAAGATGCTCACTCTTTTTTGTGATGATACCTATTTCAATAATTTTAATTGTTGCAGTTAGCGTAATTCTTGCGCTTAATAACAAACTTAAAGCAGCAGGAGATCAATCAGGTTCTATATATCTTATCGCAAGTTTAATGGCTCTTGTATTTTCTACAAGCATTTCAATAAATAAATTTATTAAGTTTAAAGTTACTAAATACTCAGAAGAGATGGAAAAAGGAATTGAGAATGCACTAGGCACAGAAAGATTAAATGAGTTATCTAAATCAATGGAAGAGTATAATCAGTTAAAAAGCAATCTTGCAAGCGAAGAATTAAATAAAATTGATGATAATAAAAAAACGAGTTAATCTCGTTTTTTTATTTTTAAAGTATAATAAATGCTATGAATAATAAATACGATGCAATTATTGTTGGCGCAGGACATGCTGGATCTGAGGCTGCTAATATACTTTGCAAGCAAAATTTTAAAACACTTTTAATTACAATCGATAAAAATAAGATTGCCTCTTTACCATGCAATCCTGCAATGGGAGGACCTGCTAAGGGGATTTTAATTAAAGAAGTAGATGCCCTAGGTGGGCTAATTGGGGTATGCTCTGATATGACTTGCATTCAAAAAAGAGTATTAAATGAATCAAAAGGACCTGCAGTTTGGGCTTTAAGAATGCAGATAGATAAAATGGAATATCCTAAGAATATGCTTAAACTACTTTCAAAGAATAAAAATCTCGATATTATAGAAGGCGTTGTAGATGATCTAATAATAGATAATAATAAAGTATGTGGGGTAGTTTTAGAAAATAATGATAAATACTACTCTAGTGGAGTAGTCATAACAACAGGCACATATTTAAAAAGTCATATCCTAATTGGAAGTGAGGTTCAAAATTTTGGACCTGATGGAGATAAAACTAATCATAATTTAAGCAATAACTTAAAAAAATATGGCTTTGAGATAACAAGACTAAAAACAGGAACCCCTCCAAGAATTATCTCAAAAACCATCGACTTTACAAAATCGGTTATGCAAGAAAGTGATAATAAAAATTTATTTTTTTCATATGATAATAAGAATTTAAAAGATGATAATTTTAAACCAGTTAATTGTTATATTACAAAAACTACCTTAAATACTAAGGATGTAATAGTATCTAATATTAGTAAATCTCCAATATACTCAGGTAAGATTGAAGGTGTTGGTCCAAGATATTGTCCTAGTATTGAAGATAAGATTATGCGCTTTAAAGAAAAAGATACGCATCAAATATTTTTAGAACCAGAAGATAAAGAATTTAGCCTAACATATCCGCAAGGACTATCATCTAGTATGCCAAGGGATGTGCAAAAAAAGTTTGTAAGAAGTATTCCTGGGTTTGAAAATGCCAAAATTAAAAGATATGGATATGCTATTGAATATGATGGAATAAATCCGATTGAATTAAAAGCATCACTTGAAACTAAAAAAATAGATAATCTTTTTTGTGCGGGTCAGATAAATGGTACTAGTGGATATGAAGAAGCAACAGCTCAAGGGATAATCGCAGGGATAAATCTGGGATTAAAGCTAAAAAACAAAGAACCTTTAATTTTAAAAAGGTATGAATCATATATTGGGGTTTTAATAGATGATTTAATTACAAAAGGTGCTAAAGAGCCATACCGCATGCTTACATCTCGTGCTGAGTATAGACTAATTCTTAGAGATGATAATGCCATATTTAGACTTCGCCCTTATGCCATTAGATATAATTTAATCGATAAGAAAAAAGAAAATGAGTTTTTAAAAGTTTTAGATGATATAAAAAGTGCTAAAGAATATTTTAAAAATACATATCTTTATCCCAAAGAGATAAATGGTGTTTTATTAAATAATAACTTATCTAAAATAAATAATAAGATAAGCCTTGATGAATTCATTAAAAGACCCGAGATAAATTTAGAAAATATTAAAAAAATAATAAATCTTGATTATTCTGATGAGGTATTAAATGAAGTTATAATTGATTTGAAATAT
The DNA here is from genome assembly GCA_963543845.1 of uncultured Acholeplasmataceae bacterium. Taxonomy (GTDB): domain Bacteria; phylum Bacillota_I; class Bacilli_A; order Acholeplasmatales; family Acholeplasmataceae; genus CAUTNH01. Next base: position 68,220 of record CAUUCL010000004.1, read on the forward strand.
GATGGCTATATTAAAAAAGAAGAAGAGCAAATTAGTAAAATGAAAGCATTAGAAAATTTATATCTTGGAGTAAATTTTGATTATAAAAAAGTTAAAAATCTTGCCTTTGAAGCAAGAGAAAAGCTTGAAAAAATAAAACCAGAAACACTAGGTCAGGCTTCAAGAATACTTGGAGTAAATCCAAGTGACATATCAATTTTAATGATTTATCTAAAGGCTATAAAAGGAGTTATTAAAAATGATTGAAGAATTTAAAAAATATCTTTTAGATAATTTTAATAAAATTGATAATTTAGATGATAAATTAAAAAAGTTAAATGATTATTATCTATTTTTAATTGATTATAATAAAAAAATAAATTTAACTAGGATAACAGGTGAAGAAGATGTTTATTATAAGCATTTCCTAGATAGCCTAATTCCTTTTAAAAATATAACATTAGATAATAAGAATTTATTTGATATTGGAAGTGGTGCAGGTTTTCCAGGGGTTGTTCTTGCAATTTTTAATCCTTTATTAAAAGTTGTTTTATGTGAGTCGATAAATAAAAAAGCAGTCTTTTTAGATAATCTTATAAGATATCTTAAATTAGAAAATGCGATGGTATATACTGGTAGAGCGGAAGATTATTATAAAATAAGCAATAATAAATTTGACTATATCACCGCAAGAGCTGTATCTAGTATTGATAATCTGTTAAAGTACTCGGTTAATCTCGTAGATAATAATTCAAAAGTTATTCTTTATAAAGGATTAAATTATCAGGATGAATTAAAAGAAGTTAAATCTAAAAAATTTAATTTAAAGAAAAAAATAGAATTTAATTTACCCAAAGAATATGGTAGTAGAGTGTGCCTTGTTTATACTTTACGTTAGATAAGTTTACAAATTTATGGGAATGAAAATACAAAAAGTATAGGAATGAAATCTCCAAATTTATAGGAATGTATTATAATTAGATTGTAAGGGTATGAAATATATGCTAGATAAGAGTAAATATAAAAATCGAATTATTGATGAAACATTAAAAAAATATTTAACTATATTTGGCGCAGTCTGTATAGAAGGTCCTAAGTGGTGTGGCAAAACATGGACATCCTTATATCATTCAAATAGTCATATCATGTTAGGAGATCCTAGCAAAAACTTTCAAAATAGAGAACTTGCCAAACTTGATTATGATATTGCTTTAGACGGAACATATCCAAGGCTAATTGATGAATGGCAAGAAATACCAGCATTATGGGATGCTATAAGATATAAGGTTGATTTTAAAAAACAGAAAGGTCAATTTATTCTTACTGGTTCTTCTACACCCAATCATAAAGGAATCCTACATAGCGGAATAGGTCGGATTGCTACATTAAAAATGCTTCCTATGAGCTTATATGAGGCTGGTTTTTCAGATGGCAGTGCTTCACTTTGGGATTTATGCAATAACAAATTTAGTAATAAGTCATCTAATAATACATCATTGATGGAACTTGCACAATTTATAGTAAGAGGCGGCTGGCCTGATAATGTGGATGTTAATTTGGATGATATAAAAATAATACCTAGAAAATACATTAGTTCAATTTTAAAAAATGATATATTTGTTGTAGAGAATAAATCATATAATGTTCATAAAATGGAATTACTACTAAAATCTCTTGCTAGGAATGAATCAACTACGGTATCTAATAATAAGATACTTAATGATATAAAAGAAAATGCTAATGAATCGGTTGATATAGATACTGTTAATAACTACCTAAATTTATTTAATAGATTATTTATTTTAGATGATATTTATCCATATTCAGAAAATATTAAATCTAAAATTAGAATTAAGCAATCAAGAAAAAGACACTTTGTAGATCCATCATTAGCGTGTGGGGTTTTAAATATTACACCTGATATGTTAATTGATGATTTAAAGACATTTGTCTTTATGTTTGAGTCATTATGTCTAAGAGATCTTAGAATTTACGCGATGGCTAATGATTATAATCTCTTTCATTATCAAGATTATGAAAACAATGAAATAGATGCGGTATTAGAACTAGGAGATGGAAATTGGTGTGCTATTGAGATAAAACTTGGAGCAAACCAAATTGATGATGCTGCTAAAAACTTAATAAGGATTAGTAAAAAAATTGAGGAAAAAGGCGGTAAAAAACCTAAAATTTTATGTGTTATTTGCGGTCTTACTAATTTTTCATATCTACGTGATGATGGTCTATATGTTGTTGGAATAACATCTTTGAAAAATTAAATGTTAGATGATATACCTTGGATATGGTAAGTATGATTTTGATAAGGATGAAATAAAATATTCCCAAATAAGAGATAATCGTCATATAGAAAAAAACTTTCTATTATTTAATAATTATACTTCTATTGATGTAACAATCGATGATGCATATAATTACGTTATAGGAAATTAACCAGAAGGTAGAAAGTAGTTTATTAACTAATTATAATTTTCAAAAATTTTGACAAAAAATAGACTTTATTATATAATTTAACTTGCTTTGTTAAATCAAGGCAAAACATATGGCCCGTTGGAGAAACGGTCAACTCACATGCCTTTCACGCATGCATTTATGGGTTCAAATCCCGTACGGGTCAAATCTAAGAATTTAAAGCTCGCTTTGAAAGTGGGCTTTTATTATTTTAATTGTTATTCATAATATTTGCATTTTTCATTTATTTGTGGTAGTATTTTAAGCGTTATAAAAGGAGTGGTTTAAAATATGAATAAAAACCAGTCAATGGTAGATATCGTAGATCAGTATTTAAGAGAGACAAAAAAACCGCAAGAACTTAGTGCGATAGTTGAGTATGTTGCTAAAGAAAAAGATTTTGAAACAACCGATATCGATAGAATAAACCAGTTATATCTTGATATATCAACTAGTGGAAAATATGTATATATCGGAGATAATAAATGGGATTTAAAAGAGAGAAATCTTGAATTTTGGGATAAAGATGGAATAGCATTTTTAACAGATGAGGAAAAACAAAAATTAAATGATACATCTGATGATTATATCGACTTAGATTTTTCAGACTTTGATAAAGAAGAGTTTATGAAAAAAATCGAAAATATTAAAGACGATGAAGATGAAGAAGATGAGGAAATGACACACGAAGATAAAGAGGCTTTAAAAGAAGAGCAAGAATATATGGATGTGGAACTTCCAAGTCAAAATGATCAAGAAGATGAAAAAGTACTTGATATAAATGATTTAGACTTTGACTATGACGAGTTAGATGAAGAAGAAGAAAAATATAACGAGGCCATGGATGAGTTTGAACATATGTATGATGAGTAAAATATTAAAGAGCTTAAAAATATAGGCTCTTTTATTTTAAAAGGAGAAATATGAAGACAAAGTTTATATTTGTAACAGGTGGAGTTGTATCAAGTCTTGGAAAAGGAATATCAGCTGCATCAATTGGATATCTTTTAAAATCTCGTGGTTTTAAAGTTTACATGCAAAAATTTGATCCATATATAAACACTGATGCATCAAAACTTTCACCGCTTCAACATGGTGAGGTTTTTATAACAGAAGATGGCGCACAGACAGATTTAGATTTGGGCCATTATGAAAGATTTATTGATGTTAATTTAACAAGTCTTGCGAGTGTATCATCTGGTAAGATTTACACACAAGTTTTAGAAGATGAGAAAAATGATAAATTTGATGGCAGAACTATCCAGGTAATTCCTCATATAACAGATGAGATAAAAAGACGTATTTTAAATGCTGCTAATTCATCAAAGGCTGATTTTGTAATTACTGAAATAGGTGGTACTGTTGGAGATATTGAATCACTTCCAATGCTTGAAGCAATCAGACAATTTCGTCGTGATATTGGTTTTAATAATGCACTTTTTTTACATGCAACATTAGTTCCATATCTTAGAGCAAGCAAAGAAGTAAAGACAAAACCAACTCAGCATAGTGTAAAAGAGTTAAGATCAATTGGTATTATTCCTGATATGCTACTTTTAAGAAGCGAGATTAAATTAAACAGACAATTAAAAAAGAAAGTTGCAGAATTTTGTGATATTAAAGATGAGCATGTATTTGATATGGTAGATGTTAAAAATATCTTCCAAGTTATACCAATGCTATTTGAACAAAAAATAGATGAATATATCCTAAAGCATTTTAAATTAGAAACAAAGCAAACACCTAATATTAAGCCATGGATAAATCTAATTGATAAAATTGAAAAAATTAATAAAACAATTTCAATATCATTAGTAGGACCTTATGTATCACTTCATGATGCATACTTATCTATAAGCGAGGCTTTAAAACATGCAGGATATAGCGAGAAGACTTTAATTAAAATAAATTGGATTAACTCATCAAAAATAAAAGAAGAGCAATTATATGAAATATTATCTCAATCAGATGGAGTTATAATTCCTGGGGGATATTTTAATCAAGTTCCTGAGATTGAAATTAAGGCTTTATCATACGCTAAGAAAAATAATATCCCAACCCTTGGAATATGTCTTGGCATGGAACTAATGGTCCTTGAGGCATTTCAAAATGAGGCGGGATTAAAAAAAGCAACTTCAGAGGAATTTTTTAAAAATGCCAAGGAAAATGTATATATTAAAAACAAAGATGGAAAAACTGTGCTTGGCGCAAAGGATATCTATATAAATAAAAATACTAATCTTGAAAGAATTTATAAAAAACTTGAGATAAGTGAAAGATTTAGATATGACTACTCATTTAATTATAATTTTATAGATACTATTAAAAAAACTAAATTACTAGTTTCAGCCTTGATAAAAGAGCCTAAAAATATTGTTGCAGTCGAAAGAGCGGAAAATGATTTTTATATTGGAGTTCAGTTTCATCCTGAATATAAATCAAGACCACTTAGACCACACATGCTATTTATTGAATTTGTAAAATTTTGCATAAAACATAATTTGAAAAATTCTAAAAATGATATAATAAATGAAAGAGAGGAAGTATAAAAGATGTTAGTTTCAGCAAAAGATATGTTATTAAAAGCTAAGAGGGAAGGATATGCAATTGCGCATATAAATACTAATAACTTAGAATGGACAAAACTTATTTTAGAAGTTTGTGAAGAAAAAAAGAGCCCTGTTATTATTGGTGTATCTGAGGGTGCAGTTAAATATATGGGAGGTTTTTTAGTTGTTGCTAATTTAGTAAAAAATCTTCATGATTCATTAGGAATTACTGTTCCTGTTGCGATTCACTTAGACCATGGTTCATTTGAAGGGGCTAAAAAGGCGATTGAAGCAGGTTTTACATCTGTTATGTTTGATGGTTCATCTCTTCCAATCGATGAGAATATTGAAAAAACAAAAGAAATAGTTAAACTTGCTAAAAAACATAAAATTTCAGTTGAGGCTGAAGTTGGTGGAATTGGTGGCGAGGAAGATGGAGTTGAGTCAGAGGGTGAGATTGCAAACCCTGAAGAGGCAAAAATGATTGCTGATTTAAAAGTTGATTTTCTAGCTGCTGGTATTGGTAATATTCATGGAGTATATCCTGCAAATTGGAAAGGATTAAACTTTATTGCACTTGAAAGTATTGAAAAGGCAATTTCTGGAATGCCACTTGTTCTTCATGGTGGAACTGGAATACCTGCAGAACAAATTAAAAAAGCAATTTCACTAGGTGTTGCAAAGATAAATGTTAACACTGAACTTCAACTAGCATTTGCAAGCGGTGTTAGAAAATATATTGAAGATGGTCTTGATAAAAAAGGAAAAGGATTTGATCCTAGAAAATTATTAAAACTTGGTGTTGAAGAGGCTAAAAATATTGTAAGAGCAAAACTTGAAATGTTTGGCTCTGTTAACAAAGCATAATGAATGAAACTCAAAAAGAAAAACTTGAATTAGTTGATGAGTTTAAAAGTTGGCTTAAAGAAAAAAAAGAATTTTTAAAACTTCTTTATACAGAATATGAACTTAGATATCATTTTGAATATATTCCAAGTCTTTTAATTGGAACTTTAAAAAGTGATGTTTTATATAATGATTTAATGAGTGAGGCATCTGCGTTTAGTTTTTTTAAACTAGCCTACAATACTTTAAAAGGCATAATATTTGATATGGAAACATTTTATATTGAAACTTGCGGTAAAGATTTAGAAAAACTTAAAAAATTATCAGATAAATATTTCCTTTTATTTGAACTAAAAGAGATAATCAATTATTATGCAGATTTAAGCATTAGGCCTAGTAAAAATCTTGAAAAAATCCAAGAGTTCTATGTAAATTTTTATAAAACAATCTTAAGCGGTAGTGATATTTCAGATAAAGATTATGAGTATGGATATGACCTTTTGGATAAAGAAATTGAAAAGCTAGGATATGAGTATCAAAGCGTAAATGACTTTTGTGATGAGCTTACATCTAAGCTTAGATTGCCAATGCATGACTTAGATTTATAAATATTTTATAAATGTGTTAAAATTATAGAAAAAGGGAGTGTATGTATGGACGTTCGTGAGATGTTAGATAAAGCTGGAGCCGTTGAAGGCGATTTATGGATGGTTGGAACTGTTAAAGGCCAAGAAGTAGTTGACAAAGGTCCTAAAGGTTTACTTGCTATAATTAGATACTTCGGATATAAAGAAGGAGTATTTTATGTGTGCCGTTCAGCAGGTCCTGGAATTTTAGCAATTGAGAATCAATTTGATCGTAATGCAATTGATTTATTTAAAATATCAACTGGATTTTTCTTCTCTGATCCAACTATAAAAATCATGGTTGATGGAACATTATTTTCTTACAAAGTTTCTCAAAATACTAAAAACTTAAAACTAATTGCTAAACTAATGAATGATGTAGTTAGACAAGCTAAATAAAAAAACGGGATAATCCCGTTTTTTTATTTGATGTTTATTTTCTTTGTAAAAGATTTTAAAATATTTATAGTATTGTTTAATTTATCGGTTTCTTCTTTATTAAACTTTGGAGTAATGCTACCAACTTTTCCTGTTTTTCCAACAATTGCAGGAATTGAGTAGTAAATATCGTTTTTAGGATCATATTGAGATATTGAAAGTATCGCTCTTTCATCGCCTACAATTGCCTCGCAAATTCGTTTAACGGCCATAGCAACCGCATAGTTGGTATAGCCTTTTTTATTTATGATATTTCCTGCTGAATTTCTAACTTCTATCTCAGATTCTTTTTTTAACTTTTCAAAATCAGTAAAATTTTGCTTTATATAATCAGCCATTTGTAAATCTCCGATAAATGCTGTTGACCAATGGATAAATTCACTATCACCGTGTTCACCACAAACATATGCGTGAATATTCCTCGGGTCAAGGTTTAAACTTCGCCCAATATAATCTCTTAATCTTGCACTATCTAAAACAGTACCAGATCCTATTACCCTATTTGATTCAAAGTTTGAAAGTTTATAAGTTATTAAAGAAAGAATATCAACAGGATTTGAGACAACTAAAAAGATTGTATCTGGTGAGAATTTAATTGTATTAGAAATAATTTCTTTGAAAATTGCAACATTTCTTTCCATTAAATCAAGTCTTGACTCGCCAGGTTTTTGACTTGCGCCTGCTGAAATTATTGTAATATCGCTTGCTGAGGTATCTTCAAAACCACCAGCTTTTATAAGCTTAGGTTTTGAAAAGGCGCCACCTTGAATAATATCTAAAGCCTCTCCCTCAGCTTTTTCTTTATTAACATCAACTAAAATTATTTCATGAAAAAGGGATGTTTGCATTAAAGTATAAGCACAAGCACTGCCGACCATACCAGCGCCGATTATCGAAACTTTTCTTCTTTTCATTTTAAACACCTCCATATATAACAATTTTAATATAAAGGAAAAATAAAATATATATGGATGCTTATTTATAAAAATAATTTAAGGAATAAAATATAAAATTGTTTACCTAAATTAAACTAAAATTTAGTATATTCAGTGCAAAAACATATAAAAATTGTCATATTTTATATCTAAAATTCACTTTAATTGAAAAACTGTTATAAAAATGCCTAAAATGTATTTTTTATTTGACAAAAAAAAACAAAAATGTTAATATATAACAGCATGCTTAAAAAGCAGTCTTTGGCAACTAAATATCAAACAAAAAAATGCACAAAAGGTATATTTGAAAA
>CAUUCL010000005.1:0-54137 GCA_963543845.1 uncultured Acholeplasmataceae bacterium
ACGCACATTTTACTGTGCGTCTTTTAGAGCCTTATTTCTTTACAGCCCCTTTTTTTATGGAATAAATAAACCAAGATAGATTATTATTTATATAATATCCCAGTATCCAGTTTTTTTAGATCCGATTCTTTTTATATAATTATACTTTTTTAAATATGCAATATTTTTATCTATAGTAGTATCTGATACATCAAGTATTTTTAAAAGCTCATTTTTAGTTATATGAGGATTTTCTTTGATAATATCTAAGATTTTATTTTTGGTTGTATTTAGCATTTTATCTTTAAATAAACCTAATTTATTTTTCTTATAGATATAATTAAAAGGAATTGTTACTACAATTGAATTTTCTCTAAACTCATATGCTTCTTTGCCATAAGTACTAATTATTTTAGGAACACCCCTTCCTGATTTTTCTGAGATATTTAATTGCATAAATATATTAGATAATTCCATATTAACAGGAACAGACTCCCCTTTGAAAAAACCTTTTAAGGTTTGTCTTTTAGGAATAGTTCCTCTTGACATTATTTCTATTCTATTTGAAAAGACACTAATCATTGGTTCATTTAAACTAAGCCAATTATTATGAAGTATCGCATTTATAATTGCCTCGTTAAAGCATTCAATATCAAATAATGCTACTTCTTTTCTTATAAGGGTTCTGTTTTTCTCATTTGCTTGAATTAAATTTATAGTATCACCATATCTTAGTAAATCATCAAGCGTAAAAAGGATATTGTTAAAACCAAATTCTCTAACTGACAATAAAGGTGATGATTTATTTTCTCCTAGAAAAATTGATACTCTAAGTGGTATTTTAGAATCATCTGATAAAAGCTGCGCTTGAATGTTGTATTTTCCATCTTTTGTTAAAAGGGATAGATTTTTTCTAAAGGTTTCTTTATTTAAACTAATTCCTCTATTTTCATAAAATAAGAATAATTTTTTAAATGTAAGTTCTTGATACTCAGATTCCACATTTGTAATTTTAGGAAATCCTTTATTTAAAATTAAAAATAATTTACTTTCATACTCAGGATATTTAACTATTCTTTCTTTACTTGAACCTATTCTTATATATCTAATATTTTTATATGATGTAGGAGATATTTTAGCAGCAGCAATTTCTAATGCGACTACCCTTTTATTATCAACTATAAACTCATAAAATGAAAATAAAATTTTAGGAAAAAGTCCTCGTAGTAAAAAATGCTTTAATGGTTCATTATTAACAGTCATATTAGGATTAAAATTAGTTCCGACAACTTGAAATAATTTATCATCAACTCCCCAAATTAAATAAGCATACTCCAAACCAAGATAAGCTGCAGCGTTGCTTAAAGCAGAAATATACTCTCCTAACTCATCTTTATTAAACCAGTTGTGCTTAAATTCAACACACTCTGATTCTTCTTTTGATAAAATTATGTTTTCTAAAGTTTCTTTATTCATTTATTACTAACTTAATTATATCACATTTAGTTAGCAATAAAAGTTTAGAACCTTATTCTCTAATAAAAATACCTTAACTTTTCTAACGAAGTTAAGATATTAGTTATATAGCTAAAAGATTAAATTTTTACATATTTTGCCAAGCGGCCATTACCTACCTGTTTTATCTTTTTATTGTCCTGTAATTCTTTTAAAGCTCGTTCTATTGTCCTTTGAGATATATTAGGACAAATAATCATAATATCTTTTTTTGAAAGTGGTTCTAATGATTTTTGAATAACTAAAAATACTCTTTCAGATGAAGTTAATTTTTCTTTTCCGATTAGGTTAAATCTTTCATCACATTCCTCATATGCTTTTAAGATGATCCCTAACATATACTTTATAAATGAAAGTTCATCATTTTCTCCAGCATGCCAATTTTCACTAGAGTTTTGTAGTTTTTCATAATATGTGTCTTTTGTTTGTTCAATCAGCATTTCTATACTAATATACCTTCCAACAAAAAAACCAAACTTATAAAGCAAAAGAAGTGTCAATATCCTGCTCATTCTTCCATTACCATCATCAAAAGGATGAATGCATAAAAAATCATGTATAAGTGCAGGTATTAAAATTAGTGGTGGAATATTTACATTCACCGCTTCCTTATAAGCCTTTACCATCTCATCAAAATATCGCTCTGTTTCAAAGCTGCTTACTGGCTGAAATCGCACTTTTTTATTTCCTAAAGCATCTACTTCTAAAATGGTATTATCCATAGTTTTAAATTTACCCTTGTTATTTATATAAGAATAAGAATATAATTGATTATGAAGTGTTAAGATGTCATTTTTATTAAATTCTATATAGGAATAATTTTCATGGATAATATCTAGCACACGTCTATATCCCGCAATTTCTTCCTCATCTCTGTTTTTGGGTTCTGTTTTTTTATTCATCAGCCGCGTAAGTCTTGCATCATTTGTATAAATTCCCTCAATGGCATTGGAAGACTTTGTACTTTGTATTTTAGCAACATCTATCATCTTCTCTAAAATGTCTGAATAATTTTCTACATAGAGTTCCTGCTTCCCTTTATATTCGTGAATCTTTGCAATAGTATGATATATATTAACAGGTAAAGATAGTTCCATAAGTTTTAAATAATTAAATTTCCTCAAAATAACACCTCTTTTCATAGCCATTATACCATATTTGGCTACGAAACATCAATAATGACGAGATTATTCTCGCCATTATTTTCATTTTGGCGTATTAAAATTAAATATGTAATCCTCTGAAATAAGAGCGATAATCCTTACTATAATTACCTTATATAATGCAAAAATTAAAAAGTCGCTCATAAAAGTTCACTTTTTGCACTAAAAGTCGCTCATAAAAGTTCACTTTTTGCACTAAAAGTCGCTAATGAAAGTTTATTTTTATAATTATATGTTATAATTTTTGTGGTGATTGTATGTACATGAAAAGAAAAATTGACCAATTTTTACTTAATTGGAAAAACAAAGACAAAAAGCCAGTTTTAATTATTAAAGGTGCAAGACAAATAGGAAAAACCTATTCCATTTTAGAATTTGGGAAAAATAACTATCAAAATGTTGTCTACATAAATTTTTTTGAAATGCCTGAATATTTAGATATATTTAAAAAATCATCAAACCCTAATGATATTTTAAACCAAATTATATTAAGAAATCCAAGTATTAAAATAGATAAAAATAGTTTAATCTTTTTTGATGAAATTCAAAATAATATTGAAATACTAACAGCACTAAAATTTTTTAGTCAACATATAAATATAGATATAGTATGCTCTGGCTCTATGCTTGGAATTAATACAAATCAAATAACTAGTATTCCTGTTGGTTTTATTGAAGAAGTTGAAATGTTTTCAATGGACTTTGAAGAATTCCTTTGGGCGATAGGATATGATGAAAGTAAATTAAATTTTTTTAAATCATTTTTATTTGAATTTAAAAAAATTGATGATTTAACATTTAAACTGATGAGTGATTTATTTAATACCTTCACAATTCTTGGCGGAATGCCTAGGATAATTCATGAATATGTGAAAACAAATTCTTTTTTAGAAACTTACAAACTCCAAAAAAATCTCAAAGATAATTATCTTACTGACATAAGACAATACAGCAATAATATTGAACGAATTAAAATAAGCTCTCTTTTTGAACATATTCCACTTTTTTTAGCCAGCGAAAATAAAAAAGTATTTTTTAAAAATATAATAAATGTTAAAACTATTGAAAAAGGAATACCTTTCGTATCATGGTTAAACAGTGCTGGCATAACAGCATCTTGTTATAACTTAAAAGCACTAGATATACCATTAAAACTAAACTATGACCAATCAACTTTTAAAATGTATTTTAAAGATACCTCTATTTTAATTGCATCACTTGAAATAGATGATGCAATTGATTTAAGAGCAAATCAGAATATTGGCATTATTAAAGGTGGCTTTGCAGAAAATTTGGTAGCAGAAGCTCTTATTAAGCAGGGTATTCCACTTTACTATTTTAAAAAAGCTGATTCTACATTAGAACTAGATTTTTTAATAAGATACCAAAATAATATTATTCCTATTGAAGTAAAAGCAACTAATGGAAATAGTAAATCTTTAAAAGAAGTTTTAACTAATCCTAAATATGATAAAGTTAATTTTGCGATTAAATTAGCTCGCTCTAATATAGGCTATTCCAATGGCATTTTCACAATTCCTATTTTTTACTCTTTTATATTAAAAGAATTTATTGATAAATTTGAATTTAATTTATATATTAAAAAATCAAATACAAATCATTAAATAGATCATAATAAAAAAGCTATAAAGCATCTTAATTAGAAGTATCTTTATAGCTTTTTATTATCTAGTTATAGTTTAAATCCACTTAATAATTTAATTACTTCTTGCTTTAAACCATCTAAAATTCTATCGTCATCTTTATTTTTAAAAGCTCTATCAATTAAATGAGCTATCTTTACCATTTCTACCTCTTTCATTCCACGAGTAGTAATAGCAGGGGTTCCTAGTCTTATACCACTTGTGTACTTTGGTTTTTCTGTATCAAATGGAATAGCATTTTTATTACATGTGATATTTATTTTAGCAAGAATATTCTCAGCCTCAAGGCCTGTTAAGCCAATTGAATTTTTAACATCGACAAGCATTAAGTGATTATCAGTTCCGCCAGTTATAATTTCATATCCTAAATTTATAAGCTCGCTTGATAATTTTTTAGCATTTTTTATAACTTGCTCTTGGTAAGTTTTAAAACTTGGTAAAAGTGCCTCACCAAAAGAAATTCCTTTTGCAGCAATAACATGCATAAGAGGTCCGCCTTGCTCACCTGGAAAAACTGCCTTATCAATTTTTTTAGCAATATCAGGATTATTTGTAAGAATTATTCCCCCACGTGGACCACGCAGTGTTTTATGAGTTGTAGATGATACCACATCAGCATATGGAAATGGTGATGGGTGTAAATTAGTTGCAACAAGACCTGCAATATGTGCCATATCAACAAATAAATATGCTCCTACTTTATCTGCTATTTCTCTAAATTTTTTAAAATCTATCACTCTTGGATAAGCACTAGCACCTGCTACAATAATTTTTGGTTTTACCTCTTTAGCAATTTTTAAAATCTCATCATAATCAAGCATGCAAGTATCTTTGTTTAATGAGTATGAATAAGATTTATAATACTTACCAGAAAAATTTATTTTATAACCATGCGTTAAATGTCCCCCTGCATCAAGCGACATTCCTAAAATTACATCGCCTGGATTTAAAAGAGCACTATAAACTGCAGCATTAGCCTGTGAGCCTGAGTGAGGCTGAACGTTTGCAAATTTTACATTAAATAACTTTTTTAATCTTTCAATAGCTTCAGTCTCAATTAAATCAATAAACTTACATCCACCATAATATCTATTTCCTGAATAGCCTTCGGCATATTTGTTAGTTAAAATTGAGCCTTGGGCTTTTAAGATATTATCAGATACAAAGTTCTCTGATGCAATTAGCTCGATATGTTCTTGCTGACGCTTTTTTTCACTTTTTATATATTCAAAAATTATATCTTGTTCCATACATAATCTACCTATTTAACATTATGATATACATCTTGTACATCATCTAGCTCATCTAAAAGATTATAAAGTTTTTGAAAAACTTCTAAATCCTCACCTTGAAGTTCAACTGTATTTGTTGGTATATAAGTTATCTCATTTGTAACAAATTCAATTTTATTACCACAATCTTTTAATGCTTTCATTATCCTTCCATAATCAGAAACCTCTCCTTGAATTTCAAGTAAGTCTTCATCAAGGTTAATATCCTTTGGCTCAATATCGGATTCTAAAAGCACTTCTAAAGCCTCCTCATCAGTAATTCCTTTTACTAGAAAAAGCGAGATATGACTAAACTGATGAATAACCGATCCGCTTACACCAAGCTTTGCGTGAGCCTTGTTAAAGCATGTTCTAATTTCCGAGTATGTTCTATTAGAATTATCAGATAATGCACTAATAATTAAATTAGATCCTCCTGGTCCAAATCCTTCATATGTAATACTGTCATAGTGCTCAGTATTATTTTGAGTTGCTTTTTTAATAGCTCTTTCAATTATATCGTTTGGAACTTGGTCCTTTTTAGCTTTTTCAATTACTCTTTGAAGTTCACTATTCATGCTTGGGTCTTGACCTTGCTTTGCTGCCATATAAAGCTCACGACCATACTTAGAGTAAACTTTTGTTTTTGCTTGTGAGGATTTCTCCATTTTAAATTTTCTTACTTCATATGCTCTTCCCATATTATTACCCCTTAAATTTTTTCTTATATGCGTTTATACTATCTAGAACACATTTAATTGCTTCATCTTTTCCTAATACATCCAAAATATATGTCTTTTTACCTTCTAGTGATTTATATGTTTCAAAAAAATTAGTAAACTCTTCCATCATATGTTTTGGAAGCTCACTTATATCTTTGTATTGTGAGTATGCTGGATCTGAAAATGGAATTGCGATAATTTTTTCATCTGTTGCCTTATCATCAATCATTTTAATTAGACCTATTGGATAAACTTCAACCATACAACCAGAAAGTATTACCTCCTGGCATATTACGAGAACATCTAATGGATCATCATCCGATGCATAAGTTCTTGGTATAAATCCATAATTAGCAGGATAGTGAGTTGATGTATATAATACCCTATCAAGTCTTAAAAGACCAGTTTCCTTATCTAGTTCATATTTCATTTTAGAGCCTTTTGATATTTCAATATATGTAATAAATTTCTCAGGTGATATTCTTTTTTTATCTATATCATGCCATATATTCATTTTTTTATCTCCTTAATATTTTCTAAGTATTGATTATATGTATTTTCTAAAAGGGCGTTTATTGTCATAGGACCCACACCCCCTGGAACAGGTGTTATCATTTTAGCTTTTTTTAAAAGATTTATATAATCACAATCTCCTACTGTTTTACCATTTAAAAAATTAATACCAACATCAATTATAATTGAATCTTTTTTTATCATATCTTTAGTAATTAAATTGATAACCCCTGCAGCAGATATTACAATATCTGCTATCTGGCATAGCTTTTTTAAATTTTTAGTATGGATATTTGAAAATGTGACAGTTGCATTTTTTAAAAGAAGACTTAAACCAATTGGTCTTCCAACAATTAAACTTGTCCCTACAACTAAAACATTTTTACCACAAACATCAATTTCATATTCATCAATTAAATTTAATATTCCTTTAGGAGTTGCCGGAATTATATTAGCTCTTCCCTCAAATAAAGCACCTTGATTTTTAACAGAAAAACCATCAACATCTTTTCTAGGATCAACTAAATCCAAAAACTTACTTTCATTAAACTTTTCAGGAAGTGGTAGTTGAATTATAATTCCATCTACTGTATCATCAGTGTTTAATTTAGTTATTACCTTTTCAAGTTCAGAATCACTAATATCGCTTTTTAAATAAAATACCTCTGTTAGTATTCCAACATATTTGGCTTTTTTTACTTTATTTTTAATATATACCTTACTAGCCATATTATCTCCTACTAAAATAATAGCAAGTTTAGGCTTTCTAGAATTTGTGATATTATTTATTTTTTCTTTTAATATGTCATTTCTTTTTTTAGAAATTAGTTTACCATCTAATAAAATAGTATCACCTTCTTTAAATATTTTTTAAAACGATTATATCGCTTGTATCTTTACCGATTGATATTATGGCTATTTTAACATTTAAAAGCTCCTCAATTTTCTTTAGATAAATCTTAAGATTTTTAGGGAGTTTTTTATATGTTTTAATATCCTTTAAACTATTATTCCAACCAGGAAGCTCGATATAATTTGGAACAACTCTTTTATAATCATCTAAATTATTAGGAATATAATTTATCTTTTTACCATCTAAATTATACGATATAGCTATTTTTATCTTCTCTATTCCTGTTAGAGCATCAAGCATAGTAAGAGCAATGTATTTAATTCCATTTACTCTAATTGCCTCTTTCGCCATTACTAAATCAAACCATCCGATTTTATTATAGGTATTTTTATCTGAGTTATATTCATAGCCATTGTTATATATTTTTTTTACTATCTCAGCATTTTGCATCTGGCTTGGAATATATTGATTATCCCTTGCGCTAACATATGCCTTAGATACACCTAATTTTTTAATAAAGTATCCCTCTTTTATTCCGATACTTAAAGGCGCAAACGATATGTTTGCATATGTTGGTCTATCATATGGAAATAATCCATTTTCCATTCCTTCAAATTGACTAATTGTAGATTCAAATAAAACTGAGTTATCATACACAATTGCATCATCTACAAAAACAGATGTATTAGTCACATATTTTTTTAATATATTAGCATAAGTTAAATATTCACTGTATATTGTTTGAGAATTAAAAATAGCCTTTCCTTCTTTTTCTCTTGATTCATTTTTAATATCAATTACATATTTAAGTCTTTCTAAAAATTTATCAGATATAAAATTAGAATAATCTATTTCAAGTTTATTTATCTTATCGCAAGATGCTGAAAAAAGTCCACTAACTCCTAGCTTTTCGTTTTTTACTTTTTCAAGCTCAGAATCTAAAATAATATTATAAGGCATTAAAACTTGAGCTTTTTCTGAAATTCTAAGTTTAACATTTATTCCATTAGTTTCTAAAAGGTTAATCTCGCTACATAATACTTTAGGATCAATTATCATACCGCTTGATAAAACGACCATAATATTATTATCTATTACAGCCTTAGGTAAAACTTTTAGATAGTATTCATTTTTATGTAGTATTACTTTATTTACTTTTTCAGATACAGATTGGTATCTTACTAATATATCATATTCTTTAGCTAAGTATGATGTGATTTTTTCTTTTCCTTCATTTCCCAATGAAGTTCCCAAAACTATCAAATTCTTAATATAAATCACCATCCATAAATGTTATTATTATGTATTTATTATAGCATTTAAATGTTTTTAATTAGCAAATCATAATTAAACCCTAAACATCTTCAACAAAATATAAATAATTTAGGTGGATTTCCACCTTTTTATTTCGTGATATATTATCTTAAAATATAAATTTTCTTATTCTAGTAATAATTTAAAATTAAAACTAAAGCCACAAAATAAAGCAATTATTGCTAAGAAATATTTTTAAATTGAAATAACGATTTAAAAAATGGTTTCTTATTTCAATTTAACTTGACAAATTGAAATAAGCAAAGTATAGTTTATTTGTATTTAAGGCAATAAGGTGTTAAACTACATAATAAGAACATTAAATGCCAAAAAACTTACATTTAATATAAAAATTGATTGATGAAAAACTAGCCAGAAATGCGAAATGCGAAAAATGCGAAAATCAGTTTTCGCACAAATTGCCATTTTCGCACAAATTCGAGACCATTTTTTTGGAAATGCGAAAGAAAATGCGAAAAATTTTTGGCTTCACTAAGCCATTTTTTAATATATTTATATATATTTCGCATTTTCGCATTAATATTTAGTAAACTTTTATAAAATAGGTATATTTTACATATTTTAGAAAATATAGGGTATTTTTATATCTCTATAGGAATTGAGTGCGAAAATGCGAAAGCAGAATAAGCAAGAAAAACAAGACTGATATTTCAGTATTATATATCGTTGATGCATTGACTGAAAGTACAATCAGAATATATAAAGAGAGTCTAACACATAAGGGAAGTTAGTTAGCTACAAATTGTAGTCAACTCAAATAAATAGTGTAAAAGCGAATATGTAAGAAAAACAAGTTTTTTATTTTAATTTATATGTGATACAGTTAGTATCATTTTTTTATTTTTTATGTTATAATTGTTTTGTAATGAAAAGGAGACCTTTATGCCAGCGTATAACATAGCACTTATAAAATTTTATAAATCATCTAAATGGCTACGAGTTAGAGAATTAAAAATAGCTAAACAAAGGGGTATCTGTGAAAGATGTGGTAAGAGTGGAACAGAAGTTCATCATAAGATTTATTTAACACCAACTAATGCAGATAATCCTGATATAGCAATAAGTCTTAATAACCTTGAGTTGTTATGTAAGGCTTGTCATAATGCAGAACACGACAGAGCGAGTAAACAAGTAAGAAAAGGTTTATTCTTTGATAAATTTGGTAATTTAATTCCTACTAACCCCCCATATCGAAATGAAAAAAATGTGACAGAAAAGACCGAAGCCCCCAGGTCATAAAGATATATACCGAAAAACACGAAAAAGGAGACAATAAATGCTAAAAATTATTTATAAAAAAATAAACGAATTAAAGCCATATAAAAACAATCCAAGAAACAATAAACAAGCAATAGAACCAGTAGCACAATCAATACAACAGTTCGGATTTAGAAATCCAATAATCATAGACAAGGATAATGTGATAGTGGCTGGTCATACCAGATACGAAGCAGCAAAAAAGTTAGGGCTTGCAGAAGTTCCCACTCTTGGGTGTGAAGAGCTGACAGAAGAACAAATCAAAGCATTTAGAATTATTGACAACAAAACGCAAGAATATGCTAAATGGGATAAACAGTTATTAAAACTAGAACTAGATGATATCAATCTAGATTTATCTAATTTTGACTTACAACTAGAAACAACAGATCATATAATTGAAGATGATATAGAAATCAAAATACCTGATAAACCTAAAGCAAAACTAGGAGCAATCTATAAGTTAGGTAATCATTTACTGATATGTGGCGACTCAACTAAACTAGATGATTTAAAAAAATTAGTAAACGAAGCAAACTTGCGGGGGGGGTTAATCTTGTAATAACAGACCCACCATATAATGTCAACATAGGAGACAAAGCGACATTATCAAAAAATGGGAAGTATGGATTTACTAATAGAAGTATCCTAAATGACCATATGGATAACAATGCTTTTTATCATTTTTTAAAAAAGGTATTTGCAAATATGGAGCAAGTAATGAACGATGGAACACCGTATTATATATTCCACGCTTCTACAACAGTTCTAGAATTTGAAAAAGCATTAAGAGAAGCAGGACTAAATACAAGACAACAGCTAATCTGGTTAAAAGACTTCTTCGTCTTATCAAGGCAAGACTATCATTGGATACACGAACCGATATTATACGGATGGAAAGATGGAAAAGCACATTATTTTATAGATGATAGAACAATGTCTACCTTGCTAGATAAGTATGGCGTGCTAGAAGATAAAAGCAAAGCAGAACTATTAAAAATCATAAAAGAAATCAAAGAACAAGCAAACAGCACAATTATAAGAGAAGAAAGACCTAAAAAGAATGAAGAACATCCAACAATGAAACCAATAAAACTACTAGCTAAACTAATACAAAACTCATCTAAAAAAGGTGATACGGTTTTAGATTTATTTGGTGGTAGCGGTTCAACAATGATTGCTTGTGAACAAACTAACAGAAAATGTCTAATGATTGAATATGACCCTAAATATGTAGATGTCATAGTTAATCGTTGGGAACAATTTACAAACCAAAAGGCGGTGAAAATAAGTGGCTAAAGCAATACCCATAGGAGTAGCTAAAGACCCTAAAACAAAAGTAGAAAAAGTAAAACAAAGGAAAGTAATAGAAAATAATTTAATGACATCAGCAACCCTTGAACCACCTAAAACACTAACAAAGGTTGCAAAGGCTGAATGGATTAGAATAATGAAACTTTACTCTTTAATGCCAGTAAAGATTTTATCAGATCTAGATATAGCAACTCTTACGGTTTATTGTGAAGCAGTTGCCATATATCAAGAAGCACAATCTAAATGGAAGCAATTAGGTGCGGTAGTATCACAAGATAAAGATACTCAAAGAGTATTAACTGAAATAAGAAAGATAATGAACGAACAAGCAACCATTATAGATAAATGCTCAACTGACCTATGTTTAAACCCAGTAGGAAGAGCAAAGATGGGAATAAATCCTGCAGATAAAGAAATCGCAGATCCATTAGATAAACTACTTGCTAAATTCGGAGAATAATAAAATGGACTTTCTAACTGAATACATACAAAAAATTAAATCTAACGAAATAACAGTTAGTAAAAAAATAAAGCAATTTTATCTAAAAATAATCGAACCAATAGTAAATGATCAATCAGAAAAATACTATTATGACCCTAATAAAGGACTAATGTTTATTGAATTTGCAGAAAACTTCTGTAAGCAATCTAATGGTAAATGGCACAACAAATATATACAGCTAATGCTATTCCAAAAAGCAAAATACCAAGCATTACTAGGAATACTAGATAGACAAACGAACAAAAGGAGATTTAAAGAAGTATTCGATGTGCGTGGTAGGAAGAACGGTAAATCACAAGAAAACGCAATCTTTGCAACTTATATGACACTATTTAGTAAAGGCATTGAAGTATATGTTGCTGCCACCACATTCGCACAAGCGTCAAGGATATGGGATGAAACAAGATTTATTATTGAGAAAAACACTTACCTTAATAAAAGATTTAGCTCAAAAGTATTCCCATCAAAGACTATCACTAACAATGCAACGAAATCACAATTTAAGGTCTTATCTAAAAACACAGATAGCCAAGATGGACTAAATGTATCCGTTGCAATAATAGATGAAGTACATCAACTATCAAGGGAAGTATATGATTTACTAAAACAAGCAACATCAGCACAAGAGCAACCAATACTATCAATGATAACAACAGCTGGCTTCGTAAGGGGTGGACTATTTGATGATACATATGAGTATGCTAGTAAGGTTTTAGATGGCACTGTTGAAGACGATACACTAATGCCACTAATATATGAACAAGATGAAGCAGAAGAAATAAGCCATCCAGAGTTATGGATAAAATCTAATCCAGCCATAGATATTATTAAATCAAGTGATTTTATAAAAACCGAGCTAGAAAGAATGAAGACAGATTTAAACCTAGCAAATACAGTGAAAGTAAAAGACTTTAATGTGATAGGAGTAGAAAACAGTGTTTGGTTATCATACGAAGACTTTAATAACGATAAAGTTTATGATTTATCAACATTTGATAATTCGATATGTATAGGTGGATTTGATCTATCAAGAACTGGTGATATGACCGCATTTACAACATTGCTATTCGATAAAGTAAATAAAAAAGTAATTGCCGACACGATGTATTGGGTAACGGCACAGTTCTTAAGAGAACAGGAACAGCAGAACTCAAAAGTCCCTTGGAGAGCGTGGTTAGATAGGGGACTAGTAAGAATAAGCGGAGATAACATTATCGACTACCACGATATAAGTAATTATGTAAGCCATAATTTTCATACACACGGTTATACATATGTAAAAATTAACTATGATAGTTATTCAGCACAATATCTAGTGCAAGAGTTAGAACTAATGGGATATATGAAAGACTATTGCCTAGTAGCTACACCACAAGGAGCAAAGACATTATCAGTTCCAATGCAGACATTAGAAGCACACTTAAAAAATAAAACAATTAGTTATCAAAACAATCCGATAACTAAATGGTGTCTATCAAATGTGGAATTAGAACAAGATAGAAACGGAAACTATATGCCAAAAAAAGTAAAAGATAAGCGTAATAGAAAAATAGATGGAGTAGCAACAATACTTAACTGTTATGTATCACTTTGCGAAAACATAGATTATTACCTAGGAGAGTAAGATGGGATTATTTAAGAAGAAACAAAAAGACTTAAAACAATTTAATCAACAAAATAAAATAAGTTTTTTAGACTTTACTAACGCAATTAGTAATTCTATAGACCCATCGTTAAACTCAACCTTTATATCTATATGCAATACAAATGCAAGACATCTATCAAAAATAAAGCCTAAAACTTTTTATAAAAAAGAACCAAGTAAAATTCATAAATATTTAAACGAACTATTATCTTTAAGACCAAACTCACTAATGAGTGCAAGTCAATTTTGGGAAGTAGTAGCATATAAATATTTTGCTGATAATATTTCTTTAATTTTTTGCGAATGGGATTATTCAAACACAAAAGAACCATTAAAAGCATTATACCCATTAGACATAGAAAAAAACTCCCTTGTGGTAAGTGAACAAGACAATGGAGATTATATTTTTAAGTTTAGGCTAAATGGTGAAGAAATGTATACAACACACGATAACCTAATAATCCTAACTAGAAATGCTGATATAAAAACATTATTTGGTGGAAGAAACAAAGCTATTGATATTGTGCTAAATCTACTACAAACTAACTATCAAGGAATAGAACAAGCAATTAAAACATCAAGCTATTTAAGGTTTATTTTAAAGTCTCCTACACCGCAATCAGAAGCTGATAGAAAGAAGAAAAGTGAACAATTCTCTCAAGACTTTATGCAAGGAAATAAAACAGGAGTTGTATATGCTGATGGAACATTTGACATAACACCAATCAATCAAAAGATAGATTACATCAAAGCAGATGATATGGAGTTTTTAGAAAAACAAGTATTTCAATATTTAGGTATAAATGAAAAAATACTAACTGCAAGCTATAACGAAAACGAGTGGCAGTCATACTATGAAACTACACTAGAACCATTTATAGTTAAAGTCCAGGATGAATTAACTTATAAGTTATTTACAAAATTTGAAAGAGCAAATGAAAATGAAATTGTCGTAGAGACAAACAGATTACAAACGGCAAGTCTAGCAACACGAGTAGCTATCGCTGATAGATATATTAAGCTACCAGTGATTAAGCCTAACATAATAAATGAACTGCTTTATTTACCAAAAACTGAAAACGGAGATAAAGAATATTCAACTCTTAATTATGTTGAAAGTGATAAACAAAACGAGTATCAAGGTATAGAAAACAGCGAGCAAGATGTAAATGATACCGAAACAGAGCCAAAACAAGGGCAAAATTAGCGATTGTAAGCGTTTTAGAGAAAATACGATAAATAAATACCCCTTAAGGTTTTAAAGCAAAATTGAGCGATAAATTAAACGATTTGAAAGGAGAAAACAATGTTAAAAACAACGCATAATGATTATAAACATTTGGTAGAAATAAGAGCCAAAGAAAAAGATACAAACGATAACAAAATGATAGTCGAAGGAAAGGCTATCGCATATGATACAGAAACAGTTCTATTTGAAGTAGATGGAATAGAATATAAAGAAATTATAAAATGTGGAGCATTTAAAAACGCTGATTTAAAAGATGCATTCTTCAAGTATAACCATAACGATAATGTGATGGTGATGGCAAGATATAAAAACAAAACCTTGCAATTTGAAGAAAGGGAAGATGGTGTATACATAAAAGCAGAATTAGCAAACACATCACAAGGAAGAGATCTATACGAGTTAATCAAGCGTGGAGACATTGATAAAATGTCGTTTGCATTCACTATTAAAAATGAATCTTATGATAAGGAAACTAGAACTTGGACAGTAAACGAAATAGATAAAATCTATGATGTTGCTGCAGTTCCAGTGCCAGCATACGAAGACACAAATATATATGCACGAAGATACGCAGATGTGGAGTCACTGCGTGTAGAAGACTTGGAGAAGTTGAGAATGCAAAAAATTAGTGAGCTTAAGAGCTACTTATCAAAAGAGAAAAAATATTAAAAAAAAGAAAAGGAGAAAAAAACAATGAATTTAAGTGAAAGACTAAAAGAAATTCAAGCAAGACTAGCAGAGTTAGATAACGAAGCAAAAATTGACAATGCTAAAATCGAAGAACTTGAAGCAATGAAAAAAGAAGCTGAAGAACTAGTAAAGGAAAGAACTAGTATCGAAGCAAACTTAAAACAAGAATTAAGAAAACAATTTGAAAAAGGAGAAAAACAAACAATGCTAATGGACGAAAAACAAAAACAAAAAAACGAACAACTAGAAAATAGGGGTAGAGACCTTTTAGAGAAAAGAGCAATCACTTTAGGATCTCTAGACTTAATTGCAAAAAATCATCATTCAGAGACTATTTCAAATCCATTTAATGAAGTATCAGAGATAGTTGATTTAGTAGGTAAGATATCACTACAAGGCGGTGAATCATATAAAAAAGGTTATGTAAAATCTTATGGTACTGCTGGTGAAACTGCAGAAGGAGCAGACTATACTGAAACAGAACCTAAGTTTGAATATGTAGAAATTAACAAAGTAAAACTAACTGCATACGCAGAAATTACTGAAGAGCTTAAAAAACTATCACTATCAGCATACCAAGAACAAGTAGTGAATAACTTAACAATCGCTCTTAAGAAAAAACTAAACGATGAAATTTTATTTGGTGCTGGTGGTTCTAATCATATCACTGGAATATTCTCAAATAAAGCAAAAGCAATTCAAACAACTACTGACATAGAGATTGCTTCAATAGATGAAAACACATTAGATAATATTGTTCTATCTTATGGTTCTGCTGAAGAACATACACCAGCATACTTAATATTATCTAAAGCAACCCTAAAAGAATTTACCAAAGTAAGGGGAACTGATAAGAAGAAAGTTTATACTATTGATTATCGTAATAAGACAATCGATGGTGTGCCATACTACATTACAAGTGGTCTTAAAGCAGTAGGAAACGCACAAAAAGGAGATTATGTTCTAGGTTATGGCTCATTATCTAACTACGAGCTAACTTCATTTGCACCAGTAGAAATTAAACAATCAGATGATTATAAATTCCGTAGTGGTCAAACAGCCTATCGTTTATCAGGCTTCTTTGGTGGTAATGTAACTACTTATAACGGATTCATTAGGGTTAAAAAAGCATAATGATTCTAACCATAGACGATTGTAGGGAAGCCTTATATTTAGACCAAGACTTTCCTACAAAAGTTTTAGAAAACTACATAAAGATAGCTGATGGGTTTATAAAACAAAAAACTGGCTATGATTTTGGTTCTGAACTAGATAAAGAACCACTTGCAGTTTTATTAGCTAAGTTATATATTAGAGAGCTACATTTCCAACAAGAAGATAAGTTTAATAAAAACTATGATTATACAATCGGAATATCTTCTTTAATAGTAGACCTACAAGACATAGCAAGGAGAAAACTAAATGGATAAGTTCTATGTGAAAGATAAACAAATCAAAATATATTTTGAGCGTGATAGTGAAGATGGAATAATCAAACATTATATTCATCCAATAGATAGTTATCTAAAAGCATATGTTAGACAAATAGCGAGTTTTGAAACAAGCTATGAACAAGCAATGCACGATACATCACAGTTAATTTTCATAATTAACAACCGAAATGTTAGAACTGATATGTTTATCGAGTTTAACAATAAAACTTATAACATTAACTCAATTGATAATTATGAGTTTTATAAAAATAACAACTTAAAACTTATAACATCAGAAATAGAGCCACATAAACATATAAAAGTATTAGGAAGTGATTTACATGATTATTCAAAGTATTAAGAAAATCCATACCATTATAGAAAATCTACTAAATAACGCCGGACTAGTAAAAGGGTTAGGACTAACTACTGAAGAGTTAAAAAACGAAACTAAACTTACATACTGGCGTAATTTTGCAACAACTAAGGGAGCAAACGAAAAAGACAGTTATTTAGTATGGAACATTGAAAATGTAAGTCCAATGATCTATGGAGACAGCCAAATTATAAATGTAGAATTCTCATTAAAGATTATGCTTTTTACAAGAAATTATCTAATCAATAATGAAATGGAAGAAGTAGAAAAACAAGCACTGAAGAGCTCTTATGAGTTTACTTTCAACTCAATAGAGTTTAACCCTGAATACAGAGCATATGTTTATGTATTTGATATTAAAGGAATGATTTAAGTGGACATTGAATTCGATAAAGACCTAGAAGATCTATTTAAAAAATTATCAAGAGAAAACAGAAAACAAATACTAGACTATTTAAAAAAACAAGCGGAGATTGAAAAACAGAAACTGCAATCAATCTCACCTTTTAACCAACATTCAAAAAAAGACCATTTAAAAGACAAATGGAAAGTTAATTCACAAGATAGTGGTTCAACAGTAATAAATACAAAGTCACTAAAAAGTGAAAGCAAAGGACAGCTAGCGTATTTACTAAATAACTATAGTAAATCACCTAATTATCAATGGTTTGATAAGTGGTGGGGATATGAGATTAACTCATTACGCCATAAACTTGTAAAAGACATTGATGAAATAATAAAAAAAATAATTAAATAAAGGAGAAATAGAAATGGAACAAAAAACAAAATTATTAAGATACAATGTGAAAAATGTAAAATATTCAATCAAAAAAAATGATACTGAATATGGTGAAGTAAAAGATTTAGCATATGCAGATAGCATATCACTTGAAGCACAATATGAAGAATCTACTATTTATGGTGATGGAGAAATAATCGCTGTAATACCTAATGATAAAGGACTAAAGGGAAAGTTAAAAACAATCAACATTAACGAACAATATGAAGTAGACTGCGGAAGATTACTACCAATAGATAATGGACTTGCAAGTATTCAGCAAAGAAAAACTACTGAACAGGCGATTTATTTTGAAGTAGATGCTACTACATCAGATGGAAAAATCCAAACAATAAAAAACTGGATATATGGTGTAACTACTACTAAACCTAATGAAGCATTTAACCAATCAAAAGGAGCACCAACAATTAACCAGTATGAATATAACCTAACTGTAAAAGGAGAAATTCTTAAAGAAGCAGATGGCAATATCCATATTGATAAAGCAACTGGAAATACAGTTAAAGTTTATTGGATTAAATCAGCACCAGGAGCAAACGGATATGAAACATTCCACGAAAATGTCCCTACACCTAAACTAAAGGCTGATGGGAGACTAGGCTAATGTTTGTTAATATTCCTATTGTAAAGTCAAAAAAATATAATGAAGAAACTAAAGAAGTAATTATAGAAAAAGATACTTTAAAAGTTAACATAGATACATCATTATTAGCACATTTAAAATGGGAAGAAGAGTTTCAAAGTTCAATGAATTGTGATTTAAACGAATACACTCAAAGAATAGCAAAACTTCATCAAAACAATCAAATAGATAAGGCAAGTATGTTAAGCGTATTAAAACTTTTATATTGCTATATCCATTCCGACCAAGTTCCAAGCTTTAAAAAGTTTTTAAGCTTACTAGACATTGAAGTTGCTGGTGAAATCTTAGAAATTTTAGCAGATGTTCTAGATAACATAACAAAAAGTGCAGTATCAGAAAAAAAGTAATGGAGCGTGTCAAGACACTAAACTATATTCTAAACATACCACCTAGTCGAGACACGGAAAAGGAATTTTCAGTATTAGATGTAGTAAAGACTTGTATTTCGTTAAAAATAGACTCCAAAACTATGTATACGCTGAAATACCAAGAACTGCTATATCTAATACTAGGCATACAAATAGATAAAGCATACGAGATAAGAAAACTAGAAGAATCACAAAACAAGGACTACGAAGAAGTAGATGCAACTAATTCAGACATTTTAAAGGGAACTGATATATATGGCAACAGTTAAAGTTAATCTAAAATTAGAAAATCAAGAGTTCGATAAAAACTTAAAACAAACAGAAAAAGAACTCCAAAGAACGAAGCGTAATGTAAATACATTATCTAAAAGTATGGAACTAAATCCTAACTTTGATAATGTTTTTAGTGCATTTAAAGAAGTAGTTAATGCTATCACATTAAACCAAGAAAAACTTGAAGACCTGCAAGCAGAACTTAAAAAAATGGAGAACGCTGGAGAGATAAATACTGATAGATATAAGAAACTTCAAGAAGCACTTTATAAAACAGAACTAGATGCCAAGCAACTAGAAGTTCAACTTGAAAAGGTAACTAAAAATGTAGATACTACTGAACTAATTACTGAACTTAAAAAAAGCGAAGAAACTATTATAGAACTAAAACAGAAAACCCAGGACTATCATAGTGAGTTAGAAAAACTAAATGCACAAAACATTACAATCGATAACGACTTTAAAGAAACATCTGAAGAACTAAAAAAAGCAGAACAAGAAACAAAGAAGCTAGAAGTCCAACTAGCAAAACTAGGTAAGACTAAAATCAATACTAAAGAGTATAAAGACCTACAAAAGCAATTAGATCTCTCAACTAAAAAAACAGATACAATCAATAAAAAACTAAACGAATTATCAAAACAAAAATTAGATGTTAACAAAGAGATAAAACAAGTTGAGAAAGAACTAAAGCAGTGCGAAACAACGGTTAAACAATATACTAACCAAGTAAAACTTGCTAGCAGTGAAACAATTAAGACTAAACAATCACAGGAAAACCTTGAAAAACTATCTATAACAGCTAAAGAAACAAGTAATTCGCTTACTGATTTAGGTAAAGCGTTTGCACCAATATCCGCTGCTGCTACTGGAGCATTATATGGTATTGCTAAATTTACCAAAGATACTGTTAAATCAGCAGATGATATAACAACATCAGCAGAAAGAATAGGTATCAGTGCAGAGAACTTTCAAAAATGGAAATATATCGGTGAACAAACAAACATAGAACTAAAAGAACTAGAGACAGGCTTTAGAAACCTAAACGGAACAATAGCAGACCTAGCGACTGGGAAAGTAAATGAATCAACAAAAGCACTACAAGCACTAGGAATAGATTCTAAACAAGCCCTAAAAGGATTAGATGGAAACCTTGATAAGATAGTAGATAGTCTTATGAAAGTAGAAAATCCAACACAAAGACTAGCACTAGCAAATGAACTATTCGGTAAAAAGGTCGGTCAAGCAGTTATACCAATGCTAAATCAAGGAGCAGACGGAATAAATAAGCTAAAAGAAGAGTTCAACCAACTAGGATACATTACTAATGAACAAGCCGATACACTAGCAACCTATGGCAGTGAGCTAAAGAAATTAAGACAAGCATTTAAAAACATAAAGAACCAACTTGCTATAGCATTCCTACCAGTGTTTCAAAAAATTACTAATTTTATAGAAAAGAAAGTTGTTCCAACTCTAAAAAAACTAACTGATAAACTAAAAAAACTAGGAACAGCACCAAAGGCTGCCATATTAGGAATACTAGGATTTATTGCTGTTTTAGCACCAATATTATTATTAGCGCCTAAATTATTTAAAGCCTTTAAAACATTAAGTAGTGGGGTGAAGTTGTTAAGGGGCGGAATAAGCAAACTAAATACAAGCTTAATGAAACTACTAGCAAACCCAGTAGTATTAGTCATAGTAGCAATCGTTGCTGTAATAGTGCTACTGTATATGAAATGTAAAGAATTTAGAGATATGGTTAACTCACTATTTAAAACCATATACCAAGCAATAAAACCACTACTACAAACAATGAAGAACTTTTATAAAACAATCGGTAAAGCGTTCGGTCAAATCATTAGTATTTTAGTAGATAGCCTAATGCCAGTAATAAATATACTAATGGATATGTTAAAACCGATTATTGACATTATTATGTTTTTAGCAAATATCCTAGGAAAGATACTAGCACCGATATTAAAAGTTTTAATGCTACCTATACTAATTCCACTTAAAATATTTATTTCTATGCTTAAGTCTATTATGCCAGTAATAAAGCAGATAATAGATCTCTTAAGAACTAAACTAGCACCAGTATTTCAATTTGTAGGTAAAGTCTTTCAATCAGTAGGAAAGATTATAGGCGGAGTATTTAAGTTTATCCTAAAAGCCATCGAGTTTGCCGTTAATGCAGTTATAAAAGTTATTAACTTTTTATTAAAGCCAATAAATGCTGTAATTAAATTTTTTGGTGGTAAACCTATAGAAATAAATGAAGTATCATTAAGCGGTGCAAAGGAAGAAAACAATCCTAACGACTTATATAAAGAAGCAGATAAAAGAGATAGGGAAAAGGATAAAGCAAATCCATACTCAGAAGCTGGTAAGTATGCAAGCGGAACATCAACCAATAACAACTATAACTACACCACAACTAATAATTATAATAACGACGCATCAACTATCAATGTAACGGTAGAAAACTACGGAGCAGAAGCAGATCCAGTAGAACTTGCAAGACAAATAAAACTTAAACTAATAAGGGGTAATTCATAATGACTAAAAATATACAAATAACACCACTAGGTGGA
Organism: uncultured Acholeplasmataceae bacterium; assembly: GCA_963543845.1. Lineage (GTDB taxonomy): Bacteria > Bacillota_I > Bacilli_A > Acholeplasmatales > Acholeplasmataceae > CAUTNH01. The sequence goes on from CAUUCL010000005.1 coordinate 22,162, forward strand.
TATATTAACGATAAACTTCCATATCTATACCTACACGGTATAAAAAACGCTGTAAGAGATATTAGTGGACTTGATTATTCGCTTGAAGTAAAGGAAAAGAGCGGAACGATAAACTACAAAAAAGAAAAGAAAGAAGTAGTAAAGTTTAGCTTCACAATCCCCTATGACGAGTTTAGAGCAAGTCAAATATCATATGATATAGAGTTATCGTTTTTAATTTATAACACTTACCCAGATTTTAAAGATAATGAAGTAATAACTGCTCAACACTTTAATGGCTATATTACAAAGCTAAAGAAGAACAACTTAAACGCATATGATATTGAAATAACTAGAACAACAAAAATTTATAATGTTGAACTAATGAATAAATATTGGCTTGATATAAATAAATACGGTAATAGGCAAAACGCCTTTGAGCAAATAGAAAAAGAGCTAATGAAACCAATCAAGCTAGAATATAACAATAAAATAAATTATCCATTCATAAAAGATAATAAACAGTATTTAGATAATAAATACTTGTTTAGATTTAAACCGATGAAAGAAGAACTATTTTATATAACCGTAGAAAATACTAGCAACAAACAGAATAACCTAATAAGTATAACTAACCAAGAACTAAACAAGAATATAACTAGCGATAAGACACTAGAGCAGTACTATTTAGAGTTATTGGAAAAAGATATTGATAAACCAATAAGTTATTGGAACACAGTAGTCTTTTATAATAAGCAACATATTAAAGGATTACATATTGAAGATAATAAACTTGTTGAAAACATTAAAGCGAACATTATAAAAAGTATAGAAAACACAAAAGACGATAATACTAATTCATCATATATGGATAATAAATATTTTGATTTAGGTATATATAGACCAGACAAAGCAAACTGTTATTGTTTAATATTTAAGGAGAAAGAAATATGTTAATAGTAGACTTATACAAATACTGGCACGAACAAGAAGAAGGTAAACAAAGACAATTAAAAAAGAAAAAAATACAATTATTTAATCCTATTATTAAAGGTAAGAAATCACTTCTAGGAATAGGAAACATACAAATGACCTTTGACTTGCAAGGAGATAGTTATAGAATGAACGAGTTAGAATCAAACGGTCAACTATACTCACTAGGAACACTATGGGATACACTATCAGATAAAAAGTTTGACTTTTATGCTGATAGAATAGACCTAGATAATAACAAAGGCACCTGTGAGATAAATGGGTTTAGTTTAATAAACTTATTTAATACACAACTAAGGCTAGACTTTTCAAAACACAAATATTCAAAAGATGGTAAGTATCACTCACCTAACTTATTAGAAATATGGCAAGAGATTAAAGAATCTCTAATTGAAAGAGATAAGATTATCAATAGTTATTTTTGGAAAGAAATGGCTATATTTAAAAACAGTTCAAATCCAAGTGTAGGTGTAGATAAAAATGGTAATACAATAAAAATAGAAGTCCCAGAAGAAGCAATGAAAGAATTTAATAAACTAACAAATAGTGAAACAACAGCAAAAGTTTATGAATACAATAATTATATGGGTCAAAATATGGTAGTTAACCTATGGCAGTTTTTAAGACCGCTATTAGTATATTGTGATTATAGACTTGATATATGGCTATTGGATGGAGTGCTTAATCTAAAATTAAAGAGTGTTATTAAAGAACCAGTAATGTCATTAAACGAGTTTAAAGACCTACTCACAATAGAAGATATGAAGCCTAAATACAACATAATAGAAGCAAGCGTAAAATATGAAAGCGTAATACCAACAGATGAAAAGATAAAAGTAACTGAAATAGAATATAAGAACACACCCGAAGAGTATCAAATTTCAGATAGCAAAGAAGTAATAGGTGGTAAATTTAATATAAAAATTCTCACATCAGGGGATATCAACTACAATGAATATAACTCAAAAGAAATTAGCACTATCTACGGAACAAGACAAGACCTAAATTTATCAAGTACTTGGGAAAGATTTTACTTTACAAAACAAGAAAAAGAAAATCCAATTATTATAAAAAAAGGTTTTAAACTTCAATATGAAAAACTTATTGGCTATAACCAATATGAAACACAAACAGAAGAATATAATTATGACATTATGCTTACCTGGGAAGAACTCACAGCACCTGCATACTACATTAAAAAACAACCAAAAATAACACCAAGACCTACAAATGATATATCAACAGTAAGATATGCATTAAATACTGAAAACAAGATAGTAAAACTTGCAGATGATACATTAGTTGATATTAAACTGCCGTTTAATCTAGCCTATTTTGAAGAAAAGACTTTAGCCGAAGCACAATCTAAAGCAATTCTAACGCTAGCCAAAAACAGATACGCATACAGAATAACCTATATTGCTAATGTAGATACATACAAACAACCATTTTATGTAGGAGACTATGTTGAAGTTTATTTTTATGGTAAAACATTAAAACTGCCAATCACTGAAATAGAATATGAGAATATGGATAACCAACTCCAAGAAACAATTATTCTAGGAGCAGACATACCAGAGATAGAAGAGTTAGTAGCATATGGAGTAAAAAAAGGAGCAGAAGTAAAAGTATGAAAATACTATATGAAATGCCCTATGGTTCTAAAGCGTGGAAATCTAAATATGCTAATGATAGCGACTATATATTTATCGTTGACAAACTAGATAATGGTAAAGAAATAGACTTCCATAAAGACAAAATAAATGATATTGACATAATCTATATGACAAAAGAATATATTACAAATTTACTACAAGGAGCAATAAGTAAAAGCCATAAATGTTTATGTAGTTTATATATGGAGCTAAATAATTTAGACTTCCCAATTAAAAATATAGACTGGCTTAAAACTGAAAAAACTTATAAAGAAAATTATAAAGATGTCATAATTAATGATCTAGATAAAAACGACAAATACTTATATACTTATTATATTTTATTTAAAATGTGGGAAACAAAGGATAATATATTTAAAGAAGAGTATACACAAGTAGTGAATGACTTTAAATTCAAACAAAATATAGATGTAATGAAAGAATACATCAAAAAAGAAATAGGGGTGATACATAATGCCTAATAATGAAATAGTATACTTTGTTAACACAACTAAAGAACTATATAACAAAGAATTAAATAATAATACAATCCACGATAACTTTATTTATTTTGTAAAAAATAGTGATAGTGATTATAAACTTTATAAAGGTAAAACAGAATTAACAATAAATAGTGATTATATTACTAATCAAATAAAAGATTTAATAGCTAATGCACCAGAAGAACTAAACACACTAAAAGAACTAGCGGATGCATTTAAAGGTAATGAAAAACTAATTAAGCAAATAAATGAAGCTATAGTTAAAAAAGCTGATAAAACTTACCTAGATGAAAAACTAAAAGAAAAACAAGATAAACTAGTATCAGGATCTAATATCAAGACTATAAACGGTAAAGATATACTAGGAAACGGAAATATTCAAATAAAAGAAATGCCAGATATAAGAAGTGATATAAGTGATTTTTTAAAAAGTGATATATCAGAAGAATATTTTAAAAATAAATATGGGGAAAATAATCAAGACGAAATGGCACAACTTCTATATCTAGAAAGTATGGGATTATGGTTTCCAGGATTTAATTTTACAAACGGAAATAAAGAATTCAAGCCAATACCTTTAGTAGTATTTTTTTCATATCTTGTAGAAACGATAGATAAAAATACTACTAAAAAAATTGATAATAAAGTGGATAAAAAAGAACTAGAAGAAGTTAAACTATTAAAACAAGATAAACTAACTAATGGTGTGAATATAAAAACATTAAATGGATATTCTATATTAGGTAGTGGCAATTTAGATTTTAAATTATCCGTAGAAGATGTAAGGGGATTACAAGATGAGTTAAGTGATTTAAAGAATAATAAAAAGCAAAATGAATTTATTGTTAACGAAACAAATTTAATAGATATAACAAGTTTCGGATATTGTTCATTTATAGGAACCAATACCATAATACTAGATAATATGTTTTATCAACCAAATAAAATTTATCAAATAGAAATCAAAGAAAAAGAAGACACAATATGTAAGATAAACCTTTATAAAAATAAAATAACTACTGAAGAAAAATCATATTTCTTATCCTCAAAAAAAGGAACGTATTATTTAAACATAAAGAAAACAAGCAATGAAAATGATGCTCAGGTATCTATAACTTTAACTGATAAAACTAATTATAATGGCTATGATATTAAAAAATCAATAATAAAGGAAATATATATTTAACAAAAGAAAGGAAAGTAGTATGGAAGAAAAACAGGAGTTAGTAGAACTTGATAAAATGTTTATAGCTAATAAAAAAGATGAGCCACTACAAGAACATAATCAGCTACTGCAAGCAATGCAAGCACAAGCAATGTCTAAGGTTGTTCAAGAAGATGAAGAAACAAGAAAGATGCTACTTGACAGCGCTAAGGAAACAGTAAAAAATGAGTTCAAAGGTATGGAACAAAAATCGCTTGTTAAAAAACAAGAAGCAACATATGATGCTAACTCTGAGGCTTGCAAAAACTATGGAATCGATAAAGCAGTTCCACTATGGCAGATAAAAATAATGAAGATAGGTAGTGCATTTTGGTTTATGATCTACTTTATCGTAGCAACATTTACAGTAGCACCAATAATGGTATTTTTTAAAGGTATAAAATCATTCATAAAACAGACATGGCTTGCGGTGATATTTGCAATAATTACATATTTAATATTTGCAGTTGTAATACCACTTTTAAGTGTATATGTATTCCCTAAAATACCTAAAAAGTAATCAAAACCCCGCCAAATTTCAAATTGTAACCATTTTTACGGCTAGGAGCATATAAATTATACCCTCACGAGTTAAAGAGCGAAATATCGCAAATTTTAAAGAATTTTTAAATAAGAAAGGAAATGATAAATATGACAGAAAAAATCAAAATCATAGTATCTTTAGTATCAGCCCTTGTGCCATTATTAAGTATAGTTGCAGGGCTAGTTATTAAATTTGCTAAAACAGAAAAGGCTAAAAGAATAGCCAAACAAATAAATTTTCTAACTACTGAAATAGGTAAGTATGTAGTAGAAGCTGAAAAGTTTCTAAACTATAAAGGACTAGAGAAAAAAGAGTATGTACTAACAAAAGTTAACCAGGCGTGCCTTGAAAATAAGGTAAAATACGATACTACTAAAGTATCAGAAATACTTGAAGAAATCGTAAAAATTACTAAACAAGTAAACCCAAGAGAAAAAGATAAAGGAGGTGAGCTAAAATGATACTAGTAAAAGCAAACACCAAAGATGATATTACTAATGCTATGTCAAACTATCCAAATAATAAAGTATATGGTATATCACCAAGTGCAAATATTTATACTATTGATAATGATAATGTTATTCAACTTACAACAGAAGAAGTTATTCAAAATAATAACATTGCACCTGAAGTTGTAATAATTGCTATAAATAAAATTGTAAATAATGAAGCAGATAGCGTTGAATTAAATGAAGAAAATAACGAACAGCAATCTGTGAATAATGAACAATTAGAAAAACAGCCAGAAGAAGTAAGTATTGAAGAACTAGCTAATAACTTAAACGATATTGTTGATAATCTACAAACTAATGATAATAACGACAAACTTGACCAACTTGAAAAAAGAGTAGAACAACTAGAAAAAACTATAACCAATCTAAAAGAAACGATTATTAACGACATAAGAATAAAACTATCTAGGTAAATAAAAAGGAGAGCGGTAAACTCTCCTTTTATTCTTTTACAATTCTTACTGAAACCCATTCTGCAAGTAGGGGGATGGTTGTGCATAAAATTCCATTAATCTTTTCTTCATTATATATTTCATTACTTCTATACTTAAATACACATATAATTTTATAGCCATCTATTTTAGGAACATAGTTTATATAATCTTTAGGCTTCAATTCCTTATCATTTCTTATTTTTAAGTATTTTTCAGTAATTTTTTCTAAGAAATAATGGTGAGTTGTTATACCGTCAAGTAAATTTATATTATCTGTTATTATTTCTTTTCTATAAACATTATAATGTAACACAGTGAATTTACCATAGACTGCTTTAAGTTTATCACCATCTTTTAACTCGTAAGAACTATCAATCTTATTATCATTTATAGTCCAATGAGTGAAATAACCAGTATCAGTATCATCAGGAGTAGGTAAGTCAGAAGCATAGTAACCTTCAAATTCTTTTATAGTGCCGTTAATATCTAATTTTACTTTAGTTTTAGGAGCTTCTATACTTTCCCATTTAGCAGTAAGAGTTATATCTTTTGTAATAAAGTTATCAAACTCAAATAAGTTATCACCATCATACCAGCCTTTAAACTCATAGTATTTTTTAGTAGGAGTATTAGGTTTAACTACTTTTTTATCTTCTCGTATAATTTGGTCTTGTATAGGAGTAAGAGTATTTTCAAATACTACTTTATAAAACTTAAAATCTCTCCAACAAGCAGTAAGTTTATCACCATCTTGAAGTTTGTAATTATCATTAACTTCTTTACCATTAACAAGCCATTTATCAAATGCTTTTTTGTTATTAGTAGGTTTATCTAATTTAGTGATTAAAGTATCAGCTTTTATTTTTAATTCATTATTTTCGACTGTAATATTTATTTTTTTATTAACACAAGCCGTAAAAGTAAAAATAGTAATAACTAACATAAATAATGTAAGTATTTTTTTCATATTTATCCTCCTTAATCTACACTATAAGTATAGCATAATTACTCATATATAAAGTTTATAAATTCTTTTTGCGTAATAGAGCGTTGTTGCAAGACATCATAAATACGATAATCAACAGTATCTTCACAAAGCAGATGATATATCTTTACTTGTTTAGTTTGTCCTTGTCTATCAAGTCTTGCGTTGGCTTGTTGATAGATCTCTAAACTAAACGGAAGCGTAAACCAAATAATAACATTACCGCCGAACTGAAGATTTAAACCATAGCCACAACTTACTGGGTGAGCAAGCAACACTTTAATTAAGCCTTTATTCCAATCGTCTTGTGAGTTTTTAGTTTGCAATACACGATAATTAACATTATTTTCTTTTAATGCTTTTTTAATTAAATCAAGATGGTGTTTATAGTGATAGAATAAAATAATATTATCACTAGTGCTTTTAATCAAATCTAGCAGTTTATCAATTTTAGCATTATGAATATGAATAACTTTATCATCTTCACCATAGACTGCACCACCAGCGACTTGTAAAAGTTTACCAACAAGAACAGCTGCGTTTATTGCAATAGATTTATTTTCTTCTAATTCAAGCATAAATTCACGCTTAAACGAAGAATAACTATCATACGCATTTTTATCCATCACAACATTAGAAACGATTTTTGACGCACTAGAATCACTTGTAGGAAGAGTTAAGCATAGGTCTTTAATAAGATTATTGATTATCTCTTTATTTTGATTAGTTATACCCCACTCATAGACATCATTAGTTTTATAATCTCGTTTAGAAGCATAGAAATACTTTTTTCTATATGAATAAAATGAACTTCCAAATCTAGCACCACCATCAAGATAATATATAGGAGCAAAAAGTTCTAGATAATCTTTTGGTAAGGGTGTTCCAGTAAGAAGCAGAACTTGTCTTGATTTTTTAGTAATTTTTTTCATAAGAGCAAATCTTTCAGTTTTAACTCTTTTAAACTTACTAGACTCGTCAATTACTAATAAATCAAAATCCCACTTTTTATGATATTTACAATAATCAATTATAAACTTTTTTAATAGCTCATTATTAACTAAATAAATACTAGCTTTGTTTTTTATTAAGTCGCTTCTATTACTCCCACGATAGAATGTAATCTCCAGATCAGATAAATAATTAAACTTACTAGGTTCATCAAGCCAGGTAGTCTCACAAACTTTTAAAGGTGCAACGATTAAAACTTTTTTATAAAAGTCTTTTTCAATACCATACTTGATTGCTGATAAAGTTATTAAAGTCTTACCTTTACCCATAGGATAGATAAGCCAAGTGTTAAGACCAGCTAATATTCTTTTTACAGCCACTAGTTGGTAGTCTTTTAATTTATAATCAACTGACAAGTAAATCACCAACTAAAATATCAACATCATCTTTGCTAGCAACAACTAATACTGTAGCACCGTTTTTCCTTAATTTATTTATTTGATACTCTTGAAGAGCAGATAAATTATTTTTTCTATTAGGAGCTTTAAGTTCTACAAATAAAACTTTTGATTTATATATAACTATCCTATCAGGAACACCACGAACTGATGGACTAGTCCACTTATAGGATAGTCCACCAATACTTTTAATTTTCTTGACTAAATACTTTTCAATATCTCGCTCTAGCATTATTCTGACCTAGGTCTTATTAGTCCCCATTCAGCGAACTTTTCAAAACCACCGATATTTTCAATATAATCTCTAGCAATTTTAACTACTTCACTGTATAGTATTTCTTTTAATAATTTAGCATTCATATCATAAACATTAATTACAGTATCACCAATAGAACACATAGACTGTAAATCAGTTTTTAACTCTTTAGCCAGCAAGAACAGATATATATTTATCGATACATCAGCCTTAGATAAATCCTTGCCGTGTAACCCACCACCAGTAATGGACTCTCCCATATCAGAACCTAACTTGCGATTAGTTGCACCAGTATCAACATCAAGACCACCAGTCCAATCACCTAGTGGATTTAAATAAAGATAATCTTCTTTACAATCATCACTTACTATATTAGACTGACATACTGTAGCAAGGTAGCAGTTTTTTGTAAAGCCGTTATAATAACCAATCACTTTACCATCTTTTTTATTAGAACGGTAATAAAAATCTGCACATAGGTTAGCTATATGATATGGGTTAGGTGAAACTTTATTTTCATCAATATATACAGCCTTGAATATTCCATTATCACCGCATTTAACTTCATTATGTTGATTAGTAGATAGGTGCTTATCTTGTGGAACTTGTTTTAACTTAATAAAACAATTATAACCATTAGTTATTCTTTTAACTATTGCTTTAACTACTCTAAAGTTAATCTTCATACTTGCTTCAATTATAATACTGCACTGACGATGACCTATTAAGACTTCAATTGCAAATTTAGCATTTTTGTCTTTTTTATAATAATAATCAGCAATAGCACCAGCAATCCTATCTGCTACTTTATCAGGATGTGCTGGATTTACTTTTTCAAAAAACATCATAATTATTCTCCTTTATTTTTGTTAACAATTTTCTCAAAATCAGTTCTTAAATCGTTTAAGGTTTTTACTGGAACTAAACTGTATTTATCCCTAAACTCTTTCCAACTTAATATGCCACTATCAAGTAGCATAAAATCTTCGTAAATTTCTTTCATTTTACCCATACTTTACCTCTATATTTTATTTTGTATATTTCTTTTTATACCAAGGTGTTATATTGTCCTTATCGTTGTCATCTATGTACTTATAATCTTCATCTGTCACATAATAGCCTTTTTCTGTTTCTAACAAATAGCGATTACCACAGAAAGTACACAAGAAACAATCACCATTATTTCTTTCATCATAGTATTCGCTTCCTTTTATAATCTCATTACCACATTCATCACATACTGGTTTAATTTCTTTTTTCATTTTATACCTTTACTTTAAATTACTAATTACATCTTGTGTTAAAATGAACGGCTTTTTGATTGCTATATCAACCATTAACTCAGCAGTTTTCATAACATCAAAATTAACAAGAACTGCAAAGGACAATGCACCATTACATTGTTTTATAAATCTTATACATTCCTTTTCTTCTTCGAAAAACACTTGTTTAAAATTTTTTATTAAATAGTTAAATCTTTTTATCGAATACTCAATATCAGTACATCCTAAATACATTTCTAGAGTATTAACTAAATCATCAATACAATAAATAGCTAAACTACTTTCTGCATATAACATTTTTAACTCTTTTTCAACCTTTTTAATATAGTTCAATACTTTCTCATTATCTAATCCTTTTATCATTTTTATCTCCTTTATTAATTACTTATTAAATCTAACCAATGCTTTATTCCAATATGAACATCAACTATTAAAATAAATCATCAATATCCATTAAATCATTATCATTTTTTATACTTCCATTATTATGATTAATATCTACTCTTTTTAATACACCTTTTGGTTGATACTTATTACCAAAGATAACCACATCAGGACGATACTGATCATCGAATACTAAATCATTATCGTTATCTAATTGTGTAAGAGCAGATTTCATCTCTTTTTTAGCAGATTGTCTTACATCATTGTATGACAGACCTAAATACTCCATAATGAACTGGTGAACACTATAAAACTTTCTATAATCAATAATAAAATCATCATCATTACAATGTTCACGCATAATTGATAAGCGTTCATTTTCGTTAGCACGATAATAAGTAATTTTATCCAGAGTATCCCAATCTTCAAAGTTGATAGGGACCTTGGTATTAACATAATTAGTAATATCAGTTAAATAAATATTTTCACGAGCAAACTCTTGGCGTTGTTTTTTTGCTTGTTGTTCTATTTCTTCTGGGATATAGTTAATATCAGCAACAGCCTTTTTATCATTTAAATACCAATAATATACTTCTGACCATAACTGGTCTATATCAGCAGAAGACAAAGTCCCAGAATGACGCTTCATTCTTTTCTTACTTGCTTCTAAAATTAAGAACTTCCTATTACCATCACGAGATCTCAAGAAATCGTGTTCATTAGTAGAACCCCAGAAAGTACACACTCTAGGATACTCACGCTTATTCTTACCATAGGCTTTACGGTAGTTATCATACCTAGCGGAGAGAAACGCTTTAACAGTTTCTGGGTCAGCCTTTTTAATACTGCTTAACTCTGCCAACTCAACAATCCAAACACCTTCAAGATTATCCTTAGCTTCTTTTTTACTAATATCACCAACATCACCTGAGAACCAGCGTATGTTGTGAGCAAGTTTTTCAAAGAACATACTCTTACCAATTCCCTCTTCACCAAAGATAACCAACGCATAATCATACTTACAACCAGGTTCAAATATTCGCTTGACAGAAGCTAGAAAATGCCTTTTCGTAATATCTCTTGTGTACTCATCATCAGATACACCAAAGAGCTCACAAAATATTGTCTCAACTCTTGCAACACCATCCCACTTAGGAAGAGAGTTAAAATAATCTTTAATAGGATGAAAACTCTGGTCATCAAGATGAGATGTAATAGTAGACCTTATTTTTTGAATGTTAGAAGAAAGACCGTAAGTTCTTTCTAAATACTCTAATACTTTTTGCTCATCTTGTTCAGTAAAATCATCGATATTATCTTTGGACTGCCACGGTAGATTATTATTTCTTATATAGCGTTGCGTAAACTGGTTATACCTACCTAATCCTTTTAAAATAGGGTCATTATCAAATATAATATGATAGTTATCATACAAGGGAAGTATGTCTCCATCTTTAGAAAAAACTAAATTAGCATACCAACTAAGATTAGCTTTATTGTTTATCTTCCTAGAAGAAGCAAACTGTTCAGCCAGACATCTTTTATCCTTACTAATTAACTCTTTCATTTTTGCATTACTATTTTCACTACTACCGTAAAGATGTAGTCTAACCAAATCATAAGCATTAACATTTAAACCGTGTATGGGGTCAGTAGCGTGATTAGATGTAGCAAAGGTGTCATTATCATAAATAGCAAGACCACCAGCAGTAGAACCGTTTATATAGGTATAACGATCATTTGTATACTTTTCGTATACATTAGATAAAAATGTTTCAATAGCCAAACTTATAGGATATGCACGGCAGAAAGTTCCAATATAACCATTTTTAGTTAATGGATCTTGTGCCTTAACTTTACTAGTATGAGTTTTGGGTTTCTCTTTTTCGTGATAAGACCATTGAGTAGGGTCTTGATAATTTTTATAGGTTGCTAATATAGAATCAATATCAATAGGCTTGGCTTTATTATAGTGATACAAATACTCGGCATCTTTACTTGTAGATGGATAATACATAAACCTTGCTGGCTCAAAAGTAGATTCATCGAACTCATTAATATCCAGCATACTTGCAATGTATCTACTAACCGCTTCATACTCGACAGAAGTGCACTCTCTTGAAATATCAAAGACTAAACGAACTCTAGGTTTTTTAGGGTGGTGCTTATGAGTTGAGTAGATAATATAAGAATAATCTTTATAAGTTTGATAAACCCTATCTTTAATATTTTCTTTACCATAATCAATATCTAAGGTAATTAAAGTTTTAGTTAAAATGTTTGCATTTCGGCGTAAGTTATCCTTAAGAGTAGCACCGATAAAACCTCCAACATCTTTAATATTATCTTGTTTGATTTTATCCATCTTGAAATATTGTTCTTGCGTTTCAGCGGTTCTTTTAGTATTTTTAAACGCCTTAGCTAATAACTCAAAAGAAGTTTCAACACGCTTCCACTCTCTATCATACCTAGACTTTGCTGTATAAATAACTAACTTATTCATTTTGATTCTTCTTTTCTTCGTTAGGACTTGTGATAATATAATTATTATCTTCTTTAACAATCAAGAAGACATTTAATCTAGCACTATTAGTGTTATAAAACATAATCTCTTTCCACTGAGTTATGAGACTTGATATAACCATAAACCACTCTGGTGAAATCCTACATTTAAAAACAATCTTGTAATCTTTAAAATCTAAAACTCTACATTTATCATTTAATTTCGGCATTATTTTTTCTCCTTTATTTTATCCGTTATTACTTTTTAAAGCGGAGCATAAAAAACTCCACTTTAAAATAAATTATTACCTTATTAGAAAGGTAAGTTATCTTCATCTAGTTCAATACCAGAAGATGTGTTTTCTTCAGTTAATTGACTTGATACATCATTCTCACTTTTATCGCCAGAAGAACCAACACTTGTATACTCAACTTCTAGATTATCAAAATCACTATCATCGTGGCTTCCAATTCCAACCACTTCATCATCTTTATATTTCATAACACTAGAAAATGATACTGTAGTACCAACGCTTTTATTATTGTAAGTAAAGAAGTTCAATTTCACATAAGCCCAACAACCAGAGTAAACTTGTTCAGGTGTGGCTGCTACTCTTACACCATTAACATCTTTTACATAGATTGCAGGCTTAACCTCTATCCCATCAGGAGTTTGAATAATAGTTCTTTTAACATTGATAACAATCATACCTTTATAGATAGGATTATCAGTTTCGAACTTATCACCATCTTTCACTGCTTGGTGAAACTTATCACTTTTAATTTGCTCAGCCGTAACTCTTTTACTATGAATTGCTTCATCATTTGAATAGTTAATTGCATTAACAATATCCTTAATCGCTGCCTTATTAGTTTTAGGAATAAGTAAAGTAAGGCTATATCTTAACTCACCATTAGGGTCATTATAAGGTGGTGCAGGGGTAAAAATATTAGTGTAGATAATTCTTCCTAATACTGTAATTTGTCTTCCGTTATTTTGTGTTTTTGCTTCCATAATTATTCTCCTTATTTTTTAATTATTATTTCTTCTCTTTTATCTGATAGTTCAACCAGATTTATTGTTTTACTTTCGCTATTTACTAGCTCATTAAATTCTTTAAAAAATCTATCTTTACCAAGAAGAGTTTCAATCTTTGCTGGCGTTAATAACTTTGTCTCTAAAATCTTTTCGCTTGAATACCCAAGTTCAGTTAACTTACCAATAACAAGTTCTTCGTTTACCCACTTGCGAGTAGGTCTTCCATTAACAAGTTTATAACCTTGTATCTTTTCACCTTTTAAGGCTTGCTGTTTAGCATACTCCCTAACACTGTTAGCCCATTCAATAATTTGATCAAGCTTCGGTAATATTCCTGCTATTTCATCTAATGATAAGGTTGCAGGCTCCTTTAAAATAACTTCATTTTTCATTACTTTTTTCTCCTTTATTTTTAAAATAATTATTAAAATTAAAATCAAATAGGTCATATAAAAAACTTTTTAAATACTCTTGAGCATTTTTAATCACATATAATGCGTATTTAGGAGTGATTATAAAATCAACTTTCCCATTTAATTCTGTTAGTAATGAAAGAGCTTCCGTATAATTAAAATAAGCAATTTCATTACATACAACTTGTTGTAAACGATAGCTAAACTCATCAGATACATAAGTCTCATTATCATAGACATTATTACAGTAATCAAACAACCTTATTAACTTCTTGGCAACATCTTGAACAATCCCTTTTACTACAATAAAATTTTTATTTTCTTCAACACTTGCTAACTTTTCGTTAAGTTCACTATTAAAATAATTTTTTAATGACATTTTTTTCTCCTTTAACTTTCACTTAAGAAATTCATCCAAGAAACTTAATGTTTCTTCTTGTCTTTTCTTACACTTACTACGCACCTTGCACCACCTACACCAATGACCAACACGAAACTCGCCTTGACCATTAAAAGATAGCCGTGCAGTAGGTTTCACTAGTTCCTTACCCCACTTAATAAGTGCTTCAGTAGGAATAGACCAGCACTTCCATTTACTAGCATTCCATATCCTAGGTTGCACAATATGTAGAAGAATAGTAGTGGGTGGGTTTTTAAACTTACTAATTGCACCAAGAGCATAAATCATAAGTTGAGTGTTTTTCTCTGCTTCAACATTTACACCCTTACCATACTTGAAATCAATAACGTGCCATTTATATTTAGACACAACTAATGCATCTACCGTACCGAATCCATTAGGGATGTAATTAGTTAAGTTAAGTTTTTGTTCCAATAATAATCTTGCATTTTCATCAAGCTTTAATGCTTCTTGATAAATACCCATTACATAGTTTTTATAATAAGTAGTTGCTTCAAGCATTTCACTGCTAGCTTTTTTTAACTCGGCAGTTATTAAGAGTTCTGCTAACTCGTGAGCCTTAGTTCCCTCTTCAACATAAACTGATGTTTGTTCTGGTTCTTGTTCTTCAAGTCTTGCAGACGGAGGACAATTAAGCCATCGATCAGAACTAGAAGCAGACAATATAGCGTGCGCTCTTTCATTGTGATTTTTCATTTCTAATCACCGTTGTTAAATTCATAAAATCAAATAAACACTCTCTATAGTTAGGGAGGTATATAAGATAGTTTTACTGGCGCATCTGCAACACCAGCAAAACGAAGAGTTATCTTTATTAGATATCTTAATGCTTGATTGGTTAAATTTCTTTCTTCCATAAGTTCTATTACTTTTTTACGGAAAGGCTTATAACCAATATCAAGATATTCAAGCACTGGATTTGATATCATACGAATATCCATTTTTAAAAGGTCAGCCAAGCGTAATGCGATTCTTTCAATTTTTTCTTCTTCATTCATATTTTACTCCTTTTGTTATACATTTAGTATCACAATAGAAATAAAAAAAATTAAAGTAATTCCTTAATATCACAATTTAGAAATTCAGAAATTTTCTTTATTTCATCTATTGTAAATTTTGTTGTTCCGTTTTTTCTTCTTCTTAAAGAAAAATACGATATACCCAAATAATCCGCGAGTGCTTTATAACTTTTATTATTTTCTAAAAGTTTTATTTGAATAACTTTATTTCTTCCCGAAACATCCATGTGTATCACCCCCTTTCAATGGCTGCCCTAATTATAGCATAATAAATAAAAATGTTATACAAAATGTATCTAAAATTACAAAAAGCATTCATTCTGCTACAAATTTAGTCAAATTATGGTATACTTTTACTGAAAGGATATGATCATATGCATAAATTGAGGAAATTTAGACAAGAAAAAAAAATAACTCTCCAACAACTAGGTGATGTTATTGGAAAACCAAGAGAATTTATTTATCAACTTGAAAAAGGTTTAAGACCGTTACAGCCTCCAATAGCACAAAAATTAGCAGATTTTTTACAAATTCCTATTGATGTTTTATATGGAGAAGACAGTATAAAAGTATCAAAATATTTGTATACAACACTACAAAATATCGTATCCATATTTAATCAAAAAGGAATTAAATACGACAACTACCAAAATAATGAATTTGAAACTGAAATTTATTACTATGATAAAGCAGTGTTTCCTATTATTTCGGCAATCTCAACTCCACAAAAATTAAACATTAAAGATTTTGAAGTGTTAAAAGAAATAACCGATATGATGATTATAAATAAAGAGCAAAACTTTGATTTTGATTTATTAAATGGTATCAATAAGTTTAACCAGCCACCAATCGAAGCGTTTAATAAGCGAATAGATAGGATTATAGAACTAATAAAAGAATATAAAATAGAAATTAAAGGAGAAGAAAAATGACAGCAGTAGGATATTGTAGATTTTCATCTGATATGCAAAGAGATGGATATTCCATTGAAGCACAACAACAAGCAATAGTAAAATTTTGCAAAGAAAAAGGAATACAACTATTAAGGTTTTATGTAGATGAAGCCATTTCGGGCACAACCGATGAAAGACCTGAATTCCAGCAAATGATAGAAGATAGCAAGAAAAAAACATTTAAAAATGTTATAGTTCATAAACTAGATAGGTTCTCAAGAAATAGATATGATAGTGCTATCTATAAGAAAAAGCTTAAAGATAATGGAGTAACACTGATAAGCGTATTGGAAAATATTGATGGCTCACCAGAAAGTATAATGCTTGAAGCACTCCTTGAAGGTATGAGCGAATATTATTCGAAAAACTTATCACGAGAAGTAAGAAAAGGTAAAAGAGTTGCTGCTTCAAAAGGTAATCGTTCAGGTAAAATAGCATTTGGATATAAAGCAAATGAAGATAAAAAAATAGTAATAAACGAAGAAGAACGACCATATGTAGAAGAAATATTTAAACAACGAGCAAACGGAGTTAGACTTCAAAGTATATTTGAATGGACAAAAAAGCAAGGACTTTATTTTGCAAGACCATCAACTGTTGAATCAATTATTAAAAATCCTATTTATAAAGGTACCTTTATATATGCTAAAACTAAAGAATATAAAGAAGAGTTTAAAGATGTTATAGAACCAATCATAACAGAAGAATTATGGACCCAAGCAAATAACCAAATAAAAACTCATGACAGACAAAGAAAAAACGATAATATGTTAAGTGGTCTTTTAAAATGTGGAATATGCGGTTCTTATTTAAATGTCATTACTAATAAAAAGTATAGATATTATGTTTGTAATAATCGTAAAAATGGAGCATATGATAAAGATGGCAAACGAATCACTTTATGTAATTGTCAGTATTATGAAGCTAACAAATTAGAACGAAAAATAACCGATAGTATATTCAACATATTTAAAAACGATAAATTTAAAGATGCATTATATAAAGAACTAAACAAAACAATTGATATTGAAAATGATAAAAAAATTATAGAAGATATAGATAAAGAACTTACCAAAATAGAGACAGGGAAAAAGAGACTTATTGATATATTTATTGAAGGTAAGGTAGAAAAATACATCTATGAAGAAAAACTTAAATCACTAAACGAAAGACAAAGTGAGTTATATATTCAAAAGCATAAGAGCGAAACCAAACAACAAATTGCAGGATTTACAAGAGAAGAAGTAAGCCTACTTTTAGAATCAAATGCCATAAATAGATACATTTTAAAACCTAATCAAATTAAAGAATTTTTAAAAAGTTTCGTAAAAACGATTGCGATGCGATGCGAAAATGCGAAAATAGAGTATAACTTTGAAAATATGTTCAATAATAATTATGGTTTAAGCACGAATTGCCAAAGTTTAAAGTAGGCCAAAAATAAAAAATCTATTAGGTAAATATTGTAAATTACATATTTATAAGAATTAAATAAAATATTTTGAATATTTAAATAAATTTGGTAAAATTGTATTGAGAAAAAACGCAATAATTGCAAAAAACATCAATAGGAGTTTTATGATAATAAAGAGAGAATTTTACCTAAACAAACTAATTGATAAAATGGATAACCACCTAATTAAAATAATTTCTGGACTTAGAAGGTCAGGAAAGAGCTTTTTGCTGTTTAATATTTTTAAAAACTACTTACTAAATAAAGGAATAAAACCTAATCAAATCATAGAAATACAATTAGATTTATTATCACAAAGCCATTTAAGAAATCCTTTTAAAATGTTAGATTTTATTAAGAAAAAAATAAACGATAAACAAAATTTTTTTATCTTAATTGATGAGATTCAAATGTGCGATAATTTTGTAGATTTATTAAACGAGTTAATTCATTATCAAAATCTAGATATATACGTGACAGGAAGCAATTCTAAAATGCTTTCAAAAGATATCTTAACCGAGTTTCGAGGTAGAGGAGATGAAATAAATCTTAAACCTTTTTCCTTTTCTGAGATATATGAGCAATTTGATGATTTTGACAAAGCCTGGGAGTTTTATTATACTTATGGCGGACTTCCACTTGTAATACAGCAAAAAAGCGATCAAGATAAAAAAATATACCTAGAAAGTCTTTTTAAAGAAACTTATATAAAAGATATCAAAGAAAGAAATAACATTAGATTTGATAAAGATTTAGATGAGCTTTTAAATATTCTAGCCTCAAGTATAGGATCTCTTATAAGTACTTCTAAAATCGCAAATACCTTTAAGTCTAAAGGAATTAGTATTTCGGAAAATACAATTAAGCAATATCTAGACTTTCTAGAAGATGCCTTTTTAATTAAAAAAGCACAAAGATACGATATTAAAGGAAAAAAATATATAAACGCTCCATTTAAATACTACTTTACTGATTTAGGTCTAAGAAATGCTAAATTAAATTTTAGACAGCAAGAAGAGACACATATTATGGAAAATATTATCTTTAACGAACTTTGTAAAAGAGAATTTTCGGTTGATGTTGGTGTAATTGAAATTAATGAAAAACTAAATAACAAATATATCAAAAAGCAAATTGAATGTGATTTTGTTATCAATAAAGCAGATTTAAAATATTATGTACAATCATCTTATAGAATTGATACCGATGATAAAAAAAGCCAAGAAATAAGACCACTTATAAATACTAATGATTCATTTAAAAAGATAATTATTGTCAAAGATAATATCAAATTAAAAAGAGATGATTATGGAATAACCACAATCAGTTTAAAAGAGTTTTTGCTTAATAGCAATTCACTTGATTTATAAATAATTACTTAAAAAGGTATAACACAGATTTTACACTATGTTATACCTTTTTTGAATAATCTAGTTATTTACTTTTTATATATCAATCACCATTTATAAAAATATAATCACCAATAACTACTTCCTCAATAGAAACAGGATTATAAAAATAACTAACTTTATTTTTATATCTTTCCGTGATAAAGTATAGCTTTTTATTTTTTGAACCAAGTAGTAATCTAGATGTATCTTTTTGATTCTTTAAGAAAGGGCCATCAATTAGTAAATCAACAGATTTCACTAATTTCTTATCTAGCTCTTTCTTGGTTTTACCAGAAAACATAATAACTCCTAGACCAAGTTTATGCATTTCATTATTAAAATAAATTAGGTCTTTTTGAAGCGAAGGCTCACCTCCACTAAGAGTCACTCCTTCTATACCATACTCATCTTTAGCCTTTTTAACTATACTTACAAGTTTTTCCAAAGTAACTATGTGATTTGGAATAAAGGGTTGAAGGTCCTTATTAGAGCATCCATTGCAATTTAAATTGCATCCTTGAAACCAGATACAACATCTAGTAAACGGACCTTCTGTCCTAGTAGATAATTTGATATATGCAATATTAAACAAAATCAAACTCAAATCCATTTTTGGTTACTTTGGCGATTATTTTACTTCTTTTCAGATGCCAAAATTCATCTTTATTTTTAAATAAAAACATTGCAATCGGATCAAGCAATCTATCATTAATCGCATTTAAAATATCACGTCCACCTTTAGATATATCAGCTCCCTTTAAAATATAATCAATTGAATCTTTTTCTTCTTCAAATTTTAGTTCAAATTTGTACTTTTCCAATATTCCATCAATTATATGTTTTAACTTTAATTTACAAATTTTATATTGAAATTTTCTATCACTAATAAAGTTAAATGGGATAATATTGCTATAACCAATACGACCTAAAAGTTCAGGTCTTTTAAGTTCATTATCAAAATAATCTTTTACTATATCTATAAATTCCTTAGCTACACCTTCTCTATCTTCACTTGCTTTTACTTGGTTTGCCCCTAGGTTTGATGTAAATACAATAATTGTATTACCAAAATATACTGTCTCACCCTTAGAATCTGTCAAGCGACCATCTTCTAGTATTTGTAAAAATATATCCAAAATACGCGGATTAGGCTTTGCTGCTTTTTCAATTTCATCAAATAAAATAACACTAAACGGATGTTCCTTTACTGCATTTGTTAACTGGCCACCTTCTTCATATCCTACATATCCTGGAGCAGCACCTATTAGTTTTTGATCACTATTTTCTTGAACATATTCCGACATATCAAAACGAATATATGCTTGTTCATCACCAAATAAAAACTTAGCTAAAGCTTTTGACAATTCCGTTTTACCAACACCTGTAGGACCAACAAAGAAAAATACCCCTTTAGGTATGCTTTTAGATGATGCTTTATGCATCCCAGTTAAACCCATATAAGCTTTTATAACTGTTTTCTCGATTTTAGCAATCGCCTCATCCTGACCAATGACACTTTGGGATAATTCTTCCTTTATTTTCTTTATCCTAGATTGCTCTAAACTTTCCCAAGGATTTTCTTTTTCACCATATTTAAATAGATAAAATAGTTTTTCAAATGATGTCTTTTCTTCTTTTCTAGACATTCTAGAAAGTTGAATAATTTCTCTATTTGTAAAATCATCAAGTAAATCAATACATTCAATATTTTCGTTATCTAGCAAAGAATCAGTACCATTTTTTAGTTTGACATCAAATGAATCTTCAATCTTTTGTATTAAATCTTTTCTTTCTTTTCTATCTGGTTTTTGTAATGTGATAATTTCTATCTCTGGGTTTCCCTGGTAAAATGAAATAGGAATACCAGATGCTTTATTTAAAATAATTATTACTACACTTTCATTGTAATCTTTATTAAAATAATCCACCTTTCTATCCTTTATTGCTTTACCAAGTAATGTGATGTTTTGTCTTTCCTCATTTGAAAGTCCATTAGTGCTAAATAAATACTCAGACCAATTTATGATAAACGCTGTTTTCTTTTTCTTATCTATCATATTTTTATAAACAATGTTTAATATTTCAGCTGGTTCTTTAAACAAACCCTGTTGCTTTTTAGTATTTTCCTCTTCGTCATCCAGTTCATATGCCGAACCTTCAACCTCTACCTCATCAATAATTTTTAAATTATCAACCTGTCCAATAGCACCTTCAACTCTATCCCAATATACAATGTCTTGATAGTCCATTTTCTTTAGCATTTCTTCTAGAAACTCTCTTAATGTGACTATCTTATTTTTTTCATCAAGATATACATCACCTACATTACCATCTATAATTACACATTTTTTAATTCCAACACTTCTTTTAATTTTATTAAAACTATTTTGTAATGACATATTATTCCTCCTAATTAGTTCCTTTATTTTTATTCACATATTGGTATTTTTGAGTTTGTATTTTATCTGGATTTTCAAAAATTATATCTTTATGAATAATACTAATACCATATATTTTTTCTAAATCCTCCAAAAAAGGAGCAACGTCATCTCTACATGCATTTCCTTCATACTCATCAAAATGATACATGAATTTTCCATTTAGGTAAATTTCAAATTCTACCCTTTGACCAGATGCTTTCATTGCAACAAGCCTAACAATATTTCTTTTTTTATCTATTTTCAAATTGTTTTTGGTATCTATTATGAAACCACGAGCTTTTATAGCTTTAATAATTATCTTTAAAGTTTCTTTCCTTATTCGCTCATCTGTTATTGCTTTATTAGCAACAACTGTTGCCTCTGAAATTGATTTTACATTATCAAGCTCATCCATAGAAATACCTCTAGATTTAAGCTCCTCTTTATAATCAGCAATAACTTGTCTTGTTTTTTTACCCAAAATAAATTCATATTCTTCTTGTGCTTTAGAAAAATTTTTATCATAAGTATTATTCTTATTTTCTTCTTTCAAACATTCTCTATATACTAATTCTCTTAAAGCAATATCCTCAATACCATTAATCCTTTCAACCATATCCTTTGAAAGATTAATAAAGCCACTCATTTTATTTAGCAATAATTGTCTTGTTTTTTCTCCTGCATTTAATAACTCTTCATCAATCATTTGATCTATCATTGCTAATTTAGCACCAGTTAAATCATTAACTACTCCAACTAATCGATCACTTTCATTTTCTAATTTAGCAGTAATATTTTTAAATTCTTGATATTCCAATCTCATATCATCTATAGAATACGCACTAACCTCATTATATTTTTCCAAAGTTATTTTAAGATTTTCTATCTCATTTTTTATTTTTAACTTAGAATCGATTAAATATGATTTATATTCTTTAATTTTTGATGTTTCTAACTCATCAGCGGTTTTAGCAATTCTATCTAAAACTTTATCAATTTTACATA
The DNA here is from genome assembly GCA_963543845.1 of uncultured Acholeplasmataceae bacterium. Lineage (GTDB taxonomy): Bacteria > Bacillota_I > Bacilli_A > Acholeplasmatales > Acholeplasmataceae > CAUTNH01. The sequence continues at coordinate 44,919 of CAUUCL010000005.1, forward strand.
GTGAATTTATTGCTGTATCGCATTTAGCCTTAACTTCAATTGACATTCCTTGATAATCTATCACTACTTTTTGACTCATTTTTTAAAAACCTCCAAATCAAAAATTTCCTTACTCCATCTTCTTAAATCTTCTACATTAAAATTAGATGTTCTATCACTTGGATGGATATAAGCATTTCTGTTTTCTTTGAAAAGATAAAGATCATCTATAATACTTTTTCCTATAAAACTATGTTTTCTAACTTCATTTAACATATCCGAAAGTTTACCTTTTAAATTATATTTATTCTTTAAAATACTTTCTAACTTGACTGATAAATTAATAAGTACCAACTGATAATCTCCTGATATAATTTTTTTCTCAATTAACTCTTTTTTTATATTATTAGGATTGTTTATTGCTGAATCTAACATATTAAACTCATCACTAATTTTTTTAAATAAGCTCATGTATCCATCATAATCTCTAAATAATATATCATTTTTAAATCTCAAATAGTTAATATTATTTTGAAGTTCTCTTGCAGTTTGATATACTTTTTTATATTCAATTCTATCAATATTTTCTTCACTAAAAGTATAATTTTTAAAATCGGTGATTTTTGTTAATTCCTTTAATTTGTTAATACAATTATCATAATTTAGTAAATCTAAGAGTGATTTTTCATTTGCATTTTGTAATTTTAATACCTCATCTACAGGATTAACATAAAGAATTACTATGCTCTTGTTAAATCCATTTTTAATAAGCATTTCAAAAACTTTAATTTTATTCTTAACTTCCCCAATTGATTCAAATATTCTATCCAAAACAATTTTATCAGAGATATCTAAAAAACTAGGAATAGATTTAGTTATTTTTAAAAAAGTCTCTAAGTTATTTTCTGTCACTTTCTTCAAATAATTTTCAAAATTAAAAGATACTAATTCCTTATATTTACTATGAATTTTAGAATCTTTACTCGCTGTTTGTTTCATTTCGTTTAATAAAACTATATTGCTTTCTTCATCTTTAGATACATATCCAGTTAAAATTTCAAATGCTAAATTATAATCTTTAGATACGCTTGTAGTCTTGACTAATTTTTTAAAGTTATCTTCAGTATAAAATTTTAGACTACTTACATATTTACTTAAAACCTTTTGCAATTCATTAGATGTAACCTTAATTTTCAATACTAATGGAATAAAAATATTACCTAATTTACTACTAAACTTATAGATACCTGGAAAATATGCATACTTATTATCTTCATTATCCACAATAATAAATTCACACAAGTTATTATATTCATCAAGACCATCTTTAAATTCAATAAAGTATTGGTTACTTGCAACATAATTACCTTTAGAAATAATCATTTGATATTTTTCTTCTAGTATATTATCTAATTCTTTAGGCACAATAATATCAACAATCTCATTATTTTTAAATAATGAAAAACTCAAATTTTCAGAGTAGGATGATTCAAATTTGTACTTGTTTTTATATGAAATTAATTTATTTACTATCTCACTTGTATATTTATCATGGAAAAAATTTTGAACCAAACTATTTTCAAATTCAAATTTTAATATTTCATCATCCATTATTAACATACAATCATATTTTCCAGTCCAGGGTTCTTTTGTTCTTTCTTCAACTTTAGTGACTATTTCTTCTTTTTTGATGAATTCATTTTTGATAGTTTTACCATTTTCACGGATAGCAATCTTTACTCCCTTATTTTGGTTTATGAAATCTTCAATATCTTTTTCACACTTAAAATCATTTATAAAATCTTCTGTAAATGCACTATCCATTAATGGTCTAGCCTCTAAATCTGAACTTAAATTAAATGATAATTTTTTTAAAGCAATATCATAATAAATAGGTATTTTTATTTCTTTAATTTTACCAGTAGGAATAAATCCTTCCAAGAATAACTTTTTACCTTTAGGAGTGAAGGCAAAATTATTAATAGAATATGAGCGAAATTTATTTTTACTATATCTGCTTGATTTGAATTCAAGAATCTCATCATGTAGTAGCTCATTAATAGTATTTGCATAAATATGATAAAGAGTTTCAGGAACACCAAAGTTTGACAAAATACTAGCTAAACTTGCCTTCCTATCTTGTGCCTCATTAATAAGAACTAAAATCATATATGCAAAACCAGATGGTTTTTTAACCTCTGAATAAGATACTAATTCATTTAATTTTAAAAAAGGAAATTGAATTGATGTTTTTAATTTAAACTTACCCATTGATTATTCCAACCTCATCTTCTAATAAATCCTCTTCGTCGATGACCTTTCCATATTTTTCAATTGTAGATATTATCTCCTCATATACTCTAAAATTATCTCTATCATTTCCATTACCGTTTATATCTGGTAAATCAATTACTCCTTTTGATTCTAGGTACTTTCTATTACCAACCATAATCAATAGTCTTCTTGCTCTTGAAAGTGCTACATTAATTCTTTGGTATGCCAAAATAAATCCAGGATTTGATCTGGCAGGATTTTCTGGATTTCTGACTGTAGAAAGAATAATAATGTCTCTTTCATCTCCTTGAAAATCATCTACTGTAGAAACAATCATCTTTTCAGTATCTGTCTTAAAAGCATCGGTTTTTACTTTTTCCCTCTTCATTACTTCTTTAATTTTCCTAGCCTGATCAGCATAGGTACAAATAACGCCAATGCTTAACTTTTCTTTATCTGGGTTTTCTTTAAAGTAATCATTTAATTTTTTGATAAGCTCTACAACTACCTTAACTTCACCTAAGTTATAAATTGAAGTTGAATCTTGATCATGGGTTTCATTTTTTCTACAATTTACAAAATAAATGTGTTTATCAGGTTCAATAATTCGCATACCATTTGAGATTAGTTCAATATTATGTTTTTTTGAATTATTTTGACCATCAAATCCTAATTTTAATTCACCTTGATAGAAATGATTAAATACATTCATAATATGCTCATGACAACGATACTGTTGAACAAGCATAGTCTTATAGCAATCTGGGATTTTTTCAAACAACGTCTTAAAAAAACATTCCTCATATAATTCAGTAAATTTATTATTTATATCTTTATTGATAATATTCTCATCTAGACCTTCAAAGTCATCATCTCTAAGTCTTGCAAATTCATACATTGGAGGTAATTGTCTATGATCTCCTACTAAAATAACTGTCTTACCATATAAAATCGGAATTAAAAGATCTATAAAACTAGACTTAGAAACTTCATCAATAATTACAACATCAATACCAACTGACTTAATATCAAAATCTTCAATATTATATTCCGATAAAGAATCAACATTGTTTTTGTTAAATCTATCATTTGAAGTGCAAGTAATTCCAAAAACATTAGCACTTTCAAATAAATCCTTAGTATAATTTTTCCTATCGTTTTCTACTACATCACTTGCAGATAAGTAATTAGATATCTTTTCATACATAGGAATCTTTTCTTTATTTTCTTGTTCCTTTTTGGCAAAATTTGCTTCGAGTTCATTCCATCTATTTTTAATAACTTCCAATGCTTCATCTATATCACGATATGGAACAGATATCTCAAAATCTTTAAAAAATTTATTTAATTTATTTATAAGCTTACTCTTATTATCTTGACAGTCCCTAAAATCATCTTCATCTCGGATTTCGAAAATTTTTCTTTCTAAATTTTTGGAATGATTTTTATATTCGTTAATTTTTTCATCAAGCTCATCAAGTTCACATCTGGTTTTAGCAATTTTTTTATTTAATTCCTCGATATATTTAGATTTTATTTTTCCAATATTTTCTTTTAAGAGAGAAATCTCATTTTCAATTTTATCGGTATTTTTTACTATGTATTCATACTTAAAAATTTCACAAAGCTTTGAAGAAGCATTATCAATACCATCTTCTTTATTTAAATCATTAACTACTCTTTTTATTTTTTGTCTAATTTTTTCGACTTTTTCACTATCAGCAGGATTTTTTATTTCACCACCATCATCCAAATATCCTCTTAGTTCAGATTTTAATTTTTCTTTTTCAATTTCAAGCATTGTTTTACTTGAATTTGGATTAATAATAACCAATTCATCTGCAACTTCATTAGATTGAATACTGCATATTTTCTTAACTAAATCAAAGGGATTCGTAAGATTTAACTCGACTTTTTTTCTGCCTACTAATAAATCTTGAAAATCTTCATATAATCTAGTAATCAATTGACTATCCACGTCCTCAAAATTGAATTTGTCACTCTTAATACCACGAATAGTACTTTTGAGCTCATCTATTTCAGTATTAATATTATTTTCTTTCTCGCGTAAATCACTAATCTTTGAATTAACTTTATTTAATTCTCCCTCAAGTTTAGATATTTCTTTATTTGCATTTTTTAATTTGTTTTGTGACTTTAAATCTTTTTCTCTTAAAATTTGAATTTCATTATACTTTTCAGAAAACTCTTCTTTGTTTTGCTTGAAATTTTCATAGTGCTTTATAGATTTTTTCATATTAGAACTAACATTTGTATAAAAATTATCAACCAAAAACTTCGGATCATATTCATTATCGCTTTTTTTATTATTTGATGGAATAAGCCTTATAGGTATAATTTCTGCAATCTTTGGAAGTCTTTCAAATACGTTATCAATCGCCTTATGTGTCTCAGACGAAATAATAACTTTCTTACCTTTTTTAACCATTTGAGCAACGGTCTCAGCTATAACTTGTGTTTTACCTGTCCCAGGAGGTCCTTGAAGTAAAAATATCCCATTACTAGAAACTGCTTTTCTAACTGCCTCTTTTTGCTTTTCATTTAGCGATTCAAGAAACCATACCCAGTCGCCATGTTCTTCTTTTATACTTGATAACATTTCAGGATTAAATAAATATGTTGAAAGATATGGATTTTTTACATAACCTGAATAAAAATTATTCAAAGCGGTCTCTTGCCTTTTAATTTTGGCATTTTCAGCTCTATTATCATAAACAATATATTTACATTTTCCAATAGTTTGAATCTGTTTTTCGGTAATGGTATTAAGATTACCTAATTTAAAATATAAGAAAAATCTAATAATAGTTTCTTCTTTCTTTACCCTTTCCTTATCGTTTTCTAGACTTTTACGAAGATTATTTTCAAGAGTCTTCTTTTCTTCTTTAATATCAGATTCATACTTGTTCTTAAGTTCTAATTCTTTTTTTAATTTATAAGCACTAACTTTTGCTTTGACTTTTGAATCAATATCTCTTTTTAAATTTTCTAATTCAGCATTATTTCTATCAATATAGAATTTTCTAATATCGATTTTTGCATATTCATTTTCTATGAGTTTATTTAAATTTTGACTTTTATTATTTTTTGTTTTTTTATTTGAAGAAATAATTTTATTTTTAATAGTGGCCTTTTGAATTTCAATTTGTTTTAATATTTTAGAATCTGAATTTAGTCGTACATCTGAATCCAATTGAAAATCTAGTTCTTTTTTTCTGGCATCCAACTGAGATTTTGATTTTGCTAAAAGATCTTTCTCAAATTCACCTAAGGCATTATCTAATTCATCTTTAATAATCTTCTCATATTTAATATCAATTTCTCTATTACCTTTTGTAATATCATTTTCGCATTGTCTATCTAATCTTTCTAAACTTTCCTTAGGTTCAATGTCAAAATGGATGATTCTAAAACGATCACCTAATTCATATCCAGAATTTAATAATTCAGTAAGCTGTATTTTTTGAGTATTACCTTTTGCATCTTTAAACTTAGAATCACCCTCAGGATTTTCTGAAGTGATTAAAACATTATCCCTAGCTAATGAGCGAATTTTAATTTCTTCCTCATTAACCCATTTCCCTCTTTTTTGAATTTTGGATTCTTCAAATTGTTTTTTATTTCTATCAATATTAAGTCTTACTAATGGAAAAGATTCAGCCTCTCCAATCTTTTTAGATAAAACAACCATCTCATCTTTTTTAAAAGAATCTTTCATGCCATCTAGAATATACTCATCATATAATGAAGGGTTTTTTCTATAATCTTTTTTATTAACTGCATAAGCATTTATATATTCTGCTTTATCTAATTTGAAACTACGTTTGGATTGCTCATCTAAATAATATTTTCTAAATTCAATATATTTATTCCAATCTTCATAGGTTTGACGTACATTTCTAGGATTTTTTACCGTAAAACACGATTTTATAATCTTTGAAACATTATTTGGAGTGAAAAAAGTATCCTCATAATCTGCGTCAGAAATTGACCAGTTTCGATCATCAAATGAATAATTGCAAATAGTTTCAACTTCGATATCATTTTGCAGTGCCATAGAAGAATCTATAAGTTGAATCCCTTTAACTTCCAACTTTTTTAATCTATTACCTTCAAATATATCACCTATAATTATTACATTTTGATTATCAGGCAGTATACTTTTCATCCGCAATGTAAGTTCTGGTCTTATGACAACATTATTTAAGTATGATGGTTTTCCATCACCGTTTTGCTTTTTTTCTCTTAAAAAATTGGGACATGAAATATAATATTTCTTTTTCATCCCAGCAGGAAAACAGATTTCAATGAAATCTTCAAAACTATCTTTTCGCCTTTCTAATGGTATTTTCTTTTGTAATAATTCAAATTGATCACGTAATGATAAATTATAAAATTCATTTTTTGAATTACTTGATTTATCTAATTTTTTAGCAAACGATATATATATATTCCATACAAATTATCTCCTATCTAAAATCTTATTTTCTAAAAAATAATTTTAATTTTTTTGATAAATACGTTATCACACTAAAGCATACATATTTAAATAGATTATACACTATATTTTGTTTATGTCAATTATTTGGATATATAAATATTAAAAGTTAATAAATCTTTTTTAAAACTAGATCCCATATGATTTTTTTAAATTTTCCATTACCGTAGTGATTTTTTCAATTTCGCTATTACCAATTGTACTAAAGGAAATAAACTTAATTCCTTTTTTCTCAATAAAATTCTTTTTAATTCGATCATGCTCTGATTGCTTAGCACTTTTTCATGAAACATAAACCCATTAATTTCTATTGCTAAAACTGGCTCTTTTGTAATATTACGATATACTAAAAAATCAACATGAGTCCATTCATGCGATAAATATTTTATGCTTTTATCATCAAGATTATTATAATCATCATCACAACTAAACTCAATTAGTGGTACATGCATTTGAAAATGAAAACCTGATTTTCTTATTATAGATTTTAACAACTCATAAAATTTATATTCAGCTGGTGAAGTATCTTTTTTAATATGCTTATCTTTCATGATAGCTTTTTTTATTCTATTTAGTTCTTCTTCATCATTACTATGTAAAAAATCAAAAATAGATACTACTTTTCCTTCTTTAGCATATTCTTCATCATTATAGTGAAAACCATAATATTTAATATACTTAATTAAATTGTGAATAATACTTTTATTATTAAAATTATAAATTCCTTTCGATACTACAAGAGATAGACTTTGTTTAGCTCTTGAAACTGCCACATTCATAAGTGCACTGTTATTTATAAAATCAACTCTTCTATCAAAATAACCTATTTCTTCTTTATTTCCAATATTATCTAAAACAGTAGATAATATAATATCTTTCTTTTCTTGACCTTGAAAGCTATGAACAGTTGAGGCTTTTATTTGATTATTATTATCACCTAGATTTAATTCCTCATTAATCTTATTTGATTGCTCGTTAAAAGGAGTGATAATACCAATGTTTATTTCTTTACTTTCATCTTTTAATTGATTAATTTTATTTTTAATCTCAGCGATTTCTCTATTATTAAAACTGCCCTTTCCCTCTAGCCAATGACAATTTCTATCGCCTTTAGTAAAAATAATTTGAAAAGGATTTTCTTTGTAGTTAGCTAAATTAGTCATGATAACTAATTGATCATCATAAAATCTTTGGTTGCAAAAATTAATAATAAGCGGATGACACCTATAATGTTCTTTTAAAAGTGTCACACTAATATTTTTAAAAACTTTTTTTACAGATGCAAGTGCTGAATTATTTACATAGTTATACTCTTCGGGAATATTATTTTCTCGTACATAATCATTTGACGGTTTAATAAGGTTTATCTCATCTATTTCTGGTAGTTGTTTAATATCGCCAACAACTACTAAATTTTTAGCTGCACTAAAAGCGATAATACTGCTTAATAAATCAGATTGAGATGCTTCATCACAAATAACATAATCAAACATCATCTCATTATCTTTTGATGTAAGAATTGCATGAGTAGTTGATAATATAATAGGAAATTTTTTAATGAAATTATCAAATGTTTGTTTGTAATTTTCTAATTTCATATTAGTATCATCTAATGGTCTATTTATTAGATCAGTTATATGATTTGTAAATTTTTTTAATGAATTTTCTTCATAAACCTTTTTATAATTATCAAAATTATTAACTTTTAAATAATTTTCAATATCATTTATTATTTCATTTAATTCTCTTATTTTAGCAATATAAAAATATTTATTTAATACATATATTAAAGGAAGATTATATCTTTTATTTATTTTTAGTTTTACTCTTTTAACTTTTAATTTTCTTTTAAATTTGTGCCTTTTCCAAAGACTAATTTTAGAAATATTTTCTAAGTATAGTCTAATCTTATGGTATTCAGTTGATGGCAGGTTAGGATTAATTTTAATATCCTTTATAACATCTTTTTTATCCTCTAAGTATTCTTCATATTTACTATACTCAGCCTTTAGACCAATAAGAGCTAGTTTGTGTTTTTGAAGTTCATTTTGCTTATTAAATGATTTTGTCAATTTAATGAACTCATTCTTAAAATTAAAATTAACGCTTTGCTTAGAATATTTTTTAAGAAAAAGTTCTTTTTCATTTTTAATTTTTTCTTGCTGTTCACTTGAGAAAAAAAGTTGTTTATTCTCGATTTTTCCAAGCAAGGCACATATGAAGCCCATATTAACTTCATCAAGTTTTTCTTTAATATTCTTTATTGCAGTGTTGTTATTTGATACAACGGCTACAGATTTTCCTTTAATAATTAAATTAGCAATTAAGTTAATTATGGTTTGTGTTTTTCCACATCCAGGAGGACCTTCAATAACTGAGATTTTATTATTCAGGTTCTTGTCCAAAGTTTATGGTCACGGTAGAATTGTTCCTCCTTCGCTCACACT
>CAUUCL010000006.1:0-51276 GCA_963543845.1 uncultured Acholeplasmataceae bacterium
TAATGCAATTCTTGAATTTTAAAATATTATTTAATTAACTGGCAAACTCGGGTTTAAATGTGAAATGATATTTTTTAAGTAATATAATTACTTTTTGAATTTAGCATTATATATTTATTAAATCGTGTTCAATGAAATATATTGCTAGTTGTGTATTTAATTTATATTTTCTAAGGTATGTAAAAACTAATTTTTATGGTATAATTAGTGTTAATAAGGTTTTTAAAAAAATTACACTAAATAGAGTAATTTTAAAATTAGATACATCTTAATTAAATAAGCAAAAAGAAAGTTAAGTGATGGTGATATGATGGATAAAAAATATTTTCTAGGAATTGATGGTGGCGGGACAAAAACTAAGGTTTATGTTATTGACCAAGATAAAAACGAGATATATATTGGTCATGGCGGGCCATCAGCTATAGACAGCGTTCCTGCTAAAACAACACTTGAATCAATAAATAAGGCATTAGAAAATCTTCCAAGCGATATTAAATTTACTGCTTGCTTTATTGGTCTTGGCGGAATTAAAGATGCCAATGATGAGCAAAATCTAATTGAAATGTCTGCTAATTTTAAAGGCGTTACATCAAATACAAAAGTATGGGCTAAAAATGATACTTATAATGCTCTTGCAACAAGTTTAAATTTTGACGAGGGAATCGTTATAATTGCTGGAACTGGTATGAACTGTCTTGGAATTGATAAAAACGGAAAAACTCATACTGCTGGTGGACTTGGATATTTTGAGGGAGATTTAGGAAGTGCTTATAGTTTAGGATTTTTATCAATGAAAAGTGTAGCAAGAGCTCTTGATGGAAGAATACCACTTACAAAGTATCATGAGTTTTTAATTGAAAAAACTGGAGTTAACTCACCTGGTAAGGTAATTGAATATTTTCATGATTTCGTAAACTCTAGAACAAAGATTGCATCACTTGCAAAAATTACTACAGACTTTGCCGAGATGGGTGATGTTTATGCAAATGAGATAGTTGACCTTGCAGCAAACGAGCTTTTACTTTGTCTTAAAGCAGTTGATAAAAATATCAACCTTGATAAAAAGGTATTAACAATAATTGGTGGTCTTGGAACAAATCCAAGTTCGTTCACAAGAAAATTGCACAAGCTTATTCATGAATATGATAAAAATATAATAATTCAAGGTCCAAAAGTAGACCCTGCGCTAGCAGCAGCATTGCTTGCTGAACATAAGTTTAATAATAAATAAAGGAGAATAAAAATGGCAACAATAAATAAACAAAAATTTGAGCTTACAGAAGAAGGTTTAGAAAACTTAAAAGAAGAGCTTCACATTTTAAAAAATGTTAAAAGAGTTGAAAATCTAGAAGATATAAAAGAGGCAAGAGCTCAAGGTGATTTATCTGAAAATGCTGATTATGATGCAGCAAGAAATGAACAAGCCAAAATTGAGGCAAGAATTAAAGAAATCGAGATTATTTTAAAAAATGCTAAGATAATTCACAGCGCAAGCGGTGATAGCGTTAATATTGGTAAAGAAGTTGTTTTAAACTTTTTAGAAAAAAAGGTAAAGAGAACTTTGAAGCTTGTCGGAACAATCGAGGCTAATCCTATGGAAGGAAAATTATCTATTGAATCTCCACTTGGAAAGGCTATTAAAAATCATGTTAAAGGTGATACAGTTATTGTTCACTCCGAAACTAAAAAATCATTTGAAGTAAAAATAGAAGAAGTTAGAGATGCCGCTAAGTAATAAAATCCCTTTTTTATCGTTTGATAAAATTGAAAATATTGACTATGCTTATTTAAAAGACCTTGGAATTAAAGGTCTTATATTTGATTTAGACAATACCATTATCTGTCCTAACGAAGAGCTTATTCCTAAAAATATGATTCAATTTTTGAAAAAGCTTGAAAAGCAATTTAAGATTGTAATTGTCACTAATAATTCAAAATACAGAATGGAGACTGCAAATCAAGGAAACTTTGACTGCGTAAGTAGAGCACAAAAGCCAAGTAGGATGGCATTTTTAAAGGCTAATAATATTTTAAATCTTGATAAAAACGAGATTGTTATTATTGGTGATCAAATCCAAACTGATATAAAACTTGCAAACTTATGTGGTATTAGATCTATTTTAGTTAATCCAATTGATATTAAAACTGATACTTTTTTTACTAAGTTTAATCGCTTTTTTGAAATGAGATTTTTACTAAAAATTAAAAATAATAATCCTAGTATATTTGAAAAATACTTTAAAGATTTTTATAATTCTGTAAAATAGAAAATGTTTGAAATATCTGAGGAACATTTAAAGATTTTAAAAGATAATCTTAAGCAGGACGAAAAAAGAATACATCATGTAATAAGTGTATCTAAAATTGCCCAAGAGCTTTGCGCAGGCTATAATATAAAAGATGAAAAAACTTTATATAATATTCATATAGCTGCATTGTTTCATGATGTCTGCAAAAGATATAAAGAATCAGATTATATAAATTTATTAGGAGAAAAGAGATATAGAAAGTATAAAAAAAGTCCTAATCTTCATGGAATTGCAGGAGCAAATTTTGTTAAAAATATTTTAAAAATAAATAATAAGAATATCTTTAATGCTATTTTCTATCATACGACAGGATATAAGAAATTTAAAACTTTTGAAAAGATTATTTATATCTCAGATAAAATAGATTATACAAGAGAAAAAGAAGAGATAAAACTTTTCAGAAAGGTTGCATTTTTTAATATTGATTATGCTATTTTAATGCATTACAATAGCTTAAAAAAATTGCTTAAAGAAAAAAATATAAAGCCTGATAAAAATGCAACTAGCTTTATTAAAAAAATAACAAAGGGGATAATTAAAATTGGAATATGAAAATATATTAAAGCATTTAGAAGATATTAGTGCTGATGATATTAAAATATATGATGTATCAAACCAAGGCTTTGGCTGTGATTATTTTATTATTGCGACCGTAAATATTAGAAAGGCTAATGCTATTTACACAAGATTAAAAAAAGATCCTAAAATTGATGTAAAACCAATTGAAGGTAAAAATAGTAATTGGCTTTTAATTGATACTGGAAATGTTATTGTTCATCTTTTTACCAAAGATGAGAGAATAAGATTTGCACTAGATGATATTCATGAGCCAAGACTTTTGAAAAAATAGTAGTTTAATTATTTTTAATTTTCAATTATTTATGATAAAATTTAGAAGGTGAAAAAATGAAAACAAAGAAAATATTTATAACAATTTTTATAATGATGATTGCCTTTTTATTTGTTGGATGTGGCAAAGCAGAAAAGAAACTTCCTAAAATTACATATGAGCTTGATGGTGGGGTTTGGACTGAGACTAATTTTAAAAATGTAGTTGAAAAGGAAATGAATGATTTTATTGATGAACCTAAAAATCCTACTAAGGAAGGTCATAAATTCTTAGGATGGTATTTAATTAAGAAAAATGATAAAGGTGAAGATGTTGAGGCTGGAAAGATTGATTTTTCAAACTACAGAGTATCTGAATTTACTATAACATTAAAAGCAAAATGGCAAAAATGATTTTTAATTAAATCATTTTTTATTTTTAGGAGATATATGAAAAATATTTTTAGAGATTTATTAACAGATAAAAAAAATGCAAAGGCTATAATTACGGGCCTATCATATGATAAAGGAGCAAGCTGCGGAAAAGGGGCAGCCCTTGCACCTTATAAGGTATTTGAACTATCAGGATTTTTACCACCTCTTACAAAAGATGGATACTTAATTAAAAATAAAATTTTTAACAATGGCATTTACAAAATTAAAAATCTTGATGAAATTAGTAAAATATCAAGTGGTATTTACGACATAAAAAAACTTAATGTTTTTATTGGTGGAGATCACTCAGTCTCAATAAATACTGAAAAAGAATTTATTAAATACTGTAAAGATAAAAGCCTTAATCCTGTGATAATTCATATTGATGCTCATCCTGATTTTTGCAACTCTTACAACGGATCAATTTACTCTCATGCTTGCACGAATTATCGCAGTATGGAAAATGGTTGCAATAAATTCTTCCTAATCGGAATAAGAGGGTGGGAGTATGAAGAAACCGTTTTATTTACAGAAAAAGATTTTATTAAAGTTTATAAAGCATCTGATTGCAAAACTATTCCATCAAGCAATCTTGCAGATGAGATAGTTAAAAAAATCAATAAAGATGATGCAGTTTATATCTCATTTGACATTGATGCTATTGACCCAGGATTTGCTCCTGGAACTGGCACACCAGAGGCATTTGGGCTTAATCCTGATTATGTGCTTGATTTATTAAATGTATTCTTTAATAAGTTAAATGTACTAGCAATTGATTTTGTCGAGATATCACCAAAACTTGATGTAAATAATATCACAAGCTGGCTATGCCTTAAATATTTATATGAAATTTTATATAACTTAAAAGGAGATAAATAATGTCTGAAAATATTAAAAAACATTTAATGCTTGATTTATACGGATGCAGAGAACATGCTTTAAGTGATCCATTAGCCATTAATGATTTACTTAACGAGCTTGCTTATGAGCTAAAATTAAACCCAATAACTCCCCCAACTTTAATACCTTATTATTATGGCAAGGTTAAAAATGATGTTGGAATTAGTGCTTATATTCTTCTTGAAGGAGGTCACATTACAATTCATACCTTCCCAATTAGAGAATGCTACTTTATAGATATTTTCGCAAATAAGGAATTTGATGATAATATCGCATTTAACTACTTACTTGATGTTTTTCCATTTGATAAGGATAATTCAATAAAATCACTTACCTATCGCTCAGAACCAATGCAAGTTGAACCTTATTCCGATGACTGTGATTTTGGACCACACCTAATGGCTCAAATTGATGTTAAGAAAAATCTTACTATGGAAAATATGTTTGACTATCTAGAAAATCTTGTTAAAAATATTAATATGGAACCAATATCACGTGCAAATATTATTAAAGCAAGAAGTGATAAAAATAATAAATTTGTATCAGGAATTATTGTAATTGCTCAAAGCCATATTGCAATGCATTATAATTTAAAGGAAAAGAAAATATTTGCAGATATTTTTTCCTGTTCACCATTTGAATATGACCTTGTAGAAGATGAACTTGAATCACTAGGTGATATTGAACTAATTGAGCTTATTCCACGTGGAACTAAGCATATTTATAAAATTAAATCAGAGCCAAGAGAAAGATCACGAAATGCTTCATCAAAATGGCAAAAAGTTTTAAAAATAAAATAAGAAGGGTTATTCCTTCTTATTTTATTTTATAGTTAAAAGCAAGGCTTCATTTAGAATCTAAAAAAACAAATAATATCTAAATAAATAATATAATTTAGGATTCAACGATCATAACCCCAGATAATATTACAACTAGACGCATTTCCAATCATATCTACTATAGAATCAGGCCCTACTTGATTCAAAGAATATTTAAATGTACTAAATTTTTTTTTAACTCTACAGCAAATCAACAAATTTTTGCTGCATCCATAAAAAATGTAATAACCCGCTTCTTTTACACTCAACGGAATAATAATTTTTTTAAGTTTAATGCATTTACTAAAAGCATTGTTACCTATACTATATAATCCTTCATTTAGTGTAATTTCTCTTAAATTTGTACATTCATTAAATGCATCTTCACCAATTTTTTTAAGACTTGAAGAACAAATAACCTTTTCTAAATTTTCACATCCCCTAAAAACACTTTTTCCAATTTCTTCTATTCCATCGCCTAAAACAATCGTTTTTAAACTTTTTGATCCACTAAAAAAATCATAATTAATTGTTCTTATACAATAATCAGGCAAAGTTAGTGATTCTAAAGAATTCTTTCCTAGATTAAAAAGAATTTTACCATTACCTCTAATACTTCCCTTCCCTTTATTAAAGTGCAACTCTTTAATATTTTTAGTTTCTTTAAAATTATCATCGTGACAGTATTCACAGGAAAGTTTTAATTTTTCCAAACTAACACATTCTTTGAAAGCATTATTTTGAATAATATTAAAACTATCATTATATAAAAACGAGTACAAATTAATACAACTTTCAAATGCACTTTCACCTATTTCTTTAATCGAATTTGGAACATATACTGCTTTTAAAAAGTAGCATTTTTTAAAGGCATCATCACCTATTCTTACTACATTTTTTCCCTTATATGATTTAGGAATATCCACAGTAGATTCATTGCCTATATACTTTTCTAATTCATAATTATCGTCATATTCCTTAAATACAAATTTTTTTTCTAATTCATTTACATCTGTTTTTTTTACATTTAAATTGCAACCAAACAATAAAATTGATGCTAATAATATTAGTAACATTGACAAACATACTTTAAAACCTTTTTTATTCATTTTTCTACCTTCCTTTTATATGTAATATTATATCCCCCCCCCCGACATTTTTTGCAAGAAAAATACTCAGTAATTATTAAAACCAAAAATTAATAAAAAAATACAAATTGAATGGGGGTGTTTTGGCATATGTTCAGGGGGGGTTGGCTAAATTAAATACCTTTTATTTTGTATTTTGTACTTGATTTTGAAGATTTTTACAGATAAAATAATTCATAACAAAAATACAAAATAAAAGGGGCTACAATATGTAGTAGCCCATCAAACGGAAAACTGATTAAAGATATGTAATCTTTTCTGCAACAACGCCATTAACATTTATAAACTTCTCATCTGAAATATCATATTTAAATGGTTGAAGTCTACCTTTAATTGCAACAAGTGTTCCTTTTTCTGCGTATGTAGAAAAACTTGTAGCAAGTCCTTCCCAAGTGCTAAATCTGATAAAATCTGTATCGTATTTACCATCTTGGTTTTTAAAACTTCTCCTAACTGCAATCGTACCCTCACAAACCTTTTTGCCGGATTCAATGGTTTTGATTGTAGGATCATCAGTTAGCCTTCCGATTAGAACTATTTGATTAAGCATTTTATCCTCCTTCCTAAGTCATATAATATATTAGAAATTATATATGATTGTTTTTGATTTTTTTAATTATTTTAAATAAGATATAAAAAAATTTTTCGGAAAAATTAAAACTTTTATTTACATTAAATAGTGTTTTACTTTTTTTAGCCAATTTTTTCTATAGAAAGAAGTAAAATGAAATTTTTCATAAAATAAAAAAAACTTACACAAAATATGCAAGTTTTTTTATTTTATATAACTATTTTTTATTTTCTAAAAGATCTAAACACATCTTTAAGCGATACTTTTTAGCATAGTATTTAGCATCATAGCCAAATTTATTTTTATGATTTATATTCTTTTTTTGAAGTATTAAATCCTGTAAGCTCCAATAATCTCTATTTAAAACTGAAATAATAATTGCATCATCTGATTCAACTACTTTATTTTCAAGTGATTGCATATAGCCTTCAAGATAGTATTTAATTATATCTAAATTACTTATAACTGCAACATCAAGAGCTGTTTTAAAGTCTTTATTTTTAACTGCAAGATAACAGCCCTTTTCTACAACATATTTAACCAAATCTAAATTATTAGATCTAACCGCATTAAAAAGTGGTGTTTCAAATAAGGTATTAAGAGCGTTTATATCAAGATTATTTTTTAAAAAATAATCAAATATCTCATAGTTTCCAGATTTTGCGGCATAGTGAAGATAACTGTTTCCTAGCTTATCTAACATATCAAGGCTAGATATGTTTTTAGATACCTTTTTTACTAAATTAAAATTACCACTTAAAATTGCAAAGTGTAAAATATTTTGACCAAGTTCCGTTTCATCAAGATAATTTACGTTAGTTGTTTCAAGAAGACTTATATAATTATCATCTGCCTTTAAATAAGCAAGATGATAGATTGTCTCACCATTTTTATTTTTTATTTTAAGATTAGAATTATTTTTTATAAAAATTTCTAATATCCTAGAATTACCTCTTCTAGCACTATCAAAAATCGCACTCTCGCCATTATGAGCTTTAATGTCTGGATTAATTCCTTTTTTAAACAATATTTCACATATTTCACAATTACCTGATGAGACTGCATAAAAAAGCAAGGTTCTACCTTTTATGTCAACCTTGTTTATATTATCTATATTTAAATTATTTTCTAGTTCTTCTTTTTTATCATCAAGAACTAATGAAAATAAATCAAGCATTATTTAATAGCTTCTTTTAAAATTTTACCAGCCTTAAATGCAGGTGATTTTTGCTCAGGGATTATTATCTCCTCGCCTGTTCTTGGATTTTTACCATTTCTTTCTTTTCTTGTTCTAACCTCGAATGTACCAAACCCTGTAAGAACTACTTTCTCATCTGACTCAACTAATGTTTCAGTTATAACATCAGTCATATTATCAATTACATCAAGAACTACTTTTTGAGTTTGTCCTGTCCTTTCTGCAATAATAACTACAAGTTCTGCTTTTGTCATATTTATTCCTCCTTTAATTTTCTTTCTAATAAATTCTTTAACGCACTTTTTATATCTGCTTTATTATATATAACATTATAACTCTCACATATAATTGGCATTTGAATATTCTCTTTTTTTGAAATATTATAAAATGCACTAATAGCTCTAAAACCTTCAATTGTCTGCTCTTCATTTTTTTCGATTACTGATATTTCAATACCTTTTGCAAGGCTAATTCCTGCCCTAAAATTTCTAGATTTATAACTTGAGGCAGTTGCAAGTAAATCACCTAATCCAGTTAGACCATATACAGATTGCATGCTACCACCCTTTGCTAGGACAAGTTTTAAAAGCTCAGAAAGTGAACGAGTTATAAGAGCTGCTCTTGCATTATCTCCAAAATCAAGACCTTGCATAATTCCAGATACAACAGATATTGCATTTTTAAAACTACCACAAATCTCAACTCCAATTAGATCGGATGAATTATAAACTCTAAAATACTCATAATTAGAAAATACAACCTGGCATTCTTTAGAAAAGTCTAAATTATTACTTGCACATGTAAGAAGAGTGGGTTTTCTTAGGATAACATCTTCTGCATGTGATGGTCCTGATAGGGTTGCAAAATTATCTAAGTTTTCACCAAGGATTTCAAAAGCAATTTCAGATACTCTTTTTGATGTATCAATTTCAATTCCCTTTGTAGCATTTATTATATTTACTTTATTTTTTAACTTATTCTTTAAATCTTTAAAAAATAATCTAATAACCTTACTTGGTATTGCAATTAAAATGTTATTTGAAAATTTAATAATCTCATCTAAGGAATTAGTAGCTTTAATTTTTTTAGAGATAAAAAGATTAAAACTTGGATGAATTTGGCTATTTATTTTATTTATCTTATCTAAATCTAAATCATAAATTAAAACTTCTTTACCATTATCTGTTAAAACCTGAGCTAAAGTTGTTCCCCAAGCGCCAGCACCGATAATTGCAATTTTATTCATCCTTTTCACCTTCTACAAGTTCAAATATAACTGGAGTTCCTACAAGTTCTAATGAATTTCTAAATTCATTTTCCAAATATCTTAAATATGAAAAATGTACATATTCTTTATTATTTACAAAAAGATTAAATCTAGGTGGCATTATTGAAGTTTGGGTGATGTATTTAAATCTTGCCTGACCATTGTTAAATATCTTAGCAGGATTTACGGTAATTGCTTTTGCTAGGATTTGATTTAAAATACTAGTTTTAAATTTTAAATGATAATTGCTATATGCTTTATCAATTGCATTAAATAAATCATTTATTTTTTCTTTTTCTTTTGCTGATATAAATACAATCTCAGCATATTGAAACATTTTAAAATTTTCTCTTATTTTCTCAAGATACTTCTTATAAGTATTATTTTCTTTATCAATTAAATCCCACTTATTTACACAAATTACAACTGCTTTATTATTTTCTTTAATATATCCTGCGATATTTTTATCAAGCTCTGTTATATCACATGATGCATCAAGTAGTAAAACTGCAACATCAGATCTCATAATAGCATCAAGCGATCTTATTTGAGCATATTTTTCTAAATTTGTATAAAGCCCACCAGGCCTTAGTATTCCTGCAGTATCAATTACTAAATAATCTTTTTTATTTCTTTTAAAAGGAGTATCAATTATATCTCTAGTTGTTCCTTTTTCATCTGATACGATTGACCTTGTCTGATTTAATATTGTATTAGATAATGTAGATTTACCAACATTAGTTCTTCCTAGAATGCAAAACTTAATTAAATTAGAGTCTAAATCGCTTGTCTTATCTTTTATTTTACTTGTGATATATTCAAGTAAATTACCAATTCCTATTCTTTGCTTTGTACTAATGGATATTACATCAGAAAACCCTAATGAGTAAAACTCGTATGAGTCAAGATTTAATACCTCGTTATCAACTTTATTAACACAAACAACTACATCTTTTTTGCTTTTATTTATTAAAGATGCAATATAATAATCATCATTTGTAATACCTGTTAAAACATCTGTTAGAAAAATAATTAAATCAGCCTCATCAATAGCAAACTCTGCTTGCATATGAATCTCATCTTTAAACTTTGATTTTTCAACCTCAAGACCGCCTGTATCAATTATGGAAAAACTTTTACCAAGATATGATACTGTTCCATATAATCTATCAATAGTTGTTCCTGATACATCATCTGTGATTGCTTTTCTTTGTTCAATTAAACAGTTAAATAAACTTGATTTTCCAACATTAGGTCTACCAAGTATTGCTACTTTATAAGGCATTATTTTTTATTTTTAGCAAGTTCTTTCTCTACAGATTCTTGAAGTTCTTTTTCTAATATTTCATCTGCATATCTTTTTTGTGAAAGTTCTAGTATCCATGAGTGTGTGTTTATATATTTAACTTTTGTCATAATTTTCTCATCTTTTTGGAAAACTTTACTAGGAGCTTCTTTGCAGTCCATCTCGCTATTTAAAATATATGCTTTTATATTTCCAACAAATACAACTACTCTATCATCTAAGAAAGAATCAATTACAGCCTCAACATTATCGTTTCTTTCAAATTTAATGTTCTCCCATGGATTATCAATTAAAGCTTTTCTAGATAAAACGATTTGCTCTTTATCATCTTTAATCTCGCAAACTTTAACTAAAACCTCATCACCAATTTTAGCTTGGTTTTTAAATGTGTCTTTTGGATCCCATGAAAATTCATTTCTATGAAGTAGTCCAACTAGACCCTCACGAAGTTTTATAAAAAATCCAAATGGAAGTTTTTGAGCAATTACTCCACTTATTTTATCGCCTTGTTTAACTTCTGATTTAAATAATTCAAAAGGAGTTTTCTCTAATGCCTTAATTGATAAGTCAAGTTTAAAGCCATCTTTTTTTAATACTTTAACTTTAACTTTATCATTTAAATTTATTCTATCTGTGATTTTATTTATTCTAATATGTGATACTTGACTTAATCTTAAAAGACCAGTAATTGTTTCAAATTTAACAAGTGCAGCATGTTCTTTAACATCAACAATAACACCCTCAAGAACATCGCCTTCATTTATTTTGCTTATCTCAGCTTCTCTTGCACTTTGATACTCTTCTTGCTTTTTTTGTTTTTCAGCTTCATAAATAGGTCTTCTAGTTCCTAAAAATTTAGGCATTCTACGCATAAAATTTGCCTCTTGAATAATAAATTCTATTTCCTTATTTAAATACTCTTCTTGGTTTTTAGAAATGTTAAAATCAAGATTATTAAATGGAATAAAAATCTCGTATGATTTATATAAAACAAGGGCACCGCCTTTGTTAAATGATTTTATAACACCTACAACCTTTTCTTGTCTTTCACAAAGATCAGTTAACTCTTTTTGCTCTTTTGCTTTGTTTAAAGGACGTGTTGAAAGTAAAATTAACGCAGGCTCATCTTGAACTTTTTGAACTACCGCAGTAATTTTTTGTCCCTTTCTTACAAGCCCTTTAAATGATTTAATCTCAGGATCTTTTGTATACTCATTTAGATGCATTCTTCCTTCTGTTTGGGCATATCCGTTTAAATCAAGATATATCGTAGTATCCTCAACTTTTGCTACTACAGCCTCCACAGTATCTCCTACGTGAATTTGATTGTTATCAAACTCAGCTAAGAATTGCTCCATCACATTATTTTTATCATTCATATTAATTCTCCTTTTGTTTTATCAAATTTATTATTTTATCCACAACCATTTCAATTGTCATGTTGGTTGTGTCAATTAAAATAGCATCTTCCGCCATTTTAAGAGGGGATTCTTTTCTAGTTTTATCGTTTTCATCTCTTTTTGATATTTCAGATATAACTTTATTTATATCCTTTATCCCCTTATAACCTTTTTCATTTCCTCTTCTTTTAGCTCTTTCATTTAGTGTTGCGGTTAGAAATATTTTTAAATTGGCATCGGGTAAAATAACTGTTCCAATATCTCTACCATCCATAACGACTAGACTATTTTCATTTGCTAATCTTTTTTGAAGATTGAATAATTTATCTCTTACAATTTTATAAGCTGAAATCTTTGATGCAAGAGCACTTATTTCAGGTGTTCTTATTTTCTTTGTGATATCTTCACCGTTTAAATAAATTAAACCTTTGTTATAAGTTATTTTAATTTTATCAAGACATTCAAACGAGCTTTCTAAATTAGTATCTAAATTATTTAAAAGGGCATAAAAGGCTACGGCACGATAAATCGCTCCTGTGTCAATATGCACAAAATTTAATCTTTGGGCAATTAGTTTAGATATTGTTGATTTTCCGCTTGCAGCAGGTCCATCAATTGCTAATTTAAAGTTCAATTTTAATATCCTCCACTAAAAATTATTATAACACTTTTAGACATTTTTTAAATCTTTTATTTCTTTTATTTTAAGCCTTCTTATATATCCTCTACCGATAGTATCAATTTTAATATTGCCTATTCTTATTCTTGTTAAAGATACAACATTTGCCCCGAGGGATTTGAATATATTTTTAACTTCATGGTTTTTACCTTCAGAGATAATTATTTCAAGAAGCATCGATATAGGAGATTTAGAAATTTCTACTTTCTTAATTTTTTTAAAATTATAAACCTCATTATCTAGAATAACTTTTCTGTCCTGATTTAACTTTTTAATTTGATACTCAGATAAAATTTTGTCAATTCTTACAAGATATTCTTTTTCTATCATGTATTTAGGGTGAGTTATCTTATTTGCAAGATTTCCATCATTTGTAAGAATAATTAAGCCTGCGCTATCATAATCAAGTCTTCCGACTGGAAAAACTCTCTCTTGAACACCTTGCTCTTTGGCAATATCACAAACTGTCTTTCTTTTTTTCTCATCATTTGCAGATGATATTACACCCTTTGGCTTATTTAGCAAATAATATACTAGTTCCTCTTTAGATATTATTTTTCCACAAACAGTAATCTCATCTTGCTTTTTTACAAGAGTTCCAAGCTTATCTGTGACAGTTCCATTAACTTTTACATCACCATTTAAAATATACTCATCGGCTTTTCTTCTTGAGCATACTCCTGATTTAGCAATTACTTTATTTAATCTTTCCATAAAAAATAAAAAGCCAGCAAGCAAAGCTTACTAGCAATTATTAACCTCTTGATACATATTCACCTGTTTGAGTAGAAATAACAATTAAATCTCCTTGTTCTACAAAAAGTGGAACCTTTACTAATAAGCCCGATTCAATTTTTGCATCTTTTAATGCACTTGTTTTAGTATCACCTTTAACTGCGGGTTCAGTCTCGGTAACAACATAAGTTATTTTTTCAGGTAATATTAAACCTAATATCTCACTACCTGAAAAATACATTATCTCAACATTTAAACCTTCTTTTAAAAATTTGATTTGATCTTTTACTTGTGAGGCTTCAACTTCTATTTGCTCAAATGTTTCCATATTCATAAAATAATATTGCTCTCCTGATTGATATAAATACTGCATTGAAACCTTATCAATTTGAGCTTTTTCAAGTTTTTCACCTGCTGTAAATGTATGATCAATTACCGCAAGAGTTCTTAAATTTCTTAATTTTGTTCTAACGAATGCTCCACCTTTACCAGGTTTTACATGTTGGAATTCTATAATTTGATACACGTTATTATCAAATGAAATAGTCATTCCAGTTTTAAAGTCTGCTGTAGTAATCATAATACCTCCAATTAGTTAAAACATTAACTATACATATTATACCATAATATGGATTTAACCATCATTTTAAAATTTTAAATAGCATATTTTTCTATTCCAAACTTTTACATTTTAATTAAGAAAAAAGAGAAATAATGGCTTATGAGAGCCAATTTCTCATTTTTTATTTTGTTATGGTAAGAACTTTATTTTTTCTAATGCCATAATATTTAGTTAACTTCATTTTAAAATTCTACATTTTACTTATTATTTTAAATATATCATTTGGCTTTTTAGCATAATTTTTAATATTATACTTTTTTAAAAATTTATAGCTTCTAAAACCCCAAAGACAGCATATAAAATCTAAATTAGAATTTTCGGCAGTTTCATAATCTACCTCAGTATCTCCTATATATAAAGTGTTTTTAATATCTTCACCTAATTTATCGATACATAAACTTAGCAAGTATTTATCAGGCTTTATCGGTTTATCCTTTATAACGCCTGTTTCAAAGGTAAGATAATCTTTAAAAAACATATCACATATTTTTAAAACATCCTCATTATTTTTATTAGAGCATACAGCCATTTTTATATTTTTAGATTTTAATTTTTTTAATAATTTAACTACTCCATTATATGGTCTTGTTTTAACAAGCGAGTTTTCTTTATAATAATTTAGATAATCTAAAAGATACTTTTCTTTAAAATCATATCCGAAGTGCTCAACAATATTTTTAATTAAACTATAAGAGCCATTTCCTAGTAATTTTAAAAGAAGCTTACTATTTAAGCTTGCTTTAATATTATTTAATTTAAGCATATAATTTATAGCGTTTTTTATATCAGATAATGAATTAAGCAAAGTTCCATCTAAGTCAAAGATAACAGCTTTAATCATTTTTATCCAAATCCTCCTTATAAATATTTATAAAGTAAATACTAATAATTTATTGTTACATATTCACAATATATGATAGCATTTTTTATTTTTTTTACTATATTTAACAATATCTTTTAATATCTAATTTTTTATTATATTTAGTGGTATAACCCGACTTTTACAGTTTAATTAAGAAAAAAGAGAAATAATGGCTTATGAAAGCCAATTTCTCGTTTTTTATTTTGTTATGGTAAGAACTTTATTTTTTCTAATGCCATAATATTTACTTAACTTCATTTTAAAAATTTATAACTTCTAAAACCCCAAAGACAGCATATAAAATCTAAATTAGAATTTTTAGCAGTTCATAATCTACCTCAGTATCTCCTATATATAAAGTAATTTTAATATCTTTGCCTAATTTATCAATACATAAACTTTGGACAAGAACCATAAAAATAATCAAATTCCACTTCCCACACCTCCTCTCTTCTTAATTTTTCACATAAGAAAAAGCGACCAAGATTTCTATTCTTAATCGCCTTACATCTCCAATATTTAGTTTTATTTAGCTCGACAAACTAGGATTTGTTATTTAGAAAGATTTAGAGAAATGCATTTTGTTTCTCTTACCCAGACTCTCTTTTGCATTTCTCTTGTCTTTTCTGGATTTAATACATATATACCATTAAATACATATGCCATTTCTCCAGATTCCGTTTTATAATATGGGAAAACGATTCTTTTCTGATTTGCCTTTGGCTTTTGTAAGACTGCTTCAACAAACTTATTATTGTTTTCATTTGATGATTCGTAGATTGTGGTTCCGTCAAGAGATATTTCATTATTAAAAGGTACTCTTTGAATTACATCCTCTAACTTGAGTTTCGGACACCAAATCCATATATTAGATCCTTTTGACTTTTCGAAGTAACACTTCTGCATACCGGAATATCCCTTGTCAAATAACTCCGACACTTCTTGGATTGTCCTCAATGCAATCTTGCCATCGAATATATCTTTACCTTCAGCTTTTACTTGATCTGCAGTTTTGATAATATCTTCCCACTCTAATGGTTTAGTGAGTTTATTGATTCGTTCTTTAATAATTTCAACAACTGTATCAATTTGTGCATTTAGTGATTCAAGCGTTTGACTGGACTCAGCATTTATTCTTAATTCCTCTGGTTCAAATTCAACCACGTTTTCTAGACTCCGCATCTTCGTAAGAATCTCTGTAGTACGTTCTTTATCCAATTCTTCTTGTGGCTTATGGTGATCTTCGTCAATCTCAACCGATAAATTTAGTTGCGGAAAATACAAATCTGCTAAGGCTATTTTATTTTCTTTAAGCCTGAACATTTGTTGTGTTACGAACTTTAAATTTGGATTGTCAATTTTATTATAGATTCGTTCGATGCAGTAATTCTTGCTCTTCTTATTCCAAGTTCTTCGAAACTGATGAAGAATATAATCCTTTCTATCTGTAGTTTTGCTCATTATTCTTTCTCCATATCTCTACAAGTTCTAATTTTTCTACACCGTTTTAATCTTATCATTTATCAATTTAATAAATGCTATCACAGTTGCTCCTATCTTCGAAAGCCCATAAGGACTAAATGGGAAACCGATGACCAAGCCCGATATACCTATTCCAACTTCTCCCTGAATGAAAGAAGCTAACGCCCTAAATATGCAGAACACCATCACAATATAAAGTAATGCTGTTCCAATACCAAGCAGGAATGTCAGAAAAGCAGTCAAAATTGATAAAACAAGACTAATCGGAAATAAGATAATTTTTAATATCCATCGCATACACTACCTCTCTTTCTCTTCGGCTTATGTGCTGCTTACAACCATTATTTTAGTAGATAGTGGCTCTAAGCAACACATAAACTATCAGTTTCTTCAGTTTTTAACTTTGATAGAAGCTTCAAAACCTTTGATTTTACTGAACTATTTGCCTCTTTCATTATTATGACACGAGACCCAGATGGAAAGTCGTATAGCAACATCAACACTTATAAATCATAATTTATATATTAATTACTTAAAATAATTATTTCTTTTCCTCTAATTTTTTAATATCACTATCACCAAGTTTTTCAAGTGATATCAATTGTGTTCTTGCAAGTTTTCTAAGTTCTATCATCCTTTCCTTTTGTTCCATACCTTTACCGATAAGAATTGCATTATAGCTTTCCATATTGGAAAGCACCAGTAACTCATTCAGACTTGCATAGTCCCTCATATTACCTTTCAAATCTGGATTTTCTTCGCGCCACTGTTTTACTCGCTTATTAAATAAGGCAACATTGAGCATATCTGCTTCACTTGCATATTTATAGGATAACTGTTCGTTGGTAAGATCCTTTAATAGATATTCTTTGATTGCATCTGTATGGATTTTATAGTTAATCTTAGAAATTTCTCTATTTAAATTCCAACCTAATGATAGCTTAGAATTTTCATCTGACTTAAGCCTTTTGTAGTCTTGGATTAAATAGAGCTTAAACTCTGCTGAAATCCATGAAGCAAATTCCATTGCTATATCAGGATGAGCGAACGTTCCTCCGCCTCTCCCAGATTTAGAAACAATACCGATCGCATTTGTATTTTCAATCCATCTTTGAGGTGATAATGTAAATGCATTTGTTCCTGCTTCCTTTCTAAAGGAGTCGAATTCGACCCCTTTAAAATTAGGATTGTGAATAGTCTCCCAGAGACCAAGGAATTCAATTGTATCTCTTACTCTCAGCCAGTTTTTAACAACATCTTTAGGTTCATGCACATTTTTGTATCTTGCAATATCCGTTAGACTTATATAGTCATTTTTAAAGTCTTCAGTATAAATTTGAATAGCAAAACCTTTTGCTTCGATCGTGTCTTTTTTCACTTTAGACATGTGAGTTCCTCCTTTATGCTGATGTGCTGTTTACAACATTTATTTTCGTAATAACTGCTTTAAACAGCAAACCAACGATTCATTTTTTTGATCTTAAACTTTGGTAGCTCTAAAACCTTTATATTTACTTGACTATTTACCACTGTCATTATTATGACACGAAACCCAGCATAAAATCCAGTATAATAGAATCTTTATGTTGTGAAAGGCTTATTAAATATTTAATCATTTTAACTGGTTTAGGAGTATCAAAAATCCCATCAAGTCCAAATTTTTTTAAATCATTAGTTCCTTGTCTTGAATAAAAATCCAATATTTAGCAAATGTTATTGGTAGCCTCATATAAATATTCAATTTCATATGGTCTCCCATTTTTAAAATAAAGTCTATTATTTTTATCCATAATTTCACTTCTCTTTACAATATATGATAGCATTTTTTACTTTTTTTACTATATTTAACAATATCTTTTAATATTTAATTTTTTATTATATTTAGTGGTATAATAAAATATATAATTTATAAAAATAGGCTGATAGAATGAATATTATTTTAAGAAAAATCAAAGATATCTTAATTATGCTTTTACCTCTTTTTTTTCTTACTTTATTTATCCAACTTATTTTATATTTATATGCAAAAGATGTAAATTTAAATATCCTATATCAGTTTATAATATCGAATGTTATTATGTTTTTTGCTCTTTTTTTTCTTTTAATAGGACTTGATTTTTCTATTTTAGAATTTGGAGAAGAGCTTGGAAGTAAACTAGTTAAAAAAAGATTTTATTTTATAATTCCAATTGTATCTTTTATTGGCATTTTAATTACTATTTGTGAGCCTGATTTATATATTGTTGCTTATAAAATATCAAGCATATCGACTGTTATAAATTTATATCTTTTAATACTTACAATATCTATATCTATTGGTGTATTTTTACTTATTGCGATTATTAGACTTTTATTTAATTTAAATATTAAATATACAATTATAATAATGTATATAATTGCATTTTCTCTCCAAGTAGTTCTTACAATTTTAAATAATAATTTAGTATCTATCTCATATGATATCGGAGCTGCAACTACAGGCGTTATAATTGTTCCATTTATTTTAAGTCTTGGAATTGGGCTAAGTAAAAATAAAGTCAAAAAATCTCTTAGTGATAGCTTTGGGCTTGTCGCAATTGTATCAGTTGGTGCTTTAATTGGATCTTTAATTTACTTTATTTTTAAATACACTGCTTTTAAAAATTATAACCACGTTGAAAGCAGTATAAATACTACTAGTATATTTTCACCATTTATAAAAAATGCTCCAAAGTATTTACTCCAAACTGCAATATCAATTCTTCCCTTTATTATAATTTTTATAATTCTTCAAATCTTTACAATTAAATTAAAAAGGCAAAAGATTATAAAAATATCCAAAGGATTTGTTTATATTTTTATTGGACTTTTTCTTTTTTTACTATCAAGTAATATCGGCTTTACAAACTTTAGTTATTATCTCGGAGATAAACTAAGAAATTTTTCAATCTATATAAAAATTTTAATAAGTATCTTTGTTGGTCTTTCAGTAATAATTGCCGAGCCGTCGGCAAAGGTTTTAGCAAATCAGATATATAAAGCATCATATGGAGCAATTAAAAAAAGAACTATTATAATTTTATTATCACTATCAGTTGGAGTAGCAATGGTTATAATTTTACTAAGAGCTAGTTTTAGCATAAATTTAGTCTATATTATAATGCCACTTTATCTAATTGCTTTAGTTTTAATACCGTTTACAAGCGAGATATTCTATGGTATTTCATTTGATTCAGGAAGTGTTGCATCAGGTCCTCTTACATCGGTTTTTATTTTATCATTTATCCAAGGACTTCAAAGAACAAATAAAATTGAGCAATTATACGGTAGTATTGCGATTGTATCGGTTATTCCAATTATATTTTTACTTATTTTAGGAATTTACCAAAATATTATTACAAATAGAAAAAAGGAGATATCCAATGAATGATTATATACTATACACTTTAATATCACTTGAAGAATTTAGTAAAACCATTTTAGATGAGGCTTATAAATCAGGTGTAAATGGGGCAACAATCCTATCAGGATTTGGTAGTGTTAAAAGTAAGTTTTTAAAATTTTTAGGTTTTTCAAACTCTAATAAAGAAATAATTTTGCTAATAGCCAAAAAGGAAATTGGTGATAGAGCTCTTGTAAATATTAAAAATAAAATTGATATAACTAAAAAACATCGCGGGATAATTTTTACAAGCAAAATACTAGAAATTCACGGAATTTATGAAAGCGATAGTAAAAGCGATGTTAAAAGAATAAGTGAGGGTAATATGAACGATAAAATTATAGTTGCAATTGTTGATAAAGATTTAGGAAATGATGTTGTAGATTGTGCTACAAAATTCGGTGCTAAGGGAGCTACCATTATAAAAGGTAGAGGTGGTGGAAAAAACAACATCACCAAAATATTCAGCTTTGAAATAGAGCCTGAAAAAGATATTGTTTTAATTGTTGTTAAAAATGATATTAAGGATATGGTAGTATCTGGAATAAATGAAAAAATGCAAATAAAAGATCCTAATAAAGGAATTGTATTTGTGATGGATGCAATCGAGACACATGGTCTTTCATTTTAATGATTGATTATTTAAATATAAAGGAAAAACTTGATGAAATAAAAAAAATAAATGAAATTTTTCTTGAAAGAAAATTTCTTTCTTTAGACATGGAAAAAGATTATAACGATCTTTTGATTTTGACAAATAACTATGAACTAGATTTTCTATCATACTACAATAAGAAAAAAAATAGTCTTGATTTAAAAAATAAAAAAATTAATGAAGGTTTTTTACTTAGTAAAGATAAAAACAAAAATAACATTTTTAATATTATTAGAGAAACCCAAAATATGAAAAACGAACTTGATGTTTATGAAAAAAACATAACAGATGAGACTAAAATTAAAAACAAAAAACTAGAAGAGATGAAAAACGCTCAGGTTGAGCTTGATTTAAGAGAGTATGTATCTAACTTAAAAAAGTTAAACTCTGATAAAAAAGAAGTAAAAGAAAATTATAATAATGCTATTAACTTTTTGATAAATAGTAAAAATCAAAGATTTGAAAAAATAATTAGTGAAAACAAAGAAAAAATTTTGCAAATTAGAGAAGTTGAAAAAACAGAAATTGATAAGATAAACCTTAAAAAAATATCTTTAAAAGAATCTGAACAAGAAAATCTAATTAAGTTGCAAGAAGATGAACAGTACAACATTTTAAATTTTCACAATAGAAACTCTGAGATAAACGAGGTTACTAAAAAAAATCAAGTAGATTTTTTCTATTATAAAAGTATTTATGAATCATCTAAAAAAGATGATTTAAATAATATTTTAAAAATCAAAAAAGAAGATATGTCAAAGTTTATCTTTAACAAGCGCTCAGATGATGAGATAAATAATCTTGAGCTTGAAAAGTTTTTAGCTGAGTATGAGATTAAAGAAGGCCCTGTTAAACTTTTTATAAATGAGTTTGATAAGATATTTCAGATATATGAAAAATACTATCTAAATAAATACAAGACTAAGCTTGATTTAATATCGCTTATTAAAAGATTTATTCTTAAAGACATTGACCTTGCAAGGACAAAAGAAAGAACAACCTGTCTTAAAAAGACGATGATTGAAGATCTTCAAATTAAAAAAATAGAAAATGATATTAAAGCTAAAATTGCAACCCAAAAAGAAAATACTGATTATTTAATAAGAGAAAATAATCGTCTTTTTCAAAGACAGTCAATTGATCAAAAAAGAATAAAAAATACTAACCTTTTAAAAAATGAGATTGGAATTGAGATCAACAGACTTAACTTTATTTTAGAAAAACTTATTCAGGAGTTTAACTTTTCAAACAATAAGAAAAAAAATGATAATACTCTCGAAAACATTAAAAATGAAATTATGTTTAAAGAAAGCGAGCTTGATATAAACTTACAACTTAGAATAAATGATGTTAAAAAGCTTAATACTAATGCTCAAAATAACTCAAATAAACTAATTAGAAAAAATAACTTTTTATTCCAAGTAGATATTTTCAACAATATTAAAAATATAAGTAATAAACTTTCTAACTTTAGGTTTGATATGATAAATAACCTGTTAGATAAATTTATCAATAACTTCAATATCGCAATTGACCTTTTTAAAAAACTTCCATATTTAAGCGATTCTTATCTTGAGTATTTAAATTTTTCAAAGGATATTATAGATGATTTATTTAAAAACTTAAATACCAATTTAAATAATATTTATGTGTATTTTTCAGATTATATAAATAAAACTATTAAAGACTATATTAAAACTTGCTCGCTTGACTTTCTAACAAGCATAAAAGATTACATTAAAACAATCAATGATAGGGTTTTAATAAATTCTAAAAACTATGAAAAAAATAGCAAGAAAATCATAATTGAAATAAATAACTTTGATGTTAATATTAAAAACGAAAATACTCAGATTGAAAACTTAGAAAAGCAAATTCTAAAACTTAAGAAAATTAAAAAAGAAGAATCAAGACAAACCAAAATTGATTATATGTTTCTTTTAAATAAGAAAATAGATAATAAAAATATCTACAAGTTGAAAAAACTAGAGCTTATTAAAAAAGGACACTATTCTGAAATTCTTCAAGAAAAGAATAATTTAATTCTTGACTATCTTAATAGCTTTGTAAAAAATATTGATATTATTTTAGATAATAAAACTGATAAAATATTTGAAAGATTTGATTTAATAGTTGAAAAAATTAAGAAAATAAATGATTTTACAATTTCTAAATTTAACAAAAATTTAGATAATCTAAAACTTATCGTATCTTTTTTAATTGCTAAGAGAATCGATAAAAAAAAGACAGATAAATTATTTAAAAAAGCTCTTTCAATCATTTATAATAATAAAAATATTTACCTAGTATATATAAATAAAATTGACAGACTAGTAAATTTATTAAATCATTTAACTAATTCATTTATTAAAAAATTATATAAAATAGATAATAAAAACTCTGATATTATCTATTTGAGATTTTTAATGCTTTCAAGAATTTACAGATTAAGCATTCTTGAAAATTTAAAGATTACTCGCTCTATCTCTAAAAAGAGAAACTATATTACAATATCAAGAAATATAAATAATTTTAAAACCATTAACCAAAGTCAAATTTATGAGAAAAAGAAAATTAAAGATATCATAAATAAAAACAGGCAAAATGAGCTTGAAGTTATTAAAGATGCTACTTTTAGTGAAAAGAACTCTACTCAAAATGATTTAGCCATGAAGAAAAAGCATCGTCTTGATAATTATAAAAACATTATCGCAATTGACAGTAACATGAAAAATAAAAGACATGAAATAGTTAAAAATATAAATGATTTAAATAACGAGATAATAAATCATAATGATATTTATAAAAATACAACTATAAAAAACTATCAAACTTTAAAAAAAGATAAATATTATCTTGCAAGTAAACTTTTAAAAGAGCAGCTTACTTTTGAAAATAATTTAAATGACACAATAAATAATATAAATTATAAAATTAGGTTAAACAACGAAAATGCTAATTTTAAAATTAAAAATATTTGTGATACAATTAAAAAAATTATTAAAGAAAGAAAAAAAGAATCGCAAAAGTAACTTTGTGATTCTTTTTTAATGTCTTTGATTTACCTTTTGAAAAAAGTTAAATCATACATAATATTTTCAAATATTATAATATCTGTACTTCTATTTATAGTTTTATGAACTCCATCACCAGATTTTATTGAAACGTTTTCTCGGCACACTTTACTCTGATTTATTCTAGGAAGAAAATCACTATTTTCAATAGTCGTATCTTTTAATAATTGATTTAGGGTATTATTTGCACTATTTATCACAAATTCCTTATGCGCTTCGCTAATGATATGTTGATTATTAACATTAATATAAAGACCATTAAATGTCATTTTAGCAATTATTTTGTGAACAAATGCAACAAGCGGAATTAAACCACTACTATTAATATATTCATTATTTTTATTTTTAATATCAAACTCTGTTATTGAAATATCTTTATTTATTGCAGTCTCATAAACCTTATGATAATCTGTTCCAGCATATTTCACAGAATTATATTTATACATTTTTTGACCACGAACATAATACATTTTCTTACCATATTTTTGACTAGTAAAGCCTTCATTAGATATCAGTTCATTGTTTTTTAAAATATCAGCAATCGTCAAATCAAGTGAGGTTTTATTTTTTAAGGTTGTATTATAGATCTTTTTAAAGTTTTCCTTTTTGGTAAACTCTTTATAATCTTCATTATTTGAATGATTGTCAAAGTCCTTAAATAACTGATTTTCTTCAGTATGAATTGTCATATCTATTTTATATCTAACTTCAAATATTGCATATAAAGATAAATTACCATCTATTATAGTATCGTTTTTAACTCTGTCTTCATCAAGACTTGAAATCCTTTTAGACCAGTGAGAGAATATATGGTATTTAACATTATCATCATATTTATAGTTGTTATTTGTTTCAATATCACCAATGGTTAAATCGCCTTGGTTATTTTCTACAACATCTAAATAATTTTTACCATTAATATTTAGATTTTTACCATCAATATCCTTAAATGTTATTCTTTGCTTTTTAATAAAATTAACATAGTATGCACTGTTTGATGTTAAATCAATACCATTTAATTTATCAACTTCTACACCATTATAATTTCCAGTTCTAATATCTTTAATGCTCCAAAGCTCATAACCAGGAGTTGGTGCAAGATTAAAGGCTGAATATAAATCAAACTCTTTTTGATTTTTTACAGTAACTTGGTAAGTTGTATCATTATCTCCTACACCATTATAGTATTTATAATGGAATGTCAGTGTGCTTTCTTTTCTTTTTGAATAAAAGACTGCAAGTCTTAGTGTTTGTCCTTTTTTAATATGACCATCTGAATATGTACCGTTGTTATATAAAAGAGGTGAGATATTTACATCATACTTAGGATTTTCAGAATAATTTGTTGCATTTGATAATAGATAATTTTTTGTTTCAACGTGGTCACCCGCTTTAAGATCTCGGTATGACTGTGATTCTAGATATTCATAATCTGAAAAATTAGCCGAACCTTCATTTTTATTTACCTTAATCATATAATAGTCAATAACTAAATTTCCAGTTCCATTTATAGTATAGTAAACCTCTAAAAGATTTATTTTTACCTTATCCATATCAGGCATATTTTCAATATCTGTTATATTGTGATATTTTTTATTGTTATAGATAAAGTATGAAAAATTATAAACATTTCCTTGGTAGTTATATGATGGTTTAATAATTTCATCCCTTGCCATATTTTTATGATCAGAATTATTTAAAAGTTTATGTTGTGAATATCGAGCATGAGTTATTTTTTCGCCATCATCATAATTTATTTGCGATCTAAGATTATACTTAGTATTTAAATTAAGCTTTGCATCATAATCATTTCCAGTTGTGGGTTTTTTAAGTTTAAAATTAAGTCCGCCTGTCCCACTATCAACATCTTCAAGATTTTTTACAATATTAAAATCTTTAAACTCAAACCCTTGAGAAAATTCTTTAAGAATTTCCTTAGGGAAATTTATCATATCATCATCATAATGGTTCCTATCCATTAAACTATATAGGAATGTTCTTAAATTATCAGATATATAAGGATGCTCTGATACTTTCTTACCATCAACTGTAATATTAAGTTTCTTAGGCTTTTCAAATACAGCCTTAATTTCAATATCTCCATCTATATCATCAATCGTATCACCTGGTTCATGTTCGCTAGATCCATGAAGGTATTTTATAATTTTACCAAATTTCTTGTACAATTCATCATTAGAATCTCTAGTTTTGTAGTCATCTCCAACAGGAACTAAAGCTCTTTCAATTACCTCACCATCAGCTTCATTTTTTATAGTAACTGTATATTCATGTTCAAATTTAGGCGTTAATGTAATATCATTAGTCGAATCTATTGGCGAGTAAAATTTAAATTTTTCACTACTTCCTCCAAAAATTGTATAAGCAGTTGTTACAACATCTGTATTATCATTATATATTGCTTCTGGAATAGAACTAATATAACTATTTGGTTTTAAACCAATAGGAATATTATATTCAAGCCTTGTCGTGTTATATTTATATTTACTATCGTCTTTTTTAAATACAATCTTATAAGTCTTTAATTTATATGATAAACTGATACTATCATTATTACTTTTTTCTATTTTAGTAGTTAATAAATTAAGTCTTGTAAAATTTCCAATATTTAAATAATTTAAATCACTATTTAAATTTATTTCCTCTTTTTTTAATAAGTAGTATATGTCTTTTTTAGTAGTTTTCCTAACTACTCCATCATTATTAGGGTTTACAGCCTCATACTCGGCGTTAAATTTAACCAATCTTTTCTCTGTTATAAGATTTAGTGTTGCCTCATATATAAAAGTATCATCAGGAATTTTAAAAGAACCATTTTCCGTTGATTTATTAATTCCGCCAATGGTAAAAAGAAAATCCACTATTTTGTTAGTTTGATTTTTCAAGATAGAACCATCATTTAGAATTTCATCATTTAGTTTTTGAGAAAAATACTCAAAATCTTTATCCTTATCAATTTTTTCTCCTGGAAATTTTCTAAAACTAGTTTTATTTCCTGCATACTCATAACTTATTTCTAATTCTTTGTAAAATAAAAAATATAACTCAAGTGTTTCTTCAAAGTTATTTCCTACTTTTTCAAGATTTGTAAGATTACTCCAATCAAGTCCACTATTGTTTAATAAATCCTCTAATGTTTTATACATAACTAAATTATTAGAATTATTTTTTATTGCGATTCCACGAAGTTTGTATCTTACGCCATTAATAGTTATTGAGTTATCAGAATATCCACTGTAAAATTCTGGAAAAATAGTTTTAAAATCTATCGTTTCAAGTTTATTAAGATTTGTATCATAGTATTTTATTTCTTTATTTTTCTCATCAATTTTAAAATTAGCAAAACTTGAGAAGGTAGGATTTGTAACACTTAAAATATTATGCAATGCTCTATAAATATTTACATTTATAGTCTCTTTTTTTTCTTGAAGTCTAATAATATTTACTTTGAAACGATTTCTAGTTGATGTTTCTTGTATGTACTTTTTAGCAAATGTATCATTTCTAAATTTAGAAAATTCAAAACTAGATGCATCTTTTGATAAATCAAATCCTTCAAAGACTTGCTCTACTGTTTGATTATAATTTGCACCATCTTTTGAAACTGCATATTTTCCAAATTCACTAGGTGATTTATACCCTCTAATCCCCTTACCTAAAAAATCGGCAATATATTCAAAAGTATTATCATTTAAAAGAGCATCTCCTTCAGAATATTCCTTTTGACATATCGGGCCGCCTGATTTTTCGTTTTTAAAATTAAATTCATAAACAATTTTTGAAAATTCTATTTCATGAGTTTCATTTTTGTATGATAATAGCTTAATTTCATTTTTACTACCATCATCAATTTTACTAATTCCATAGGCATAATCAATATAATCATTATTTTTAAAAATTTCTTTCAAACCAATTTCTAAAAGCTTTTTTTCAACATCATCAATTGATAAATCTTTTTCTGGTAAATTATGATAGTCTGAGGTTTGAAGCTTTAAAGAATAATCTACAACATCCGTTCCCTGTTTAATCCTTAAGGTCGATTGGAAGAATTTCCAGTAAATTTGGGCTGATATACTTTTGTCTTCTAATTTTTCATCATCAAGTTTAAAATTTTGTTTGTTTTCAACTCTTAAATCACTTCCTAAAGCCTCTGAATTTAAAAAATCAACATGAGAAACTTCATTATTTTTATTACTTTCGCTAGAAGTAATAAAATCTAGCTTATAATCAAAATACTTAGATAAGTAAAACTTTTTAGTTAAATAAAGTGTATCAGGTTTATTTTTATCATGATAAAATTTATATTCGACAGGTTTAAGATATTTCAAATATATTTCTGTATTATCATCTAAGACTTCAAAATGTTGAAAGTCTATTAAATTTGTTAAACCAGAATCTGTATATATTGCATAAAGTTGTTTATCAGTTTCAGAAAGCTTATATAAACCTCTCTTTTTTAATTTTTCAACTACTAAATCAAGTGTAAGTTTAGAATCTCTTTCAACATTAAAAGTTAAATCAACATTATTCTCATCACTTTTTAAATGCACTTTATAACTAGATAATATCTCATATCTTGCATAAAGTTTGTTTACCACAGGATTTAATGGATTAAAGGGTACATACTTTTTAAAAAACTCGTACTTTAAATCATCAAAATCAACTAGTTCTTCTCCATTAGCATAACTTTTTCCTTTAATATCAATATTTTTGAATGTTTTTCCAAAGCCAACATACTCATAAGATAATACTCCATTAACTTTGTCTCTTATACTTTCTTGAAGTGTTTTATCTAATATTGCACCAAATTTAACTGTGATAATTTCTGTTTTAAGTGAAAAGCCAAGCTTATCTCTTTTAGCATAGCTTAGAGCAAATTTATACTCTTTTATCTTTAAATTAACATCAAAGTTTTTTACATTATCATCATCAAATGAAATATCAACACCATTTGTATCATCAAAATAAAATCCGTTTAAAATTGGATTTGAATCTTTATTGCTATTTATAATAGATGTTATAGCAGGAGCTGATAATTTTAATGTATCATCATTTGTTTTAGCATTTAAACCTGAAACCTTATATTCTTTATCCTCACCATTTAAACTAAACTTAAAAGTAATGTTATATGGTCTGTTATTCCATCTTGCAAGACATTTTTTTACAACATATGTTGAACTATTGTTTTCAACTTGTCCGTTTTCTAAAACTCGTCCAGTCTCACTGTCTACAAAATGTTTTAAATCATATACACCATATTTATAGTTATATTTCACAAAAAATAGATTTTTCACATCTAGCTGATTATTAAAAAATTCACCTGGATATTTAACAAATTCTAAATCGTTTAACTCCTCACCCATTGCATAAAACTTATAAACAACTCCTGCTACTAAATTAGGAACAAGAATAATATCTTTATTTATTTTTCTTGGGAAAGTGCCACTGTTTTCAAATGCATCTTTATTTATATCATATGATGTGTTGTCATTTTTAACTTGTGACCAGTTTTTAACACGATAGTATTTATTTAAAAATACGCCATTTTCAAACTCTTGTTTTTTATTGTAGTTTAAAAAGTTGGAATCAAAATTAGTTGAATCTATATTTTCTATGTGCGGAGCATACTCTGAATTAGTTGGGTCTTGTTTATATTTTTCAAAAGCCTCAATGCTTTTAAAATATTTAACTTGATAAGTCTTCTTTATAAAATTTGAGCATATATTAGTATCTTCTTTAATTCTAATTGAAGTAATTCTTTTGAATTCTTCCATTTTATCTTTTCCATCAATGTACCAATTTGAAAAGATATAATTTTCCCCTTCTTGAGTATTTAAAAACTCTAGTGATTCACTTAGCTGATCAAACCATCTAATAACATCATCATCTCTTACGCTTTTATCACAAAATGAAATATTATTGATGATAGTTTCATTTTTAGGCACTTGAAATCTTACAAGTTCTTCTCTTTCTCCAGTTGGAATTTCTTCATAAAATATTAGCTGAGCATTAACATCTCTTTTCTCATAATACTCTCTTGATATATTAATCTCTGTTAATGTGTTTATTAAAAAATCATTTGTTCCATAAGTACTTCTTGCTCTATTTATTGTAAGTGATGCAAATTTTAAAGCAGGATAGTTAGAATTATTGTATGGATAGTAAATATAATCATAACCGTCTATTTTTTCAGTTTTATTTATTCTTTCTTGAATTGCTTTAATAAGTTTTGCACCATCTTCTAAATCAGATGATGAAAAAGAACCCTTAGGCATTACTCCGATTACTTTATCTACACCATTTACTTTTCTTTTAACAAATGTTAGATTATCCGTATCAATAAAAAGTTTATATCTGTTTATTCTTTTTCCATCAATACTTTCAGTTTGAAGATAGTAATCTTCTTTATCATTTTTAATTTGTTTTTTACCATTTGAGTAAAAACTACTTATCTTACTGTAAATATCATTTAACTCAAATAAAAAATCTTTATCCTTATTCTCAATTCCAAAGCGAGCATAGTTTCCTCTTCCTTTAACTACTTCAATTTTTTGTTTTGGAAGAGATTCAACCTGAAAAATATCATTTATTTTAAACTCACGCATTTTATAAATTGAAGGTCTGTAAACTAACTCTGCGTCATAGTATTCCTTGCCATTTGTTGATTCTGCATCATTTTTCTTTAATTCACCAAATGTAAATGATTTTTTAAACTCTTCAAGTTCATCATCTGAAAGTCCGTATTTTTTTATACCCTCATTATATAAAAGCTTATATTGTGAGTTTTTTAGTCTTTGAACTTTCTTCTCATAAGAAAAATCAGCAGAAAAAATCGCTAAACCTAAGATAAACAATACAACAAAACAAACAAAAAAGGCAATTAAAGATCCAGTGAATTTTATTTTTATCCTTGGAGCTTTTTCCTTTTTTGTTGCATCATTATCACTGTTTTCCTGTGATATTTGTTCTTCTTGATTATTTTCTTTATTTTCTTCTTCTTGATTATTTGTTATATTTTCATCTTCAAAAATTTGCATGTAATCACCTATTGCTTATAAACACCTTCACGGTCATATAATAACTTTTTAGCCTTATCTGATAAAACATCATAAGCCTTTTGAACTTTCATAAATTTCTCAGGAGCACTAGGATCAGTTGATAAGTCTGGGTGGTATTTTTTAGCAAGTATTCTGTATGCTTTTTTTATCGCCTCTTCACTAGCATTTGGATTAAGTCCTAAGCAGCGATATAAAAAATCATTCTTAACTTTATTTGCACCAGCTTTTGGAATAGATGCTTTTGATCTTTGCTCTGCTCTTTTTCTTGCTTCTTGTTGACGAAGATATTCTTGTCGTCTTCTTTCTTCTTCTCTACGCTTTTGCTCTTTCAGCATTTCTTGCTTTTGCTTTAAAATAGTTTCTCTTCTTCTTTGCTCTTCTTTTTCTCTTTGAGCTCTTTCTTTTTCAAGTCGTTTTCTTTCAAGCTCTCTTTCCTTCATAGCTTGCTCAGCCATCTTCTTATTTTTTAGAGCTTGTTCTCTTTCTCTTTCTTGTTGCATTTTTTGATAGTCATTAGAATAAGTATTGTTTGTATAATTTTTATGCATATCGCTATATGTATTGTTGTTATATGAACTACCGTACTCACTAGCAAATGTCTGATTTTTAGGTTCAACCTTTTTAACTTTCTTCTCTTTAATTTTTACAGGTTTAACCTTAGCAGGTTTTGCTGGTTTAACTTTTTTAATTTTCTCAGGTCTAGCTGGTCTTGGTGTTGGAGGAGTTTTAGCTTTTCTGTTTGCAGATGCTGCAAGCATTTTTCTTTCCATTTTCCATAAGAAATCCCAAGAATTTGGATCTAGTTTATCAGGAACAAGCATCCAAGAAACTACGATTGAAAGATCAAAAAGAATAACAAGCAAATAATAAACAAATATTCCATTTCGACTTATATTAAAAACACCAAATCCACTTGCCCCAAATAAATTAAGTCTTACAAAAGACCAAACTAATAAAAGGGTAACAAATAATAC
Organism: uncultured Acholeplasmataceae bacterium; assembly: GCA_963543845.1. Taxonomy (GTDB): domain Bacteria; phylum Bacillota_I; class Bacilli_A; order Acholeplasmatales; family Acholeplasmataceae; genus CAUTNH01. The sequence continues at coordinate 31,761 of CAUUCL010000006.1, forward strand.
GTTAACGCCTATTACGCTACCTACGATATATCCCTTCGCTCTTACTTGATTTTCTTTTTTATATTTTGCAGATAAACCAATCGAAATAATAAGCCAAAAAACAAGCGCACATAGTAAAAATGTAATTCCTACTATATCAGCTAATGTCATCTGTGATTTTGCACTTAAAATTGTCTGAATTGCAGTCTCACTGTTTTTTGCTATTTCTTGCTTTAAAATTAACATAGTTCACCTTTTTCCATAGTACTATTATTATAACAAAAAACTATTTTTTTGCAATTTTATTACCACATAACCGCTCTATATAGCGATTGGGAGTTGTATTTATTTTTAAAATTATTTTATGGTAAAATATATCTAAAGAAGGTGAAAAAATGGAAGATCCAGACTTTAAAAAAATATTTAAACCATATAAAAACTTTTATAAAAATAGTAAAAATCAAAGTAAAGCTAACTATAAAAAATGGTATTATGTAACAACAATTATAGTATATTTTTTAGTAATGTTTTTTTCTGCTATTTTAATCACTCTCGCTCTTTCTCTAACTTCAAAATTAAGTAATAAAAAAGATATTATAACATCAGTTAATAAGCAAATAGCAACCGTCGTTTTTAAAGATGGTGCAACCCTTGGAATTAGTACAATAAATGATACAAGTGATGTTGATAATCCAGATTTTCACAATATTAGAAAAGACCTTCAACTAATAAAATTTAAATATAAGAATATTGATTATACTTTATTTGTAAATAAACTTACTGATAAAAACAATAAAGACCAAAGCCCAATATTAAAATATATTTATGAAAATGGTATTTTAAAAGCCGATAGAGTTATGGATTTAATTAGTGGAAATGTTAAAAAACTTGGAAATCTTCCTATTAAAATATCATATGGTTTTAATGGCTATGATAAAAGTAAAACCTTTGAAAGCGAATATCCTTTTGTTAAAGATAAAATTAAAACAGATAAATTTAGTGAGTTTAAAAACAGAGATAAAATAATATCAAAGAGTACCTTACAAAGCTACTATCATAATGAAAATATTATTAACTTTTTTGTTTATCTTATTGCCTTTATAGTGATTTTAGCAATGCTTATTAAAGATTTAAAAAGTGATGGTAAGCTATTTTACAAAGATATAAATAAAAGCCTATACCGTATTCCAGTTTTCTTTATTGCCATGTTTGTTGTTTTAAATGTAGTTGTCGATAATATCCTAACCGAGATGCAATCACTTTTAAAATACGAGATACTATCATCTGTTAACCAAAGATCAATTGAGCTTTTACTAAATGATAAACTAGGTATCTTAATGGTTATATCAGCAGTTTTATTTGCGCCGTTTGTTGAGGAACTAGTTTTTAGAAAAGCATTTTTTAACACTATTAAATCAAAGCCAATTGCTCTTTATACATCAAGTCTTGTGTTTGGACTTTTACATTGTATTGGTGAGACAACTCCTGAGGCAATGGTTATAAATTTAATTTCCTATATGTCAGCAGGTCTTATCCTTGGCGGAATTTATTTATTTTCTAAAAAGAATATTTACATTTCAATTTATGTTCATTTAATCTGGAATGCCATGTCTTTTCTGCTTTAGCATAAAAATAAAAAATGGTGCAATTCGCACCATTTTTTATTTTAATTTTTCTTTGGCATTGAGCCGTCAATTTCACCAAGTCTTTGGAAAAGTTTAGTTTGTTCAAGTGTTAAGTTTTTAGGAGTAACAATATTTACAACCACATAATGATCGCCTTTTTTGCCCATTCCAGATGAAGAAATTCCTTTATCCCTAATTTTTAAGACTGTGCCAGATTTTAACCCAGCAGGGATTGTTAAAGGATGAAAACCATGAATTGTCTCAATTGAAACAGTATCTCCTAAAACTGCTTGTGAGATACTTACAGATAAGTATGAGTAAATATCATTCCCTTTTCTTTCAAATTTAGAACTAGGATTTACAGTAAATTTAATAAATAAATCTCCCGCTCTTCCCCCATTTATTCCATCATTACCATAACCTTTTACTCTTAAATGAGTACCATTATCAACACCAGCAGGGATAGTTATCTCAATTCTTTTAGAAATCTTTTTAACTTTTGCACCACCACATGTTTTACATTTTTCAGTTATGATAGTTCCCCTGCCATAACATTGTGGACATGATGATTGGGTTTGAATTTGACCAAAGATAGAATTTTGTCTAACAATAACTGTTCCTCTACCGCCACACTTTGGACATTTTTTAATAGCTTTAGGGTTATCAGCACCACTTCCGCTACATGTCTGACATGTTTGAAATTTTTCTATTGTAATAGTTTTTTTAACTCCATGAACTGCATCATCAAAGCTAATTGTAAGATTAAGCATCTGATCATCGCCATCTGCTTGAGCACTTCCTGATGGTCTTTGACTTTGTCTTGCACCAGAAGCATCGCCACCAAAAAACGAACCAAATCCAAATGATGAGAAAAACTCATTAAATATGTCTTGATAACTTCCAAAATTAGAAAAATCTTGACCTCCGAAATCTACACCATCATGACCAAATCTATCATATTTAGCTCTTTTTTGCTCATCTGATAAGCATGCATAGGCTTCTTGAACTTCCTTAAATTTTTCCTCAGCATTAGGCTCACTAGAAACATCTGGATGATATTTTTTAGCAAGTTTTCGATATGCTTGTCTTATCTCATCAGATGTTGCTGTTCTAGTTATACCTAATACCTTGTAATAATCTTTTTTAGCCATTAAATGCTCCTAATACTTTTTTATACCTCTTCATCTAAATCATCAGCTGTAATATCGTCTGCATCTTGAGTGTTTCCAGCTTTTGAATATGCTCTTGTTGTAATTTCTTGAACTTCAGCTTCTAATCTTTGAGCTAAAACTTCAACTTGATCTAATCTATCATCTTTTAAAGCTTGTTCTAAATCTTCTGATAGAGATTGAATTTTCTTAGCTTCTTTATCTGAGATTTGATCTTTGAATTGTTCAATAGTTTTTCTTGATGAGAAAATTAGTTGTTCAGCATGGTTTTTAAGTTCTGCTGATTGTTTTTTCTCCTCATCAGCCTCAGCGTTAGCCTCAGCATCTTTAATCATTCTCTCGATTTCCTCAGGTGATAATCCGCCACCACCAGTAATTCTGATTTGTTGTTCTTTATTTGTTCCTAAATCTTTTGCAGAAACATTAACAATACCATTAGCATCAATATCGAATTTAACCTCGATTTGTGGAATACCACGTGGTGCTGGTGGAATACCAGTTAATTGGAATCTACCTAGTGTTTTATTATCACTAGCCATTGCTCTTTCACCTTGAAGTACATGAATATCAACAGCATGTTGGTTATCAGCAGCAGTTGAAAAAATTTGAGTTTTGCTTGTTGGGATAGTTGTATTTCTTGCAATAAGTCTTGTAAATACACCACCAAGTGTTTCAATTCCAAGTGATAGAGGAGTTACGTCAAGTAATAATACATCTTTAACATCTCCTGCTAATACACCACCTTGAATTGCTGCACCCATAGCAACAACCTCATCAGGGTTTACACCTTTGTTTGGTTCTTTACCAAGTTCTTGGAAAACAAGTTTTTGAACTGCAGGGATTCTTGTAGAACCACCAACTAAAAGTACTTGGTCAATATCTTTTGCAACCATCTTAGCATCTTTTAATGCACGTCTAACTGGTCTTACGCATCTTTCAACAAGTTCTGATGTAATTTCATCAAATTTTGCTCTTGTTAATTTTTCATTAATGTGAACTGGTCCGTTTGCTGTCATTGAAATAAATGGAAGAGAAATCTCAGCCTCTAAAACTCCTGATAAGTCAATCTTAGCTTTTTCAGCAGCCTCTTTAACTCTCTCTAATGCCATTTTATCTTTTGAAAGATCAATTCCTGTTTCTCTTTTGAATTTATCAACTAAATAATTTGCAATCTTATAGTCAAAGTCATCTCCACCAAGACGGTTATCACCAGCAGTTGAAATAACCTCGAAAGTTCCATCAGCAAGTCTTAGGATAGATACATCAAATGTACCACCACCAAGGTCAAATACTAATACGATTTGCTCTTTGTCTTGTTTATCAATACCATAAGCAAGCGCTGCAGCAGTTGGCTCGTTTATAATACGTTTAACTTCAAGACCTGCAATTGTACCAGCATCTTTTGTTGCTTGTCTTTGAGCATCATTAAAATATGCAGGAACAGTAATAACTGCTTGGCTTATCTCAGCTCCAAGATATGCCTCTGCTGTTTGTTTTAAATTTTTTAAAATCATTGCTGATATTTCTTGTGGAGTATATTGTTTACCCTCAATAGTAACACGATATTTAGGATCACCCATATATCTTTTAATACTTGCAACAGTATTTGGGTTTGTTACAATTTGTCTTTTTGCAACAGCACCAACAGAAATTTCACCATTTTTAAAAGCTACAACTGATGGAGTTGTTCTTCCTCCTTCAGGGTTTGCAATAACTTTTGAATCTCCCGCTTCAATTATTGAAACACAAGAGTTTGTAGTACCTAAATCGATACCAATAATTTTGTTTGATTGTTTCATATTATCTTTCTCCTTCTTTTCTTTTAAATTTTATTTAATTATTTGAAACATCTTTTTTATTAACCTTTACAACAGCTGGTCTAACAAGTCTACCTTTATAAAAATATCCTTTTTGAAATACTCCTAAAATTTCATCATCTTCTCTATCTGGAAGATTATCCATCTCTTTAGCATGATGAACATTTGGATCAAATAAGACACCTTTTGTTTTAACAAGTTCAACTCCATCTGCAAATAAAACATTAAAGATAGATTCATTTATCATTTTAAAACCCATTAAATAATCTTTTAATTTAGGGTCTTCAACTGGAATACTTACAATTCTATCAAGATTATCAAGAGCATCTAAAAGTCCTGATACAAGTTTAATTGATGCGAATTTAGTATTTTCATCTTGAGTTTGTTTTGCTCTTGCTTTAAAATCATTTACCTCTTGAATAGTATCTTGATATGCTTCTTTCATATCAGAAATAGTTTTTTTGCTTTGCTCAAGTTCTTGTTTCATCTTTTCATTTTCAAGAGCAAGACTTCCTGCTATTTCTTTTAATTCTTTATCTTTTTTAGCATTAAATTCTTTTAATGCCTTATCTAGAGTAGTAATTTTTTCTTCATATTCTTTTTTTATTTGATTTGCAAGAGTTTCTCTCTCGCTTTCAAATTTTTTAAGCTTTTCATCTCTATCTCTAATATCTGCTATGAATCTTTGCTCAATTTCTTTTCTTAATTTTTCACTAGATTGACTTAGCATTTTATTAGAACTTACTGCTTTAATATACTCTTCCTTTAACTTTTTTAACTCATCGCTATATTTAGTTAAAAGGTCATTTCTACTTGCAATTGTTTGCTCAAGATCTAGAATTTGCTTTTTTTGAATATCTAGAGCATTTTTTAGTTCAAGGATTTGTTTTTTCTGGAATTTAACTTGCAATCTAACATCTCCTGTTGCAAGTGTCATATCAGCATCTTTACTAGCAGTTCTACTAGGAGATGATGCATTTAATCCTTGTGATTGATTTTGAACTGTTGTAGTTTGAGTTGATTGTGGTTTGGGTTGTGGTTTACTTCCGGGTGGTGTTTGTGAAGATTTTAAGTTTGTTTTTAGCTCAGATAAAATATCATCTAGCGATGATGAGAAAAATTCAGTATCATCAATTTTTGATTTTTCATCTTTTGTTTTTTTAGAGTCAACAACATTTTTAAACTCCTCTTTTTTATCCTTTTCATTCGGTGTGAATAATCCAGGTTTTGGTGGTATTCGGTTCATTTTTTTCCTCCTTTATTTATACAAATTAGATAACTTAGATGCAATATATTCTAAAAGCGGAACTATCACTTTATACGGCATCCTCTTAGAACCTATTAAAGCAAGTTGTCCACTTTCATTTTCATATATTTGATATGGTATTGAAACAATGGCACAATTTGCCTCTGGCATAAATGATATTTCATCATCAATTCTAACCTCTAAGGTTTTATCATTTGAAAGTAGGCTAATAATATTTTCTTCAGTTAACTCATTCTGATATTTTTTTAAAAGCTCTACATTATCAACACTAGCATTTGCGAATATATTCTCAAATCCCGACAGATGAATATTTTCTTTATATAACTTATGGATTAAATCATTAAAAAGAAGTAATATTCTATCTTTTTCACTGCTATTTTTTAATATCCTATCACTAAACTCATTTTTCTTTAAAATCTTGATTGCCTCATTTATAGTCCTATTTAAAAGACATATCTCAATTTTATCAATTATATCTTTTAACTCCTCAAAAGACATAACCTCTAATATATCTGGTGATATTGTTTGAGATTGAATATTTCCAGAGCTTACAAATATTAAAAGAAATATCAGGTTATCATCAATTCTTTCAAGTGAAATCTTTTTAATTAGAATATCGGTTGTTCTTTGACAGATAGTAAATGCTGTAGTATTTGTTATCTCACTTAACCATTTAATTGTCTTTTCGATTGCCATAATTTTCTGGTGTTTATTATCCTTTATTATTTTATCTATCAAAGGATAATAGTATAAAATGCTATCATCAACCGTTATAAGGTTATCTATGTAGTATTTATACCCTTTATTAGATGGTATTCTTCCACTTGATGTATGAGTTTTTAAAAGATACCCAAGTTCTTCTAAATTTGCCATATCGCCCCTTATCGTGGCGCTAGACATATTAAGATAAGGCTTTTTAATTAACTCAAATGAACCAACAGGATCACCATTTTCAATAACACTTTCAATTATTGCTTTCAAAATTAGTTTTTGGCGGCTACTTATCATATCCATACCTAATATAATTTTTGTGTAAATAGTATACCACAAAAAAATAGCACTGTCAAGTTTTGAGTGCTAAAAAAGTGTAAAAGACCTCTTAAACTGGTTAAATATAACAAAAAAGCCACCTAAAAGGCGACTTTTTATGCTAATTTTATGATATTTAGCAATCAATTCTATAGATTGTCAAATAATTCTTTTTTAAATTGCTTGGATTTTAACATACCTATTTCCACCTTATATGGTGCTTTTTCCATTATATAAGGTGTCTCTAAAATTTTAGGAACATCTTTAAATCTTTCATCGTGAGCGATTTTTAAAAGAGTATCAAATCCAATATGACCTAATCCAATATTTTCATGTCTATCTTTTCTAGCACCACAGATATTTTTACTATCATTTAAATGAATGACTGAAATTTTACTAAGGCCTATTTTTTCATCAAATTCTTTTAAAACTTCTTCATAATTATTTTTTATATCATATCCCGCATCTGATATATGACATGTATCAAGGCACACTTTAATTCTATCTTTTTGGTTTACTCCATTTATAATTTTAGATATTTCATCAAAGTTTATTCCGACTTCATTTCCCTTTCCTGCCATTGTTTCAATTGCAATATTTATCTTAAGGTTTTTAGTTTCATCTAATACTTTATTTATTCCTTCAATAACATAACCTATTGCCTCATCTCTATCCTTTCCAACAGCAGATCCAGGATGAAGAACAATATTTTTAGCACAAAGCTTTTCAGCTCTGTTTAAGTCCTTAATTAAGAAATTAACCGCAAAATCTCTTTTTTCTTTTTCAGGGTTTGCTAAATTTATTATATAAGGAGCGTGTACTACGATATTATCAGGGCTAACATTATTATCTTTTAAAAGTTTTAAAGCCTCATCTATTTTAAACTCACTAGTGCTTTTTCTAATTGTATTTTGAGGAGCACCTGTATAAACCATTAAAGCATTAGCACCATTTTTAATTGCCTCTTTAGCAGAGCCAAGGAAAAAATCAGGTGCTTTTAATTGATTGTGACTTCCTATAATAAACATTCTATCTATCTCCTTTTTTCATTCTCTCACGAAATCTTTTGGCTTTTATTTTTTTAATTGCTTTTTTAATTTTTTCTTGATTTTTCTTTTTATAATTAGGAGATACCCTCTTTGGCTTTGCTATTTTCTTAATTTCTTTTAGCTCTTCAGAGGTAAACCTTTTTTCTTTTTTTTCATAGACTATAATTTTTTCATTAGATATTTTAAATAGTTTAAACTTAATTCCCTTATTTTTTAAATTGAGAACTTTCCTGTTTTCAAAATCATTATATATACTGTATATATTACCTGTTTTATTCATTCTAGCTGTTCTACCGCTTCTGTGAATAAAATACTCTAACTTATTAGGGATATCATAATTTATTACATCTGTTATATCTAAATCAATTCCGCGTGCTAGTAAATCAGTTGATACTACAAATTGATATTTTAAATTTTTAATATCCCTTATTTTTTTATTTCGCAAATCCTTTTTATCATCTGATGAGATATAAACCGAATTTTTACCAAGGGATTTTAATATCTCATAAATAGAGTATACGTTTTCTTTTTTTTCTGTAAATATAATACACAAAAAAGGATTTATCACACTTACTAATTTTCTTAATATTTCATCTTTGTTATTAGAAAATGCTAAAAAATGATTTTGTCCTTGAAAGCGGTCTTTATCATCTACTTGAATATAACTTCCAATATTATCTTTTATAAATGGCTTAAAATTAGATTTTATAGTAGCCGATACTATAATTTGTCTTTTTTGTTTAAAGTATGAAAATAACTCTTTAGTTTGATTTAAAAAATCTCCCTCTAATAACATATCGCACTCATCATAGATAACATTTTGAAAACATTTAAAATCAAGTCCTTTTTCTTGGTAGTGAAAAAGTTTACTTGGAGTTAGAATAATTATTTTTTTAGTTAATTTATTTATTTTACTAATATCATCAATTTTTATTTTATCATCAAGAACTATAATTTTTTCATCATTTTTTATAACTTCAAGCATTTTATATACTTGATTAGTTAATTGATTAGTCGGAAGAATAATAATTGAGCTTAGATTTTTATTTATTAAATCAAGCATAACAGGTACACCATATGCATAAGTTTTTCCGCTGCCAGTTTTTGAGGATATTAAAATGTTAGTGTTTTTGCTCCAAGCAAAAAATACCTCCTCTTGCAATTTGGTATATGCTTTAAAATTTAATTGTTTTAAAAAATCACTTTTTGTCATATTTTCTTAATTGTATTTTTTAGTTTAATATCTAAATTCTCAATTGTCTCCTTTAATTTATTTTCTTTTTGAATCATCTCATAGTTAAAAAGATTATAATCTTTATGATTCTTTAAAATTATCTTACTAAACCCACAACCAATAAGTCTTACACTAAAATCTTTATATAAATCATCAAATAAACTTATAATGCTTTGGTATAAAATATCATAATCATCAGTAGGATTATCAAGTGTGGACTGTTTTGTTTTTTGACTAAAATCGCTTAATTTATATTTAATAACAATCGATACTGCATTCATTTTATATTTTTTTAATTCACTATATGCACTATTAAAGCAATCAGTTAAATAATCAATTAGTATTTCTCTTGATGCAATATCATTTGAAAGGGTAGTCTCATGAGTTATACTCTTAGGAGCCATTCCCTCATTTGGAACAACTAAATTAGAACCTTTGCCATTTAATTCGGCAATTTTTTTATCATAGTAATCTTTTCCGATAATTTCAATTATCCTATCTTTATTTACCTCATTTTTAAAATCAGATATTCTAACAATCCCAATACTATTTAACTTCTCTGATACTTTCTTTCCTATTCCATAAATACTTTTTATAAAAAGATTATCTAAAATATCTAAATTATTATAATCTATTATAGTAATTCCAAGTGGCTTTTTATAATCACTTGCCATTTTAGCTAAAAATAGTGAATTAGAAATTCCGATTGAGGCTGAAAGCCTGTATTTATTTAAAAGTTCAGTTTGAATTTTACTTGCAAGAAGTAATGGCTCATTTTTCATTTTGTTATCGCTTAAATCAATATAACACTCATCAATTGATGCAATTTGAATTTTACTTGAGTATGTCTTTAAATATGAAAAAAAGGTTTCAGAATACTTTTTATAAAGTCTAAAATTAGGACTTACTAATCTTAGATAAGGACACTTTTTAATTGCATCTTGAACACTCATCGCCGAAAATACTCCGTATTTTCTTGCAATATAATTTGATGTTGAAATAATACCACGATATGTATTATCATTTGGCGCAACCGCAAATGGTACATTTTTTAAAAGTGGATTTTCATTTTGTTCACATTGACAATAAAAAGCATTTAAATCGATATGAAATATAAGCTTTTCCTCTTTTTTCATCTATATCATTTCCCTTTTTTCATATTTTATTATATAATATTTATAATTTTATTGAGGTGATGTAATGTCTAAAAAAAGTAAACTAGAAAAAAAAGAAAAGGCTAAAGTCGAAAAAGAAAAACACGAAGTTCCTGTTTTAAAAAATCCTGCTAATAAATTAGCTGGTAAAATCGTCATTTGGATTTTACTTATTTTAATGTCAGTTGGTGGACTTAGCGGAATTATTTATGCTATTGTAAAATCTTTAATGTAGTTTTTTAAGTATTTTTATTATCGCATCAAAATCTAAGTTATTATTTTTTAAAAGTTGCTCTCTACTATTATGTGGTGCAACTTTTTTATTTACTTGCAAATCATATACCATTTTGCTAAAAGATAATTTATTTTTAAACTTGTATATCTCATTTGCAAGTGATGCCTCAGGCACTTCTTCGGTAAAAGATATTATTGGAATATTATAGCTAAATATCATTTTATAAAAGTCTTCTTTTTTTTCATCATTTTCAAAGTATGTATGATAGTTTATTATCATAATATCTTCATTTAATAACTTTTTATAATTTTCCTCTAATACTCTCCCAAAAGAAATTAAAATAGCCTTTTTGCCATATTTTATAATATCGTAAAAATCATTTCTCTTTACTGGATTATAATCAATTTCTAAATATTTATCCTTTGAATAAACTATCGCCATTGGATAGTTATTTTTTTTATTAAAGAATTCATCAAAACCTTTTTTTAAAATGCAAAGTGATATTGGGAAAATAATTTTAAAATTAGGCATACCTTTTAAAATTGATGATGTATATATTCCTTGATGGGTTGAGTCATCGCCATCTACTAAGCCATTTCTGTTTATTAAAAATAGTATCTTCTTATTTTTTCTTGAAATATCATTTAATATTTGATCATATGCTCTTTGCATAAAAGTTGAGTAAAGCGGAACTATTATAAAATTATTATCTCTAATAAGACCGTTTGCAAAAGTTAAACTCAATTCTTCATTCATTCCAAAATCAAGATATCTTCTTCCTAGTATTTTTTCTAATTCTTGCATTGAAAAACCATGTGTCATTCCTGACTGGATTATATAGGTATTATCGTTTATATATTCCTTTAGATAATTTGAAACAACACTTGGCCATGTTAGGTTATTTAAAGCATCTTTTTTTAATACTGCATGATACTTTCCGTCAATATCTTTTTCTACTCCATAATTTTTTTCAGTCTCACAAAGATAAATAACTGGTTTATCTTTAAATTCAATTTTCTTTAAATCATCTATTACCTTATATAAATTATTACCATCTTTTTGATAGATAAAATCTAAATCTAATAACTTAAAAAAATCAAGTGCCATTTTATAATTATTTAATATATCATAATATCTTCCAAAGCTTGGTGAGATATTCATTTTATTATTGTTTATAACTATCAATACTTTTTTACCAAGCTTTGATAGATAGTTTAAACTTGCAATATTCATCAAATTACAAAATGCCCCATCACCTAGAAAAACTGCTACAAAATCATTTTTTTGATAATTTTTACCAATCGCATAAGATATTCCAAGACCTGCATGACCTGTTGAAAGATAATCAAAACTTGATTCATCCTCATTTATAAATCCTGATATTCCACCTGGTTTTCTAAGAGTTTTAAACTTATCAGCTCTGTTTGTAATTATTTTATGAGTATAAGCCTGATGGCCAATATCAAATATTATCGGATTATTTTTAAAATCAAAAACATGATGCAGAGCTATAATTAGCTCAACATCACCAATATTAGAAGACATATGACCACCATTTTCTAAGGTTGTGTTATATATGTATTTTCTTATAATATCTGATAAATTTAAAAGCTCTTCTCTATCTAGTTTTTTAAATTCATCGTATGTTAAAGTTTTAATATTATCTAAATTATATTTCAATTATTCTTTTTTTCTCTATCTTCTATTTCAACAATTGCTTTTTTAGCATCATTTATAATTTCTTCTAATTTCTTAGAAATTAAAATACCCTCTTTATAAATGTTTATTGCATCTTCTAATTTAGTATTTTCATCATTTAACTTATTTATTATTTTTTCAAGCTCATTATAAAGAGCTTCGAATGTTTCTACTTTTTCATTTTTAGTCATTTTGTGTTCTCCTTTTTTGATATAACTTTTGATATAATCTCACCATCAGTTAAAAGTGTTTTTATATCATCACCAACTATAACATCATTTACAGATTTAACATCATTTAACTTATTAAAAACCTTTGCATATCCCATCTCTAAAATAGTTTTAGGATTTTTTAATTCTAGCTTTAATGATAAGTTTTTTAATTGGTTGACTTTATTTAATAAAAAATTATTTAATCCCATTTTAACTAATTCAACTCTTCTACATACAAAGTCAGCTGAATTTTTAAGATATTGCTTATATGATTTTTTAAGATTTTCTACCATGTATAATAATTTAGTTTCGTTATTAGTTATAATTTCTTTATATTTAAAAATTGGTTGAAGTTTTAAAAGTCTTTGATGAATTTCTAATCTTGCGTTCATATTTTTAATTATTATAGAATTATAATCCTTTGTTATAATTTTCTTAAACTCAAAAACCTCTTTAAAAATTTGTGATAAATCAGGAAAACATCCCTCGGCTGCTGCGGTTGGTGTTTTATATGATTTATCAGATACAAGATCCGATAGTGATATATTTATTTCATGACCAATAGCTGTTATAACTGGAAGATTAGATGCAATAATCGCTCTTACGATTTTTTCATCGTCAAATACTTTTAAATCATTTAAATCTCCACCACCACGGCATATAATAATAAAATCATCCTCATTATTATAATTAGCAAGTTTTATTTTATCAGGTATTTCTAAAATAGCATTTTCTCCTTGCATTGCTGGGTAGTAGCAATTTATTCTAACAAGCGGAAATCTTTTATTTATTCCCTCAAGAACATCAGCAATTGCTGCTTTATCTTTGGCAGCAATTATCGCAACGCTTCTTGGAAATTTTACAATCTCTTTTCTTTTTCTTGTAAAGGCTCCTTCTAATTCTAAGGCTTTTTTAAGTCTTTCTTTTTTTAGGCTATCGCCAGTAATTCCATCTACTTTTGCAATTTCCTTAATTGTAAAATTATAAGTTCCGCCCTTAGGATAAGCATTTATACTACCTAAAACAACTATCTCTTTTCCTATTTGAAGATCTTTTTTAATGTCGTATATTTTTAAAATATCTTTTAAACTTTCAGACCAAATCATACAACTAATTTTAGATTTATCACCATTTTTTAAAGTAAGATATGCATAACTTCTATCAACACCTGCAAAAATTTTTCTTTGAATATCAATGCTTGAAATCTCACCTTTAATATAGATGTTATTAAAATAATGATTTAATTTAAAGAACTCTCCAATAAAATTATTTAATTCTTCAACCGTTAAGGGGTTATTGACAGTTCTTCCTTTTTTTTCCTCATCCATTTAAATCACCTAAATTATCTTTTATCTGATCAAGGAGTTTATTATTAAACTGATACTGCTTACCATCTCCTGTATCTGATAATATCTTAGTAATGATTACTGCTTCATTTATTGCTATATTAGCTGGTATTTTAAGATATTTCATCTCATATGTTGCATATCTAATAATTGCAAGATCTACTTTATTTAATCTGTTAATATTATACTCTTTAATAGATTTTTCAATTATCTCATCAAGTTCTACTATATGAGATGAAATTTCTTTATAAAGATTATAACAATCCATATCATCTGATGGAACAAATTCTTCTAGTACTTCTGAAAACATACTAGAAAATAAATATTTTATAACCTTAATCCTTTTTAAAGTTCTCTCATCAATCATTTATCCCACCAACCCTTCAGACTATACGATGATTTAAAATAAATCCAATTCTCATCAACATCTTTTCTTACATCTTTATTAAATAAAAATATTTCATTTTTATCTTGCTCAACAACATTTAAAGTATTATATACTTGCTCTAATAACTCTTTTTCTTTTTTATCTTTAGCCTCAGAAATCTCCTCTAATAGTTCTTCTTTTTGCTTTTCATAAACATCATTTAAAGGCGAGCAAAATCCAAGCTCATCAGAGTTTAATTTATTCATCTTACTATCTAGCATAAAATTTATAAACTCATATGCTAAATCTAAGTTAGCACCATTAGGGATTGATATTCCATCAATCCAAATATTAGAACCTTGCCTTTTAGGAATATAGTATTTAAGATTAGGAGCATTTTTTCCATCAATTACTCTTCTTATAATCTCTCCAGCCTCACCTGATATTACATAAACAAGGTCAACATCTCCTCTTGGAACATCATCAAATATTGCATCTGTTATAAATTTAGTATTTTTCCTTGGAATATTATTAAGCCAATCTCTTGCTTTTAAAATATCTTCTTTGCTAGCACTTGCAATATCAATTCCTAATGCTTTTAAAGCAATCGCAGTTGTTTCAACTGGTGAGTCGTAAATTGCTCTTTTAAAGTTTTTATTATTTCTTATAATATCCCATTCATACTTTTCAACATCTTCTCTGCTTACTTTATCTGAGTTATAAAGTATTCCCATCGAGCCCCAACCATAAGGAACTAGGTAGTCTAAAATGTTGTAGCCGATTGTTTTATCAAGCTTTTTAATTACTTCCTCTAAAATTGGTGAAAAAAGATTTTCCTTTTTATATTTAATCTTATCCCAATTTAATTTATTTATTAAATTTTTACCATTTATCTTTTCATCTTTTAAATTATTTATAGAAAACTCAGAGCCAATATAAATATCGTATTTATTGTTAGCTCTAATTGATGTTTCAGCTATTTGCGATTGATCATAGTTTATCTCTTTAATTGTAATTTTAGTTTTTTTGTAAAACTCATCTTTTACCTCAGTTGATAAGTATTCCCCAAAATTATATACAACTAAAGTTTTAGCTCTATTGCAGGCAGATAGCAAAACCGCTGAAAAGATTAAAAATAATATTATATAAATTTTTTTCATTTCTACCTTCTAAAATTTAAATTATTCTCAATTGATTTTTTAAATATCTCATCAACAAACTCGTTGTTAAATGAGAAAAAATTATCCACTTTACCATTTGTTAAACCTTCACTGTGAATGTTTGATATTTCTTTAAATAAAAACTTATTTAAATCATTATACAAAGGATTAGCAAGGTATTTCTCGGCCTTTTCAGCATGTTTTCTAAACTCATTTAAAAATACCGAAAAATAATTATATTTACTATTAAGCAATTCCTGACTTTCATTTTTCCTTGCATAATTTATAAAATCATATGCCATATCTTTTTTATCGCTATTTTTTAAAACTCCAAAACTTCTAAAATTTATCAGTGAGCCTGTTTTAGTTGGAACATTATATTTAAACTTAGTATCATCAAATGTGTTAATTTTATTTTTAATAATATTAAGAGCAATTGATGAGAAAGTCATTATAATATCACTTTTTTCATATTCACTTATGTTAGTAAATTTGGTATGCCTGTTAAATAATTTCTTAGGAAAGTTATACCATTTAATATAATCAGATATTGAAGCATTTAAAGGAAGTCCTTCACTGCCTATTCTATTTTCTGATAGTAAGTAAATTGAAAAATCAATTATCTCATTAAGTAAAAGTGAGACTGTAAATGGATCTATTTTTTCTTTCATTACTTTAAATTTAAGTCCTTCTATTTCATTTTTAGCTATTTTAGTGCTGTTGTATAAAATTCCAAATGTCTCAAAATAGTAAGGCGCTGCATATTCTAACACATCATAGTTTAATGTCTCATTTTGCTTTTTAATCCAATTTGCTAAAAGAGGAATAAAGTTATCATCTTTTTTATTATTTAATTTTTTATAGTTGATATTTAAAAGCATATCCAAACTTTTAAAATAATTTATAAGCGTATTAGGCATACATATAAGATCTGCTTTTTTGCTTTTAAAAATATTTATAAAATCAGATGGCTTATCAAATGTTTTACAAATAACATCAACATTTTTTTCTTTTGAATAATTTCTTGCTAAATCATTAGCAACTTCTTCTTGAAAGGAGTAAATATAAAATTTTTCTCTTTCCCTGCAAGATGAAAAAAACACTAAAGAAAGAAAAATTAAATTTAGGAAAAATAATTTTTTAAGCATTTATATTCCCTCTTTTCTTTTCTTTTTTTATTTTTCTTGGCCACATAACAAAATCAAATATAATCTTACCTATTACAATAAGCATAATTATTGCAGAAAAGGCGTTGATTGTTGGTTTTACATCTCTTTTTAAAGTATATAAATAAATTGAGATATTTTGAATTCCTGAATCACCTGCAACAAAATATGAAATAACAAAATCATCAAACGACATCGCAAAGGCAATTGCCATTGCTGAGATTATTGTTCCTTTAATTTGAGGAAGAATTACTTTAAAAATAATTTTAATAGGAGTTGCTCCAAGGTCAGCTGCTGCATCTTTTAAGTCCCTATCAAGTTGTAAAAGTTTAGGATAAATTGTAACAATTACATAAGGGGTTGAAAAGGTAATATGAGCCAGCACAATCGCAACATACCCTGGTGGGATATATAATGTTCCAAATACTACAAAAAGTGAGATTGCGGTTATAATCTCGGGGCTAATCATTGGAACGTTGTTTATTCCAAGAATTAGTTTTCTTTTTTTCTTTGATATCTCATTTAAAGAAATTGCTCCAAAAGTTCCAATGATAACTGAGAAAAATGTTGAAATTAGGGCAATTGTTATTGTATTTATCATTGCCTTTAAAAATGCTTTATCTTTAAATATTTCAGCATACCATTTAACCGATACTCCTGTAAATCTTGTAACCGATCTATCTTTATTAAAAGAGAAAAATATCATTGAGAAAATCGGAAGATAAACAAGGAGCAATATTAAAATTATGTAAATAAGACTAATAATTTTGTGCTTTTTCTTTATTTCCATTACTTTGTCTCCTTTTTAATCTATCAACATTTATAAGAGCAATTGACGCAATCATAAAAATTGAAAGAACGATTGTAATTGCTGATGATATTCCAATATTTCCGCTCATCTTTGCAAACGCTTCAATAACATTACCAATTAAATATCTTCCATTTCCTAAATACTGCGGAACTATTAAAGATGTTGCAGCAGGTAAAAATACCATTAGTATTCCTGAATATATTCCATTTCTTGAAAGCGGAAGAATAATTTTTATAAATACTTTAAAACTATTAGCTCCAAGGTCAGCCCCTGCCTCGTATAAACTTTTATCTATTTTAGAAATTACCGAATAAATCGGAACTACCATAAAAGGTAAGAATATATAAACCATACCAAGCACAACCGCAAGCCTTGTTCCAAGCAAAAACGGCATTCCTAAGTTTATAATTTGCTTTAAAGCAAGTGTTCTAATTAGCATATTTATCCAAATTGGAGCGGTTATTAAAAGCAAAAAAAGCGATTGCAATCTACTTTTTTGTAAAGATATAAAATATGCTAGTGGATATCCTATTAAAATAGTTATCGCTGTTGTAATAAGAGCAAAATAAACTGATTGCCCCATTATTCCCATAAATGAAGCAGTTTTAAAAAAGCGGTAGTAGTTATTAAAGGTAAGCTCCATATTAAAAATACTTGCATCTGGATCTTTTTTAAACGAGTATAAAATAATCATTAAAAAAGGTAGCGCAATAAATAAAATAGTTACTACAAAAAATGGAATTCCTAATAATTTAGCAACATTTACTTTTTTAAATTTTTCCCTAAAACCCATCTTTACCATGTTGATTTTTCCATAACATGAATATCTTCTTTAGGGTCAAATAAAATTGCAACCTCTTCATCAAAATCGTGAAAATCAGTTGTATGAACTGTATATGTTCTATCTTTTGTTAAAACATCTATTTCATAGTGAACCCCTTTAAAAGCAACCGATGTAACAATTCCATCTAAAAGACCTTTACCTTTTTTCACAATTTCTAAATCCTCTGGTCTTAATACAATCTCTACCTCTTCATTTTTATTAAAACCATTATAATCACACTCATAATCTACGCCATCAAAAGATACTAAAAAATCATCTTTCATAACTCCTGGAACAATATTTGACTCACCAATAAATGATGCAACAAAACGATTAGCTGGGTCATTATAAATATCTTCTGGTGTTCCTATTTGCTGAATTTCACCATCATTCATCACAACAATTTTATCACTCATAGTAAGAGCTTCTTCTTGGTCATGGGTTACAAAAATAAAAGAAATTCCAGCTTTTTCTTGAAGTTCTTTTAATTCATATTGCATCTCTTGACGCATCTTTAAATCAAGCGCTGCAAGTGGTTCATCTAAAAGCAAAACCTTAGGCTCATTTATAAGAGCTCTTGCGATTGCAACTCTTTGCTGCTGACCACCTGAAAGGCTTTCAATACTTCTTTCTTCAAATCCTTGAAGGCCTACAAGTTTTAAATAGTTTTTAACTTTCTCAGTTAAAATTTCCTCTTTTACTTTTTTAGTAATAAAGGTCTTTTTTATTTTTTTAATTTCTTTTTTAATTACTTCTTTATCACTTGATAATTTAAGTTCTTCTTTTAATTTTTTTATTTCTTGCTTTTTTAAATAGTTAGGATCTTTAATAAGTTTTTGTCCTATTTCAAAATCTTTTTCAAGCAGACTCTTCTCATCATCATTCTTAGCCAAAGCTAGCTTTTTTTGATGAGATTCTAAAAGTTTATCTAACTCTATTTTTTGCTGTTCTTTTTTCGATTTTATTCTAAGACCAAATGCCACATTTTCAAAAACATCTAAGTGAGGAAATAGTACATATCTTTGAAATACTGTATTAGTCATTCTTTGATGGGCAGGAATATCTAAAACCGACTTTCCATCAAAAAATACATCTCCTTTACTAGGAGTTGTAAATCCACCTATTATTCTTAATGTAGTTGTCTTACCACAACCAGATGGACCTAGTAATGTCACAAATTCATTAGGCATTATTTCAAGATTTATCCCCTTTAATATTATCTCGCCGTTTATTTCTTTTGTAACACTTTTTAATTCTATAAGAGGTTTTTGCATTTCCATATTATCACCACATTGTTTTTATTATTATATTTTTTTATTAAATCGTATACTAAAACTGCATCAGGCGAAAGCAATTTTACCTGCTCATTTACCTG